>DATBQU010000205.1:0-19124 GCA_036560665.1 Polyangiaceae bacterium
CGCCTCGCGAAGCGGACGCGCGTCCTCGTGACCACCGGGGGCCTCGGCCCGACGACCGACGACGTCACGACCGAAGCCGTCGCGGGCTCCCTCGGCGTGCGCCTGGCGCGCGACGACGCGTCGCTCGACGCCATCCGGCGCCGCCTCGAGAAGTTCGGGCGCACGATGAGCGCCACCAACGCCAAGCAGGCCGACTTCCCGGAGGGCGCGGACATCCTGCCCAACCCGGTGGGCACCGCGCCCGGCTTCGGCGTGCGCGTGGGCGAGTGCGTCGCCTACTTTCTGCCCGGCGTGCCGCGCGAGATGAAGAAGATGTTCGAAGAGCAGGTGGTGCCGCGCATCCGCGCCCTGGCGCCGAACAACCTGTACCAGTCGCACCTGCGCACCTTCGGGCTGCCGGAGAGCATCGTGGGCGAGAAGCTCGCGGGGGTGGAGGAGGCGTTCCCCGGCACCACCATCGGGTACCGCGCGCATTTCCCCGAGATCGAGGTGAAGGTGCTGGCGCGCGCTCCCTCGCACTCGGCGGCGCGCGACCTCTGCGAGCGCGCCACGGCGGAGGTGCGGGCGAGGCTTGGCGCCTACGTCTTCGGCGACTCGGAGGACACGTTCGCCGGCGTGGTCGGGCGCGCGCTCCGCGCGAGGGGCTGGACGCTGGCCATCGCCGAGTCATGCACCGGCGGCCTGGTCGGGCACATGCTCACGCGCGAGCCCGGGGCCAGCGACTTCCTCTTGCTCGACGCGGTGACCTACGCCAACAGCGCGAAGTCGCGCATCCTCGGCGTCGACGAGGAGACCATTCGCTGGCACGGCGCGGTGAGCTCCGAGGTGGCGGCAGCGATGGCCGAGGGGGCCAGACGGGTGTCGGGCTCCGATCTGGCGCTGGCCCTCACCGGCGTGGCCGGGCCGAGCGGCGGCAGCGAGGAGAAGCCGGTGGGGACGGTCTACGTCGCCCTGACGCGCCCCGACGGGACGACGGACGTGAGGCATCGCGTCTTCGTCGGCGACCGGTCGCAGATCCAGACTCTGGCGACCTACGCGGGGCTCCAGATGGTGCGCGAGGTGTGCGCCTCGCGCGTCCAGGAGCGCGCGAGCGAGGCGGCGGGCGCGAGCGAGCACGGATAGCGAGGCGCGATGGCGGCGAAGAAGGGGGAGACGATCCGGGCGTTCGTCGCGCTGGATCTGGACTCGATGAGCCTGCGGCGCGTGGCCCGCACCGCGGACCGGCTGCGCATGGGCAGCGGCGCGCCGAGCGCGGCCTGGGTGCCGCCGGCGAAGATGCACGTGACGCTCAAGTTCATGGCGGCCTTGCCGGTCGACCTGGTGGCGCCGCTGGGGCAGGCGCTGCGCGCGCTCGCCGAGGGCAAGCCGGCGCCCGCCCCGAGCTCGTTCCGCCTGGCGGCGTTCCCGTCCGCGCAGGGGGCGAGCATCATCGTGGTCGAGCTCGACGACGCCCGCGGCGGCGTGGCCAGGCTGGCCGAGAAGGTGGAGAAGCTCACCGCCAGGCACCGCCTGCCCAGGGAGGATCGGCCCTTTCGCCCGCACGTGACGCTGGCCCGCCTCAAGCGCGCCTACGACGCCCGCAAGTGGCTGCGCCCGGAGCTGGCCGAGGGCGCCGGGGAGTGCCGCGCGGCGACGCTGACCCTGTACCGGAGCGAGCCGAGCCCGGAGGGCTCCGCCTACGTTCCTCTCGCCCGGTTCGCGTTCGCGGCGCCGGAAGAGTCCCCGGACACCCGGTAGCGACGAGTTGCTTGGCCCGGCGCGAAGCGAGCTATACCATACCGGATAGCCCCGATGCCCGACGCGCTCCCCCCCGAGCCGCCCGCCGTCGTCGTTCACATCGACTCGCCCACCGCCGTCGACCTCGAGGTGCAGGGCGAGGGCAAGGCGTGGCAGACGGTGTGCACCTCGCCGTGCGACGCGAGCGTGTCGCCCACCGGCAACTACCGCATCGGCGGCCATGGCGTGCGCGCGTCGGAGCCGTTCCACCTGCCGCCGCAGGGCAAGGTCACGCTGGTGGTCGACCCGGGGAAGGGCGGCTCGAAGACGGGTCCCATCGTGCTGCTGGTGGTCGGCGGCATCGGCCTCGCCCCGGTGGTGGGGGTGAGCGCCGTGGTCGGCATCGTGGAGCTCCTCGGCGCGCTCTTCGTCTGCCCCTTCGTCAGCGCCTTCGCCAGCAAGGCGAACCAGAACTCGGCCTACGGCCAGTGTCTCAGCGACGGCGGGGCGCCCTTCACGGCCCTCTACGGCGAGCCGTACGTGTGGATCCCGGCGGTGGCGGGGGGCGCGCTGATCGTCGGCGGGTTCATCTGGCTGGTGGCCGCCAGCGGGCACCCGACGCACGTCGACAAGAGCGTGGCGGTGCTTCCGCCCGCGCAGCCGCGGTGGGAGCTGCCGGCCCATCCGATCGCGCTGCCGGCGCCGGCGGTGACGCCGCTGCTCACCGTGCACTTCTAGAGAACCAGCACCCAGACGTCGTAGAGCGCATGCGTCCACACCGCCGCGGCGAAGCCGCGCGTCGCGTACACCAGCGTCAGCGCCAGGCCGAGCACCGCCCGCGCGACGAACGTCTTCAGCGCGAAGTCGTCGGACATGGAGCCCACGTAGTGCATTCCGCTGAAGGCGCCGGCGCAGACGAGGGCCCACACCACCATGATGGCGACCGACCGGAGCGACAGCGACGAGCCCTGGCCGACGAGCCCCACGCGCTGGTGCGACAGCAGCCACACCAGGAGCTTCGACCCCAGACCGAAGAGCACGGCCCGGAAGGCGAGCTCCTCGTAGAACCCCGCTCCGAGCGACATCACCAGGCCGGTGAACGGATCGGCCCCGATGGCCTGGCCTGCCGGCACGCCCGCGAACATCCTGCCCACCACCCACGAGGTGACGGTGCCCATGGCGACGGCGTACACGGCGCCTTCGACCATGATCTGGAGGATCTTGCGGGGGCGCAGCGCCTGCCCCCGGCCGAGCACGGCGAAGACGATGCACAGCGCCGCGCCGATCCCGGCGGTCATGGCCAGGTAGACGAGGCGGTCGCCGTGCGACAGCTCGAGCAGCCGCTGGGTGACCAGATCGGTCGCGTTGCGAACGCCGAGGAACACGACGCCGAGCTGGTAGACGAGGAAGACCGGCAGCGTCAGCGCGAGCTCGCCCCACGCCCCCGGCTTGGCCGCGAGGCCCTCCTGCTCCGGACCGCCGCGCATCGTGGTCACGCGTTGGGACGGAGCTTGTAGACGAGGGCGACGACCACGACGACCCACAGGATGAGGGTGAGCACGAAGGGGACGTCGCGCAGCATCTCCTGGGTGGGCGACTCGGCCTTCACGCCACGACCCGCCTTGCCGCTCACGATCATGAGGAAGCGCACGATGCCCGCCACCGTGAAGGGCGCGGTCAGCCAGAGGTAGTTCGAGTTGAAGAAGGCGCGCGTCACGGGGTCGAGGGTGTAGGCCACGTAGGTGAGCGCCGTCGCAGTGCCCGTGAGCACCAGCGCCCAGTCGAGCGAGCGCGGCGTGTACGCCTGCAGCGCCGCCCGCGACTTGCGGGCGTTCTCGAGGGCGAGCTCGTGACGGCGCTTGCCGAACCCGAGGAACAGAGCGAGGAGCGCGGTGCACGCCAGCATGTAGCCCGACACGTGCACGCCGGTGGCGATGCCGCCGGCGAGGACGCGGAGCACGAACCCGAAGGCGATGAGCCCGACGTCGAGGAAGGCCACCTTCTTCAACTTGAAGCTGTAAGCGACGTTCTGCGCGAGGTAGACCGCCGCCACGATCGCCAGGGCAGGCGCCACGAGGTAGGCGATGGCCAGCGACGCGACCACCAAGCCGACCGCCATCATCCGCGCCATCCCCTCGGGGACGGCGCCGCTGGCGATGGGGCGGTGGCGCTTGATGGGGTGCGCCCGGTCCGCCGCGACGTCGTAGAGGTCGTTGATGGTATAGACCGCGCCGGCGAGGAGGCAGAACACGAAGGTCGCCGCGAGCGCCTGCCCCGCCACCTTGAGGTTCAGCGCCGGGCCCTGCGTCGTCGCCAGGAACACGTCCTTGTGGAAGAACATGGGCGCGAGGACGAAGAGGTTCTTCACCCACTGGTGGGGGCGCAGCGTCTTGACGAGGCCCCGGACCATGCTCCCCTTGGGCATGGTAGCCGGCTGAGGCAGCGCGGCGCTGGAGTCCGGCGCGGCGGGCACGGCTTCCGTCGAGCTCATCTCCTGGCCTGATTGCATGCGCTGGACCGCGCAGCAGAAATAGCGCGACGGGAGCGCATTGCCACCAAAAGCGTGCCTCGGGGCGTGTCGGAGTCTCTGCCGCCGCCGCGCTTGACGGCATGCCGCCCGCCGCACGACAACGTGGGTCCCGTGAATCTCTCCCGTCCGGCCACGCTGCTGCTCGCCTTGCTCGTCGTCCTGGCCGTCCCCCTCGCCGAGGCGCGCGCCGACGTGGCGGACCGGCTGCCGAAGCTCGCGCGACTGCACGCCGACGTGATGGTCGCCCACGGTCCGCTCGCCTACGTGGCGCTGCGCAAGGTGTGGGCCGAGTGGGATCGCGGCGACCCGGCGCAGGTCGAGGAGGTGTTGCACGAGGTGGCCTCCGACGCGGGAGCGGCGGAGCCGGTGCGGGCCTACGCGGCGCTGCTCGAGGCCTACGCGCGCCGCCGCCGGGGGGACCTGGACGGCGCGCGGACGCGCATCGCGCGCCTCGGCTACGTGGGCAAGTGGATGCTCCTGGGCCCCTTCGACAACGACGGCAGGGCGGGCCTCGGCGCCTCCTTCGATCCCGAGAAGGAGCTCGAGCTGCCCCTCGACGTCACGCGCGACTACGACGGCAAGGACCACAAGCCGGTGCGCTGGCGGATGCCGCCCGCCGTCTCGCCCTACGGGTGGACCGACTTCGGCGTGTTCGTTCGCCCGGCCGAGCAGTCGTGCAGCTACGTGTCCACCTTCGTGCGCGACGCCCGCGACAAGGCCGGGCAGACGCGCGTCGTGTCCGTGTGGGCGGGGGCGACGGGCGCGCTGCGCGTCTTCTGGAACGGCGCGGAGATCCTGCGCGACGACAAGTACCGCGACCTCGACAGCGACCGCTTCGCGGCGACGGCGACGCTGCGAGCGGGGTGGAACCGGTTGACGGCGAAGGTGTGTGGCGACGAGCGCGCACCGATGCTGTCGCTGCGGGTGGCCGACGGGCGGGGCGCGCCGGACGAGCACCTCGAGGTGGACGCGGACCCCCGGCACTCGACGCGGGGGGGCGGCGCGGTGCTCGCGCTCGGCAAGGGCGTGGTCGAACGAACGGGGGGCGTCGAGGGGCCGGCGCAGGCGTTCGAGCGCCTCGCGAAGGGCGGCGATCCGGCCATGCTCGAGGCGTACGCGCGCTACCTCGGGGCGACGGGGTCCGACGACCCCACCGAGCACCGCGCGCGCGAGCTGGCGCACCAGGCGGCGGACAAGGCGCCGACGGTGGCGCGGGCGCTGCTCGCGGGCGAGCTGGCCGAGAGCCGCAACACGCGGGCGGCGTGGATCGAGAAGGCGGAGGCGCTGGTGGCGTCGGGCCACGCCACGCCGGACGAGCGACTCGAGGTGCTGCTGTCGCGGGCCGCGTACGCGCGCACGGGCGTGAACTGGCGCGACGCGGTGCCGTACTACGAGCGCGTGCTGGCCCTCGACCCGGACAACGTGGCGGCGACGCTGGCCAAGGTGGAGCTCTACGAGGAGGCCGGGCTGCACGATACCGCCCTGGCGCTGCTGGAGCGGGCGCTGACGCAGCGGCCACGCAGCGTGGCCTTGCTGCGCGCCAGCGTGGCCGCGCTGCGCGACATGGGCCGCGAGACGGAGGCCGGCGAGCTGGCGGAGCGCTACGCGGCGGTGCGCTTCGACGACCCGGCGTTCGTGCGGGCGCGGATCGAGCTGGCGGTGGCGCGGCGCGACGGGACCACGGCCGCACGCTGGATCGACCGGCTGCTGGCGACCAACCCCGACAGCGCGGGGGCGCTGCAAGCGTCGGCGCAGGCGTGGATACGCCTGGGGCAGCCGGCGCGCGCGATCGCCGCGTACCGCGCGGCCCTCGATCTGGCGCCGGAGGACGTGGACGTGATGCGCGAGCTTGCCACGGTATACGCGCTCCAGGGCCAGCGCGACGACCAGCTGCGCCTGCTGAAGCGCGTGCTCGAGCTCATGCCGCAGGCCAAGGACGTCCGCGAGCAGGTGGCGCACATCGAGCCGGCCCGGCCGAAACCCGACGAGCAGTACGCTCGTCCGGCGAGCGAGTTCCTGGCCAGGCGCGGGGCGCCGGCGGCGGGCCAGGCGCGGCGATCGCTGGTCGACCTCCAGGTGACCACGGTCTTCCCCAACGGCCTCGCCAGCCGATTCCACCAGGTGGTCTACCAGCCGCTGACGGATGCCGCCGCCGCGGCGTCGCGCGAGTACGAGTTCGTCTTCGAGACCGACAGCGAGACGGTGCAGGTGCGCGCGGCGCGCGTGTACCGCAAGGACGGCAGCGTCGACGAGGCCATCGAGAGCGGCGCCGGCGCCATGGCGGACGACCCGGCCATGGCCATGTACACCAGCGCGCGCAGCTACTACGTGCACTTCCCGCGGCTCGAGCCGGGAGACGTGGTGGAGCTGCAGTACCGCGTGGAGGACGTGGCGCAGCGCAACGCCTTCGCCGACTACTTCGGCGAGGTGGTGTACATGCAGAGCCCGGAGTCGGTGGCGCGCAGCGAGTACGTGCTCATCACGCCGAAGTCGCGCACGTTCTACTTCAACGAGCCGCGCGTGCCGGGGCTGCAGCGGACGGAAGAAGATCGGGGCGACCAGCACATCTTTCACTTCCTCGCCACCGACGTTCCGGCGGTCGAGCAGGAGTCGCTACAGCCGCCGTGGTCCGAGGTGCTGGGCCACGTGCACGTGTCGACCTACAAGACCTGGGAAGAGATGGGGACCTGGTACTGGGGCCTCATCAAGGACCAGCTGGTTCCAGACGACGAGGTGCGCCGGCGCGCCGAGTCGCTCACCCGGGGGCTGAAGGACGACCGCGCGAAGGTGCGCGCCGTCTACGACTACGTCGTGCAGAAGACGCGGTACGTGGCCCTGGAGTTCGGCATCCACGGCTTCAAGCCGTACCGATGCGCGCAGATCTTCGCGCGCGGCTTCGGGGACTGCAAGGACAAGGCGACGCTCATCGTGACCATGCTGAGCGCGCTCGGGATCAAGGCGACGCCCGTGGTGGTGCGCACGGCGAACAAGGGGAACATCGAGCCGATGCCGGCCAGCCTGGCGCCGTTCGACCACATGATCGCCTACGTGCCTTCGCTCGACGTCTACCTCGACGGTACGGCCGAATACACCGGCGAGCTCGAGCTGCCGGCCATGGACCGCGGCGCGGTGGCGCTCCAGGTCAACGAGGGGCACGCCCGGCTGGTGAACCTGCCGGACCCTCCGGCGTCCGACAGCGTGAGCACGCACAAGGTGGACGCCACGCTGGCGGCGGACGGCTCGGCGCAGCTCGACTGGCGAGCGGACGTGACCGGCGTGGAGGCGTCGGAGTGGCGGGTACGCTTCCACGCGGAGGCGACCCGCAAGCAACGGGCGCAGCAGATGATCGGCGCCATCTTGCCCGGCAGCGAGGTGACGTCGGTGGACGCCGGGGATCTCGAGGACGTCGAGCAGAGGGTGACCATGCGCGTGCGCGGCAAGGTGCCGCAGTTTGCCCGCGCGGAAGGGGACGTGCTGACGGTGCCGCTGGGACGCAAGGAGCACATGGTCCGCGACTACGCGCCGCTCGCGTCGCGCAAGCTCGACATTCGCCTCTACGCACAGTGGACGCAGGAGGACGAGTGGACGGTGCGGCTGCCCGCGGCGGCGAAGGTGAGGAGCGTGCCCCAGCCGGCCAAGGGGACGAGCCCGTTCGGGTCGTACGAGCTGGCGGTGGAGTCGAGCGGCAACGTGCTTCACACGAGGACCACGGTGACGCTCACGAAGACGCGCGTCGCCGCCGCGGAGTACGCGGCCTTTCGCGCGTGGTGCGAGCTCGTGGACCGGGCCCTGGGACAGCGCGCCACGGTGAGCGTCAAGTGAGGGCGCGCACGTGGGCGGCAGTGCTCGCGGTGGCGGGCGCCCTCGGTTGCGGGGCAGCCGGGTCGCGTCCGGTGTCGGCGCCGTCGGTGGCAGAGCTGCGGGCGAGCGCGCGGTCGTCGGGTGACGGCGAGCTGGTGGGGCGCTGGGCGCTGTCGGAGATGCTGGCGCCTGGCGGCTCGGCGGACGAGGCGGCCGCCGCGCGCAAGCGGCTCGACGCGATCGCGCACGACGGGATGTGGGCGAGCCTGGCGCGGGCGGTGGCCGACGACGCGCACGGCGATCCGCGCTCGGCGGCCGACGCCTACGTCGCGTCGCTGACGGCGGCGGCGAGGAGCGCGGAGCAGGAAGCGCCGCTGGTAGGCTGGTTTGCTGTGCGTCACCTGCTCGGCCTGCGCGGCTCGGTGACCGATCTCTACCTGTCGCACCGGGCGGCGTTCGACGGGCTGCTCGCTCGCCCGGGCCACGCCGGCTGGCGGTCGGTGGCCGAGCTCGAGGACTGGCGCGCGGTCGAGGTCTACGACAAGGCGGAGCAGACCGGCGACGCCTACGACACGGAGGTCGTCCGCCGCATGGGTTGCGCGCGCGGGGTCCGCCTGGCGGGTCCCTTCGGCCATGGCGGCGCCCCCGACCGGTTGCGCAGCTACGCCGCGGAGCGCCCCGCGCCGTGGCCGGTGGCGTGGGCGGCCGATCCGATGCGCGGCAGCGTGCCGCACGTGCTGCCGGTGACGCAGAGCCGTTGCCTCGCCGTGGCCGACGAGCAGGTACAGGAGGGCGTGTTCTACGCCGAGACGTTCTTCACGACGCGCGGGGACCGCGAGCTGCTGGTGGCGGTGCAGGGCGCGCTGGAGGTGTGGGTCGACGACGCTCCCGTGCTCACCCGCGGCATCGAGGACTGGGGGTCCTGGCAGCGATTCGGGGCCCACCTGTCGGTGGGCGACGGTCGCCACCGCGTCCTGGCCAGGCTGCTGACGCCGGCGGCGAGCGTGCGGCTGCTGAACCCGGACGGCACGGCGGCCGGCGTGGTGACTGACGGCGACGCGCGAGCACCGTACTCGATCGAGCCGCCCGCGGTGATGGCCGATCCGAACCCGCTCGACGCGATCGTGCGAGCGGCGGCCAGAGGGGACAGCTCGCTGGCAACGACATCGCCCATCGAGGCGACGCTGGCGGCGTACGCGGCTCACTCGGAGCAGATGGACGACGTGGCGTCGGCGTTGATCGAGCCCCTGGTCGATCCGCAGGACGGGGCGGCGGTGGCGCTGCAGATGGCGTCCACGTTCCTGGCGGGCGACCCGGCGCTGCCGGAGGACGCGCGCGAGCCCAAGGCGCGCGGGTTGCGCGAGCGAGCGCTCGCCCGGGACGGGCGGCTGTGGCGCGCGAGGCTCATGAGCATCCTCGACGGCGCGGGGCAGCACGGACTGGCCGAGGCCGTGGAGCCGCTGCGCAAGCTGGCGGACGAGGTCCGGGGGGAGCCGGAGGTCCTGGAGCAGCTCGCGCAGCTGTACGGCAAGCTCGGCTGGCGCGGCGACCAGGTGCACGCCCTGGCCGATCTGGCGCAGCGGTTCCCGGACGACGTGGCCGCGCTGCACAGCTACCTCGACGCGCTCGACGAGGACGGGCCTGCCACGGAGGCCGACCAGGTGGCGGCGCGCATCAAGAAGCGCGACCCGGACTCGGAGGTCGATCTCGACCGCGCACTGGCGCGGCGCGACTACAAGGCGGCGATCGCGGAGCTCGAGCGACTGAAGAAGCGCCGACCGGATCGCAAGGAGATCGCGGCGCGGGTCGCGGACGTGCTGGCGCGCTCGGGCGATCCCAGCGCCGCGGCGGCCGAGATCGAAAAGGCGCTGGCCAAGCACCCCCGAGACGCGCAGGCGCGGTTCCGCCTGGCCGACCGCGCTTACGCCGGGGGCGACACGGCGGCGCTCCGGCGCGCGCTCGCCGCGGCCCTGCAGACCGGGGCCAGCGCGGAAGAGCTGCGGACGGCGATCGATCTGCTGGAGGGCGCGACGGATCTCGAGCCGTACCGCAAGGACGGCAGGGCGGTGATCCGCGAGTTCGAGGCCTGGGAGAAGGCGGGGCACCACATGGACGGGACGGCGGCGCGCGTGCTCGACTACGCCGCCACGTGGGCGCACCCGGACGGGTCGAGCGAGATGCTCGAGCACGAGATCCAGAAGATCCAGTCCCAGGAGGCCATCAACTCGGAGTCCGAGACGGAACCGCCGGGCGGCCTGGTGCTCCACCTCCGCGTCATCAAGCCCGACGGGCGAGTGCTCGAGCCCGAGCCGGTGGCGGGCAAGCCGACGCTGACCCTGCCGCACCTCGAAGTGGGCGACTACGTGGAGCTGGAGCACATCACGCCGCAGCCGGGGGACGGCGCGAAGGGCCGGCAGTATCACAGCCCCCACTGGTTCTTCCGCGAGGCCGACAAAGGGTACTGGCGTAGCGAGTTCATCGTGGTGACGCCGGCCGATCGTGAGCTCGAGATCGAGACGCGCGGGAGCGTGCCGCCGCCGGCGATCAGGCCGGTGGGGACGTTCGTGGAGCGGCGCTGGCGCATCGACCTCAGTCCGCCGGCCGAGGTGGAGCCGGAGAGCCCGCCCATCACCGAGTTCCTGCCCAGCGTGCGCGTGGGCTGGGGCATCTCGCTCGAGGCGACGCTGGCGCACCTGGTCGATCTGGCGGGGGACGAGACACCGCTCGATCCGCGGCTGCGCGCGAAGGCGCTGGAGCTCGTGCGCGGGGTCGCGCCGCAGGCGACCGACGAGCGGGCGCGCAGATTGTACCGGTGGGTGGTGGAGCACGTGCAGGACGGCAAGGAGGTCGACGGACGCCGCGTGGTGACGGGCGGCACGGGCTCGCGGCAGGCGGCGTTCCGTTACATGCTGCGGCTGCTGGGAATCGAGAGCCAGCTCGCGCTGGTGAAGAACCGGTTGGCGACGCCGCCGCTCGGCAAGATGAGCGAGGTGGAAGAGTACGACGCGCTGGTGATGCGCGTGCCCACGGACAAGGGCGTGCGCTGGATGATGGTGCGCGACAAGTTCGCGCCGTACGCCTACGTCCCGGCGGAGCTGCGGGAGCAACCGGCCATCGTGCTCGCGCCCGACATGCCGCGCGACGTCGTCCACTCCCCGGGGGCGACGGACGGTGTGACCTACGAGGGGCGCGCCGACGTGCGCGAGGACGGCTCGGCGACGCTCGACCTGGTGCTGACCTTCAGTGGCAACCGGGCCATCGCCTGGCGCAACGCGCTCGACCAGATCCCGCAGGCGAAGCTGTACGACTTCGTGGAGCGCGAGCTGGTGGCACCGTCGTTCGATGGCGGACACGTACGGGACCTGAAGGTCGAGGGCGCCGACGCGCTCGATCAACCCCTGGTGATGCGGGTGCGACTCGAGGTCCCTCAGCTCGCCAAGCCGACGCGCGGCGGGCTGACGCTTCACCCGCCCTTCGCGCCCAGCCTGGGGCAGCTCGCGGCGCTCCCGGAGCGTCACACGCCACTGCTGCGCCGTACCTCGTGGCACGCCGAGGTGCGCGTGCGCGTGGTCCTCCCCGACTCGACCAGGATGCCGGCGGAGATGCCGCGGGGAGAAGCGCACGACGGCGACGCGGCGGTGGTGGTGAAGGATACCGTCAACGGGCACGCCATCGATTTCGACCGCCTGATCGACCTGGCCGCGGGTCGCGTCCAGCCGGGCGAGGAGTACGCGGCATGGCAGAAGTTCGTGCGTGCGGCGGACGCTCTCGTCACGCGAGACGTCTTGATCGGCAAGTGAATGGCCTCCGCCGGAGGACGCGAACGCGAGGCGGAGGCGCCGTTACTTGGCAGGCGGCGACTTCGACAGATCGCTGAACACACCGCCCGCCTTGGTGTCGGCGATGCGCTGGCGGACGACTGCGTACGCCTTGTCCTGCTTCTGCATGGCGTCGATGACTTGCTGGCGTGACTGCGCGCTGGTGGGGAAGGCGCCCGCAGCCGGGTACTTGCTGGCCCAGTCGAGGTAGACCTGCCAGGCGGCGCGCGCGTCGTCCCACCTCTTCTGGCGCTCTTTGAGGTCGGCGAGGACGAAGAGGATGCGCGCCCGCAGCGCGGGGTCCTTGTCGCTGGCCTCGAGGGAGGCGCGGTTCCACGCCGCCTCGGCCTCCATGGTGTTCCCGGCGGCGAGCTGCGCCTCGCCGAGGAAGTAGTGCCCGAGCGGGTTCTTCGGGTCGAGCTCGATGGCCTTCTGGTAGGACGCGATGGCGCCCGGAAAGTCGCGGGCCGCGTACTTGGTGTTGCCCTGCGTGCAGGCCTCCTTGTACTTGGGGGAGGCGGTGGTCGACGCGGAGGAGTCGACCGTGGCGGCGGGCTTCTTGGAGGCGCCCTTGCCTCCCTCGGCCATCGCCGCGGCCGGCAGCAGCGACAGCGCCGGGAGGAGCAGACAGAGGGGCGCGACCCGACGCGTGGAGCGGCTCCAGATCATGGCGAGCCATTATCGGCCGGCCCGCCTCTTGCGGCAAGGTGTGTAGCAATGCCAGAAAGGGCGCCATGGCGCTGGAGCGGACTCTCGAGCCCGAGGTCATGGACACCGACGAGGAGGCCCGTGACTACGACGCGATGGACCACGGCTCGGTGAACGCCAGCTTCTGCGAGGATCTCCTCGCTGCGAGCGCGACACCCGGGCGCGTGCTCGACGTGGGTACGGGCACGGGGCTCATCCCCGTCGAGCTGTGCCGCCGCACGCCCCGCGTCGAGGTCGACGCCATCGATCTCGCGAGCCACATGCTCGCGCTGGCGCAGCGCAACGTGGAGCGTGCGTCGCTGGCGGGGCAAATCCGCCTGGCTCGGGTCGACGCGAAGTCCACGCGCTGGGCGGACGGGACCTTCGACACCGTGATGTCCAACAGCATCGTCCATCACATCCCGGAGCCCCGGAGCGTGTTCGCCGAGATGTGGCGGCTGCTGCGCCCGGGCGGCCTGCTGTTCGTGCGCGACCTCGAGCGACCGGAGAGCGCCGCCCGGCTCGAGGAGCTCGTGGCCAAGCACGCGCCCATCCCGGATGGGAGCGCCGAGGTGCGCGCCATGCATCAGCGCCAGCGCGTACTGTTCGCGGCGTCGCTGCACGCGGCGCTCCTCGCGGAGGAGGTGCGCGCGATGGTGGCTCCGCTGGGCATCCCGCCCGCCGCGGTCCGCACGACGAGCGATCGGCACTGGACGCTCTCCCATGTGAAGTCGTGAGCGCGGCCGCCGGCGTGAGGCCGTTCCCCTGGGGGTTGCTCGACGCGACGACGCGCGCTGAAGCGAGCGCGCTACGGAGCGTGCGACGATGGGGAGAGGGAAGCGCGAGTCTCCGGCGAGTACCCGCGGTGCTGGCCGAGCTGCTGGGGACGGAGCTCGAGATCGTCGTGCGCCGCACCCAACCGCTCGCCCATTCGCGCGCCCTGGAGGGCGGGGCTGGGGTCTTGCTCGCGCGCGCCGACGCGCCGCAGGTCGCGCGCGCGGCCCTCGTCGAGGCAGAGCTTGCGCTGATCGCGGCGATGGTGGCGCGGGTGGCGAAGCGTGGATCGCCGGTGGTCTCGGACGTGGCCGCCTCGGCGGGCCCCGGCGCCGTGGGTGCCTTCGCGGCGATCCTCGTCGCGGCGTCGAGGCGCGCCCATGCCGGCGTGCCCCTGCGCGTCCTCGCCGCGGGCCCGGGACCCGCCCTGGAGGCCGATCTTGCGCGGCAGGATCCGGAGCTCTGGGCAGTCACGCTGACCGTGCTTCTCGCCCGCGACGCGTTCGAGGCGCGGATCGTGGTGCCGCGCGCTGCGGCGCTCGCGGCGCCGGGGTCGAGGTGGGACGGGCAGGCCCTGGCGGCGCTGGGCGCCACGCCGCTGGCGCTTCCGCTGGTCGCCTGTGCGCTCCGCGTGACCGCGACCGACGTGGCGCGCCTCGAACCCGGTGATGCGCTGCTGCTGGGGGGCTGGCCGCTCGATCGCCCGACCGGGGGCGGCCTGCTGGGTCCGGTCCTCCTCGCGTCGCCGTCGGCGGAGCTGGGGCTTCGCGCACGGCTCGTCGAGGATGGCCGGCTCGTGCTAGGGGCCGAGGTCGTGCCGCTCTGCGCGGCGGAGGCGGACATGGGCGAAGGGATCGACAGAGGTGGCCTGGTGGAGGCCATCGGCGAAGTGCCCGTCGTGGTGCGCGTCGAGATCGGGGAGGCCAGGATGGCGGCGCGCGACTGGGCGGCGCTGGGCCGGGGCGACGTCGTCGCGCTCGGCCGACGCGTGGGTGAGGCCGTCGTTCTGCGCGTCGGAGGCGTGCCCGTCGCGCGGGGCGATCTGGTCGAGATCGACGGAGAGGTGGGCGTGCGTATCGTCGAGCGCCTCGCCGCCGACGAGACCTCGTCGTGATTCGTTGGTGGGGTCCGGGCCTGCTGATCGTCGGCCTGTGGGCGTGCAGCAAACCGAGCGACGACAAGATGCCGGGGCCGGCGTCCGCGGCCCAGAGTGCGACCGCGACGCCCTCCGCGACGCCCGCGCCCTCGGCGGGCGTTGTATCGACGTGGCACGGCTCGTACAAGAGCACCGCCGCGACGCTGTACGTGCCACCGAACTGGAAGGGGACGCACTGGTCCGCGACGGAGACGGCTGCCGGGATCGGCGACGGTACGATCGCGCTGACCGTCGAGCCCTCGACCGGTCGCGTGACCGGAACGCTGGAGGGTGCGCTCGGCCCCGCCTCGATAGAGGGCTCCCTGGCGAACGGAAGCCTGTCGGCGAGGCTCCGCCGGAAGGACCCTTCCGATCGGGGCTTCGAGGGGTCGCTGATCGGGTCGCTGGGGGCCGATCACGGCGAGGGGACCATGAACCTCGCCCTCGCCGAGGCCAACGCGGCCCGGACCGCGACCTTCACGCTGACTCCGGGCGGTCGCTGATGTTCGCGCCCACGCGCTATCTCGAGTGGGCGCGGCGCTTCTACGGCAAGGTCCGCTTCGACCTCGCGACGAGCGGGATGCCCACGGTCCCGCTCGCGGAGATCGGCCGCCTGCCCGACGCCGCGCACCTCGACGACGTCTCGGGATGGGCGCGGCTGCGCGAAGGCATCGCCGCGTACAACGACGTGCCGCCGGACGAGGCCGTGGCGGCGCTGGGAACCACGCACGCGCTCTGGCTTGCGTACGCAGCGCTCACGTCGCCCGGGGACGAGGTCCTCGTGGAGGCCCCCGGGTACGAACCGCTCACCCGCATCGCCGAGGGCGTGGGCGCGCGGGTCGCCACGTTCGCGCGGGAGCCGCGCGAGGCCTTCGCGCTCGATCCGGGACGCGTCGCTCGGGCCATGACGTCGCGCACCCGGCTGGTCGCGGTGACGAACCTCCACAACCCGAGCGGCGTCCGTGCCAGCGACGACGTCCTGCGGGAGATCGCCCGCGCGGCTGCGGCGCGCGGCGGGTACCTCCTGGTCGACGAGGTGTATGCGCCTTTCGATGCGCTCGTCGACACGGACGGAGTCTTCCGGAACAGCGCGCGGAAGATCGCGCCCAACGTGGTCGCGGTGGGAAGCTTGACCAAGTGCTACGGCCTCGGTCCGCACCGGATCGGCTGGCTCCTCGGGCCACGCGAGGTGATCGCGCGCGCGGACGACGCCGTCACCGCCGGCTGCGGCATGCTGCCCCTGTCCCACGCGCACCTGGCGCTGCGGGCCTTCGGGCGCATCGGTCCGCTGGCGGTGCGGGCGAGGGCAGCGCTGGCGGGCAAGCGGGCGCGCGTCGCCTCCTGGGTCGAGGCGCAGGGACTGGGGTGGAGCGCGCCCGAGGACGGACTCTTCGGTCTTGCCCTCGTCCCCGGGGCCGGCGATCTGACCGCCGCCATCGAGGCCGCCGCACGAGAGCACGAGGTGCTCGTCGCCGCGGGCGCGTTCTTCGGTGTGCCCGACGGCTTTCGTCTCGCGTGGTCCGCGCCGAACGAGAAGCTGGAAGAAGGGCTGGCACGCCTGGCGCTCGCCCTGCCGGCGATGCGCCGCTGAGCACTCACTGCGAGGAGCGGGCGAGCGGCCGCCACCGGGCATGTCGCGACGCCACGACGGTCACTCCCACGAGGATGAACGCCGACGCAGCGAGGGCGCGCCAGGTGACGGGCGTGCCCAGCTGGACCCACTGGAGCAGCGCCGCGAGGACGGGCTGCAGAGTGATGTAAACGGTCACCAGCGTCGGCGTCGCGCGCCCGAGGGCCCAGGCGTTGGCGAAGTAGGCGATGATGGTCGGGCAGACGATCATGAAGATCACGAGCGCCCAGGCGTGCACGCTCCACGTCGTAGCGCCTCGCACGAGCGGCCACGCGCCCAGAGGCGCGAGCAGGAGCGCGCCCCAGGTGAAGAGCCAGGTGATCACCGTGACCGCGCCTTCCCGTTCGACGACCCGCTTCGAGAAGACGATGTAGAGCGCGTACGAGAAGCAGTTGGCCGCGATGACCAGCGCCCCCAGATCGACGCTCCGGATTCCGGTGAGGAAGAGGACACCGGCGAGCGCGAGCGCCAGACCGAGCCCCGTGCGCGCCCGCGGTGGCTCGACGCGAAAGACCACCGCGAGCGCAGCCGTGAACACGGGGATGGTCACGGCGAGAAGCGCTGCGGAGAAGGCGGTGGTGATGCGAAGACCCACGAGATAGAGCGTCTGGTTGAGGACGATGCCCAGGATCGAGAGTCCGGCGATGCGCCCGTGCTCGCGCAACGGGAGGGGCCGGAGGGACGCGCCGCCGCGGGCGACCGCCTGGAAGAACAGGGCAGCCCCCACCATCCGGGCCATCGCGAGCGCGATCGGATCCACCCCGCCGCCACCGCGAGCAAGCGGCTCGAGGGCGAGCTTGCCCTCCACGGCACCCGCGGCAAACGCGCCCTGCACGAGGAGAAGCGCGGCGTGAGTCGCCCAGGGCGACGAGCGCCTTGCAATGTCCGCTCGTTCGGGCAAGGACTCTCTCAAGGCGGCCACGCTACTTCAACCGTCGCTCGCTGCTAGACTTCGCGCACACGTCGCACCCACCGGCGGGATCCATGTCGAGCCTCCTCCACGTCTTCGGAAGCACGTTCCCCACGTTCGGCGCCAGCCTGCTGCTCGGGGTGATGGTGGTCGCGAGCTACACGTTCGCGATCGCGTTGTCGGCCGGCGCGACCGGGCGCGCGCGCACGCTCCAGGCCGCACGCTTCGGCGCGTACGGCACGGTCGCGCTCATCGGCGTGTCGGTGGTGTGCCTGGCCTACGCGTTCGTCACCCACGACTTCCGCATCCGCTACGTCGCCCACTACTCCGATCGTTCGATGCCCCTTCAGTACCTCCTGACGGCCCTGTGGGGGGGCCAGGACGGGTCACTGCTCTGGTGGCTCTTCCTGCTCAGCGCGTACATCGGCGCCTGCGTGAAGTGGCTGGGCAAGCGGCACCTCGAGCTGCAGCCCTACGTCATCGCCACCCTGATGGCGATCGTCCTCTTCTTCTGCGTGCTGATGGCGTTCGCGGCGAATCCTTTCGCCACCAACGTCTCGGGCGCGCGGGCCGACGGCGAAGGCCTCAACCCGCTGCTGCAGAACTACTGGATGGTCATTCACCCCCCGTGCCTCTACACAGGCTTCGTCGGGTGCTCGGTGCCGTTCGCGTTCGCCGTGGCCGCGCTGGTCACGGGACGCCTGGATCACGAGTGGATCGTCGCCAGCCGCAAGTGGACGCTCTTCGCCTGGATGTTCCTGGGCATCGGCAACACCCTGGGCATGCTCTGGGCCTACGAGGAGCTCGGCTGGGGCGGCTACTGGGGCTGGGATCCCGTCGAGAACGCGGCGTTCATGCCGTTTCTCACCGCCAGCGCGTACGTGCACTCGGTGATGATCCAGGAGCGGCGCGGCATGCTGAAGGTGTGGAACGTGTTTCTCATCGGGCTCACGTTCTTCCTCACCATCTTCGGCACCTTCCTCACGCGCTCGGGGATGATCGCCAGCGTCCACTCGTTCGCGCAATCGTCCATCGGCACCTATTTCGCGGTGTTCCTGCTGCTGCTCATCGCGTTCGCGACGACGCTGGTGATGTGGCGCTGGCCCGAGCTGAGGGACATCAAGCCGAGCCGGAGGCTTCGCTGGGCTGCGGTCACCGCTGGATGGATCGTGGTGCTCGCTTGCTTGCCGGGCCTCTACGTCATGTGGCGCCTGCCGCTCCCCGTAGGCTGGCGGGTCACGCTCATCGCCGCCGTCGCCGGCGGGGCGGTGTTCGTCGCCCTCGAGCTGGTGTTCCGCCGGATGACCCAGGGGCTCGACCTGCGCACGAAGAGGCCGCACATCGAGTCGCTGCTGTCGCGGGAGTTCACGTTCCTGCTCAACAACTGGATCCTCTGCAGCCTGCTCTTCTTCATCCTGATCGCCACGACCTTCCCGCTCATCAGCGAGGCGCTGACGGGCGAGAAGGTCTCGGTCGGACCACCTTTCTACAAGGCGTGGGTGCAGCCGCTCGGCCTAGTTCTCCTGCTCCTCATGGGCGTGGGGACGCTGTTCGGGTGGAAGAAGACCAGCCCGCAGGCGCTGCGACGCGCATTCCGCGCTCCGCTGGTGGCGCTCGGGGCGGCAGTGGTGGTTCACTTCGCCGTCGGCCGCACCGTCGGGTTTCCGGCCGTCGTGTACAGCGACCCGATCTATCCCGGCGCGCTGGGAGCCGTCTTGCGAGCCTTCAACGCCTACACGCCGGTGATGGGCTTCTCGCTCTGCGTCTTCAATGCCGCCGTCATCGTCCAGGAGTTCGTGCTCCTGTTCCGCTCGAGGACACGCTCGCGCGCGAACACCGCGACCCCGCGCATTCTGTGGTGGCTGGGTGGACTGCCGGGGTTCGTGTTCACGCTGCTCAACCTCTCGCCTCAGTCGCGCCGCCGGTACGGCGGCTACATCGTTCACTTCGGCATCGTGCTGATGTTCGTCGGCTTCACCGGGCAGTCGTGGAACGTCGACCGCGAGACGTCGCTCCTGCCCGGCGAGAGCTACGCCGTCGGTGAGTACCGGGTGACGTATGTGGGCGAGCGCATGGAGGTCGACAACAACAAGCGAATGGTGTTCGCCGACATCGCCATCCAC
>DATBQU010000206.1:0-13486 GCA_036560665.1 Polyangiaceae bacterium
GAAGGCGAACGCGATGAGGCCGGAGATGGCCAGCAGCAGGAACATGGGCGCATAGATCGCGATCATCGTCTCCGGCCCTCTTTACAGAGCGGAAAAACCCGCGGGTTTTCTAGTGCCTGCACGAAATGGTGTCAACGAGGCTACGCGCTCTGACTCTCGACGAGCTTGGCTTTCCACCCCGTGAGCGAGACGCCCAGCGCACCCTCGACCAGGCGCAGCTCCTCCGCGAGCTCGCGCTCGGCCACGCCCGCGTCGAGGGCGTCGCGCAGGCATCCATAGGCCGCAACCCACTTCTTGCGCCGGGAGAACGCGCGCGCGAGCGGAGGCATGACCTCCGCCGGCAGCCCGCCGAACGCCAGGGCGCGGCGAAGCGGGGCGATGGCCTCGCCCGGCCGGTCGTTCTGCAGGAGCGCCTCGCCCAGGCGCCGGAACAGGTCCGCCGCGGCGACCCCCTCCTGCGCGTACTGGATCCCGATGCGAAAGACCTCCTCGGCTTGCTCGACCTCGCCGAGGTGTACGCAGGCGCTCCCCAGCAATCCCAGGCCCTTGGCGATGAGGCCGCGCGCGTCCGACGTCAGCAGCTGCCCCTCGGGGGTGCGCAGGAAGATGGCGAGCGGGGCCGGCCAGCTGCCCAGCAGCTGCACCACCTTCGTCCACTCCTTGCGCAGCGCCGCGCCCTCCGCCTCCGTCACCTTCGACAGGTCGATGGCGCTGCGGGCGCCGGTGGCGACGCGCTCGAGCTCCTCGCGCACCAGGGCGCGCACGCGGAAGCGGAAAGCGTCGAGGTCGTGCGTCTCCTCGACGCCGTCGTGCATCACGACCAGCTGCGCACCCTCGTCCTCGTCGAGCTGCAGCTTGCGCAGCGAGTAGCCGTAGAGCGGCGCCAGCAGCAGGTAGCGCACGCCGATGTACAGCTGGATGACCTCGATCTCGGTGTCGCGCGACGGCTCCGGCGCGGGCTTGTCGTCCTCGACCAGCAGCGCCCCCACGAGGCGGCGGCGGAAGTCGGCCAGCGTCAGGCGCTGCGGCTCGAGGCCGTCGTCGGCGTCCCCCAGCCCCACCACGAAGTCGACCAGCGACAGGTCGGGGTTGCGGCGGTCTACCGTCAGCGCGGTGATGCGCGCGCCGACGATGATGGAGAAGGCGAAGAAGCGCTCGCCGATGATCTCGCACAGCGCCTGGAAGGACCCGATGCCCTCGCCGATGCGCTCGAACCAGCCGTCGGTCCGGACGGCGTCGAGGTCGAAGTCGCGTTGCTTGGCTTCGCTCATTCGGCGGGTCCGGACACCTTACCAGACCGCGCCCAGTGGATGCACACCGGCTTGACCCCGCAGCCCTCGCAGCGCGCCGGATCGCGGCGAGAGGGGCACCGCTGGAGCATCCCCATGTGGCAGAGGGAGAAGTCGTACCCGGCGGGATCGCCCGCGTCGAAGCGGGCGAGCGCCGCGGTGATCTCCTCGGTGGTGCGCCAGGACAGGCCGCGGCGACGGGTGAAGCCGAGGTTTCGCGCCAGACGATGGATGTGAACGTCGACCGGCACGAGCAGGCGTCCGGCGTCGACGTCCCACTGCCCGAGGTCGACGCCGTCGGCGGCGCGCACCATCCAGCGCAGGAAGAGCAGCAGGCGCTTGCTCCCGCTCGGTCCGCGCGGATCGGCCAGGAGGTGCGACGGACCGCGGCGCGCACCGCCCTTGCGCAGACCGCCGGCGTCGCGCACGGCGTCGCACCAGGCCGCGAGCGCCTCGCGCAGGGAGCCGCGCGCCGCGAGCTCCGCCGAGAAGAGGGCGCCCAGCGACCCGTGCGCGCGCTGCACGGCGCGGGCACCCGCCAGCAGTCGTGCCACGTCGCCGCCGCGGAAGACGCGGTGCTTCCACCCGCGCAGGCGCGCCTCGAGCACGACCGGGTCGTCCGCCAGCCGCGCGGGGGACGGGCCCAGCCGCGCCAGGAGATCCTCGAGCTTGGCGCGGATGGCCTTCACGTTGCCGAAGGCGACGCACGCCGACACCAGGGCGACGAGCTCGCGGTCGTGCGCGTCGTCGTAGCGGTGCGCGAAGCCCACCGGGTCCGCCTCGCGCCGCGCCTCGACGTCGCACCGCGCGCGCACCGCATCGAGGGCGGCCTTCACCGCCGTCTCCCGCGGCGACAGCTTCACTCGATGACCCGCAACGGCCCGGGGGCGGGCTCCCGGGGGAGCCTGGCCGCGCGCTTCTCCGCGGCGACGCGCTGGAGCCGCACGCGCTCGAGGCGCAACCGGGCGATGGGGAGGAAGGTCTCCTTGCCCCCGGCCTGGCTGGCGCGGTCGACGTACGTCGTCCAGTGCTGCTCGGCCTGGGCCCACTGCACCGCCGCGTCGCGCGCGTCCTTGGCGTCGTGTGCGGCGGCCGACGCCCGAAGGGCCAGGTACCACTCGCGCTCCCAGTCCGGCACGAAGAACACGGCGGGGTCGCGCGCGATGAGGGTTCCCCCGGTCGTGGGCATCCCGCTCGAGCTGATCACCGTCATGCGCGACGCCTTGGCGGCGCTCTCCAGAGCCTCCTGGGGGCTGCCCGAGCGATCGAGCGCCACCGCCAGGTCCCACAGCGTCAGAACGTAGGTCGAGCCGGCGCCGCCGCTGTTGGGCAGCTCGCCGCAGAGGCGGAGGACGTCGCGGAACGTCCCCAGCGCTTCGTCGACCTGGCCGAGGCGCATCTCGGCCTCGCCCATGTTCATCATGGCCACCACGCGCGTGCGATCGTCGGTGAGGCGCGGGATGTAGCGGTGCCAGGTGGTGAGCTCCTCGCGCGGGCGATCGAGCTTGGCGTAGGCGTACACGAGCGTGGCCAGCGCCTCGGTGGCCCCGGGATGGTCGGGCGCGTCGTCGAGCGCGGGGCGGAGGATCTCGATCGCCTTCTGGAAGAGGTCCTTGCGGCCGCCCTGCTTCTCGCCGAGCGCGTAGTCGACGATGCCCAGGTCGAAACGCAGGCGGATGTCGGGGCTGTGGGCGGCGTCGGCCTGCTCGAGCATGGCGCGCGCCGCCTCGAGGCGCAGCTCGCCGTCGAGGCGCGTCTCGCCCCCCCCGTCGTCCTCCAGACCCGGGGCGTTGAGCAGCCGCTGCACGCGCACGTGCAACGCCCACCGCTGCCGCTCGGGCGGATCCTTCGCGATGTCCCACACGCTGGGCGGGGTGTCAGCCGCAGCACGAGCCGGAGAGAGGACACGGAGGATCACGAGGATCAGGAGGGGGGAGATCCACCCCGCGCCTCCCCCTTCTGATCTTCTGATCTTGCTGTGTTTCATCTCCCTCTCCGTGGAGCGGGTCGCTTGCCGCCCAGGGCGGCGAGGTGCGCACGGGCGCTGGCGGCCCAGGGACCGCTGGCCGAGGCCTCGATGAACCTCTGCCACGCCTCACGCGCGCCGGTGGCGTCGATCGGCTCGAGCGCCACGGCAGCGAGGGCGCTGGTCTCGCCCGGAGCGACCTCGAGCAGATCCTTCGCGCGCGGAGAAGCGAGCTGGGATCGCGGATCGCCGTGGATTCGCTCGGAGAGCAGCGCCCGCGACTCGTCGCCCTCACCGCGGCGGTCGAGAGCGAGCGCGAGCGCCAGCACGGCCACTGCCTGCGTCTCGTCCTGCGCCTCCCGTAGCCCCTCGCGGAGGGCCGCCGCCGCCTCGTCCAGCCCGGATGGACCACGCGCCATCGCCACGAGGCCGGCCTCGACGGACGCCGCCGCGCGCTCGGCCGCCGACAGCGCCGACGCCCTCGGCAGCAGTGCGCGGTACGCCTCGGCCGACTGATCGACATGACCCGTGCGCGCCAGGACGCGCGCCCACGCCAGCAGCGCCAGCGGATCGTCGAGCGCGCCGGGATCGCGCGCCTTGCCCTCGTTCAGAGCGGCAAGGGCCTCGTCGAGCTTGCCCAGCGCGGCGAGCGCCCTCCCCTCCAGCACTCGCGGCGCGGCGTGACCGGGGAGCACCTGCTCGGCCTGGCGCGCCGACCCCAGCGCGGCGCTGGCCATCGCGGTGGTGCCGGCGAGCTTCGACGAGGCGCTGGCGACCAGGTCACAGTAGCGGCGCAGCTCCGGCGACTTGGCGCGCTCCCACACGTTGCCGGTCCGGCCGCCCGGATCACCGCACTCGGGCGGGCGCCCGCTCGACCAGCCGGCCGAACCGGCCTGGGCGAGGACGAGGATCAGCGACAGAAGCACGAGGAAACCGTAGCACCGGATCCCGCCGCGCCGGACTCACCCGGCGAAGGGGTCGCGCAGAGCGATCGTCTCGTCGCGCCGCGAGCCGATGCTCACGAGGACCGCCGGGCAGCCGGCGTCCCTCTCGATGCGCTGGACGTAGGCCCGCGCCGCCTCTGGCAGATCGCCGAGCGAGCGAGCGGCGCCGAGATCCTCGCTCCAGCCGCGCATCGTCTCGTAGACGGGCGCGGCGCGGTCGAGGTCGTCGATCGGGAAGTCCTCGGTCGTGCCTGCCGGCGTGCGGTAGGCGACGCAGACCTGGATGGACTCGAGCCCCGTCAGGACGTCGAGCTTGGTGAGCGCGAGCCCGTCGAGCCCGTTGACGCGGACGGCGTACCGAAGGGCCGGCAGATCGAGCCAGCCCGTTCGCCGCGGGCGCCCGGTGACCGAGCCGAACTCGTCGCCGCGCTTGCGCAGTCGATCGCCGACGGCGTCGGTGAGCTCCGTCGGGAAGGGTCCGCCGCCGACGCGCGTGCAGTAGGTCTTGACCAGGCCGACCACCGAGTCGATGCGCGAGGGGCCGACGCCGACGCCGGTGCAGGCGCCGCCGGCGGTTGCGTGCGAAGAGGTCACGAACGGGTACGTCCCGTGGTCGATGTCGAGCAGCGTCCCCTGCGCGCCCTCGAAGAGCACCTTCTTGCCGTCGCGCACGGCGCGCTCGACGAGCTTCGACGTCTCCGCCAGCATGGGCACGATGCGCTCCGCGAGCGGCCTGAGCTGATCCATCACCTCGCGCACGGTGGGCGACTTGCCGCCGAGGGCCACCACCAGCGGCTCCCAGTGCGCGAGCCCCCGCGTCACCAGCGCCTCGGTGCGCCCCATGTCCCGGAGCGCCCCGAGCGGCAGGCCACGCCGGCCGGCCTTGTCCTCGTAACAGGGGCCGACGCCGCGCTTGGTCGTCCCCAGGGCCTGCGCGGTCTGCTCGCGCAGGCCGTCGACGAGCACGTGATAGGGCAGAATGGCGTGCGCCCGATCGCTCACGACGAGGGACCGCGGGTCGCGCACCAGGCCCCGCCGTCCGAGCTCGTCGAGCTCGCCGATGAGGCTCGCCGGATCGATGGCCATCCCCTGGGCCAGCACGCACGTGGTCTTCTCGCGCAGGATCCCGCTCGGGATGAGCCTGACCACCAGCTTGTCGTTGCCCACCACGAGCGTGTGCCCGGCGTTGGGGCCGCCGCCGTAGCGGACGACCATGTCGGCATGCTCGGTGAAGATGTCGACGATCTTCCCCTTTCCCTCGTCGCCCCACTGGGCTCCAACGACCACGACCGCAGTCATGAGGCCGACCTTAGCAGGACATCCATCGTCATCCCTTCACCTCTTCCAGCGCGTCGCCCGCGAGCAGGTGCGTGTATCCCCAGGCGCTGGCGTAGGCTTGCGCGTCGGCCCGCGAGGGCATCGCCACCGCGCACACGCCGCGCGCGCGCAGGTCGTCCAGGCGCGTGTCGTCCGCCGCACCGACGACGACCACCCGCGTCGGAACCGCCTCGCAGACGCCCGCGGCGCGCAGCGACTCGGCTGCGCGGTCGAGATCGAGCGCGAATCCGGCCCCCGGCATGGGGCAACCGAAGCGTCCTAGAAGCTCGTCGTATCGGCCGCCAGAGAGCACCGCGTCGCCGGTCCCGATGGCGAAGGCGTGAAAGATGGTGCCGGTGTAGTAGGCGAAGCCGCGCACCTCGCCGAGGTCCACCATCAGGTGCGCGCCGAGACCGCGGGCGACGGCGGCGTCGAAGAGGGCCAGCAGGCGCGCGCACGGTCCGGCGGCGGGCGTGCCCGCGAGAATGCGAGTGCCAGCGACGAGCGCGTCGCGGCCACCCTGCATCGACACCAGGGCGCGTAGCGTGGGATCGTCCACCTCCGCCTCGTCCTTGCGCGCCAGCGCGTCCGAGAGGCGCGCCTGGTCGACGGGAGAGCGCGCGGCGAGCAACGCGCGGACCACGCCGGCGTCGCCGAGGTCGATGGTGAACCGATCGAGCCCCGCCGCGCGCAGCGAGGCGACCGCGAGCGCGAGCAGCTCCAGGTCGCCGTCCGGCCCGGCGACCCCCGCCAGCTCGACCCCCACCTGAGGGATCTGCCGGTGCTTGCGCGCCCGCCCGCTTCGTCGGCGAAGGACGGTCCCCTCGTAGGCGAGGCGAAAGGGCGCGGGACGGTCGCGCAGGCGCGTGGCGATCAGCCGCGCGATCTGCGGCGTCATGTCGGGGCGCAGGGCCGCGACCTCGCCTGATTCCGGTTCGACGAAGCGCAGGACGTCGGCGGGGTCGAGCGTACCCAGCCCGCGCTCGAGCACCTCGGCGAACTCGAAGGCCGGGAGCGTCACCAGGCTGTAACCGTGGAGGGCGAACCCCTCGAGAACCCTCCGCCCCAGCGACCGGCGGGCGGCCGCCTCCTCGGGGAGCAGGTCGCGCATGCCGGCCGGCAGCGGGTGCTCGAGCGAACGCGGCGGTGGCTCGCCAGGCGAGTCGGGCATGGGTGCGAGGCGACTCCCTAGCACCGGCAGCGTCCTGCGTCGTTGTCCTCGGGGCGCCACCTGTCGGCGATCCAACAGCCCGCCCGGCGCGAATCCCTTGCGATTCTGCGCAGAAGACGCGCGGCACGGCGGTCGCAAAAGCTCCCTCCGCACCCGAACCCCCACGGGGACCAGACATGGCCTTCTCCATCGACAAGTCGACCCTCGAAAAGGCATCTCAAGGCGACGAGGCCGCGCTCGGCACGCTGGTCGTGGCGCTGCGTCCGCACATCGAGAAGCAGCTGCTGCGCTATCCGCTGTCCGAGGAAGACCGGCGCGACCTGACACAGTCGACGCTGGTGCAGATCATCCGGCGCGTCGGCTCCTTCCGGGGTGACTCCAGCTTCTCGACCTGGCTCTTCCGCGTGACGGCCAACGAGGCGCTCATGATGATGCGCTCGCAGCGCCGCCACCGGGCGCGCCTGGTCGAGGGGCTCGACCTGGAGGATCTGGGCAGCCTGCCGGCCGCGAACGACGCGGCTGGGCACGGCGAGCGCGCCGACGAGAACGCGGCGCAGAGCGAGCGAGACGCCCAGGTGCGCCGTGCGCTGCAGGAGCTGCCGGAAGACTACCGGGACGTGGTGGCGCTGCACTACCACCAGGACCTGGGGCTCCAGGAGATCGCCGCACGCCTCTCGACGACCGAGAGCGCCGTTCGCTCACGCCTGCACCGCGCCCGCTCGCGCCTGCGCGACATCCTCTCTGCCAGCGAGGTCGCGGCTGTGGCCTGAGGGGCCGGACGCGGTACCCTAGGGGGATGGGGGAGAGCGCCGGGCACACGCTCGTCTCGACGCGCCGTGAGCAGCAGCTCGAGGAGCACCGGCGCGCGTTCGAACGACTGATGCTCATCGGCTGCATCGCGTGGCCGCCCTTCGCCATCGTCGACGCCTTGGGCGCCAAGCTCGCGGGCCGTCCCGACGTCATCCCCATGCTCATCAGCGTGCGGGCGCTCGCGTTCATCGTCGCCCTGTTCGTCTACGCGACCATCCGCTGGTCGCGGCCGACGGCCCGCGCGCTGGTGATCCTGGACTACCTGGTGTTCGTGCTGTCCGGCTTCTTCGTGTCGATCATCAGTGTCCCGCTCGGGGGCCTCGCCAGTCGCGGGTTCGTGGGCATCCTGCTGGTCGCGGTGACGCGTGCTTCTCTGATGCCATCTCACTGGCGCCGCGCGGCCACGGTGACGCTGGCGTGCGCGGCAACGTGGCCGGCCACGCTGGCGCTGGCGTCGCTGCGCATGCCGGAGGTGCGGGCGCAGTGGAGCTCGTCGACCGCGCTGGGGGACTTCGCCTACGGGATGCTCTTCACGCTGGGGGCCATCGCCATCTGCTCGGCCGGGAGTCACATGCTGTGGGCTGCGCGCCAGCAGGTGCACGAGGCGCGGCGGCTCGGCAACTACCGCCTGAAGATGCGCATCGGCGGCGGCGGCAACGGCGACGTGTGGGTTGCGCGGCAGGATCCGCTCGGGCGCGACGTGGCGCTCAAGGTCCTGAAGGACCGTGGCCAGCTCGACGAGGAGAAGATCCGTCGCTTCGAGCGCGAGGCCCGCGCCGCCGCGTCGCTGAGGCACCCCAACACCATCCGCATCATCGAGTTCGGCGCCAGCGACGACGGGGTCCTCTTCATCGCCATGGAGCTGCTCGACGGCCTGGACATCGACGCGCTGGTCGAGGTGGCCGGGGCGCTGCCGCCCGCGCGGGTGATCAAGCTGGCTCGCCAGGCGTGCGCCTCTCTCCTGGAGGCGCACTCGGCGGGGATCGTCCACCGCGACATCAAGCCGGGGAACTTCTTCGTCACCCACGTGGGCGAGGACTACGACTTCCTCAAGCTCCTCGACTTCGGGGTCGCGCACGTCGGCGAGGGTGGACCGTCGCTGACCGACTCGGGAATCCTCTTCGGGACCCCGGCGTACATGCCGCCCGAGGTCTGCTCGGGCGAGCGGGCGTCCACGCGCAGCGACCTCTACTCGCTGGGCGCGGTCATCTACTTCATGCTGACCGGCACGCCGCTCTTCCCGGACAAGACGTTCGCCGAGACCGTGATGAGCCACATCAGCCGGATGCCCGACCTGCCCAGCGCGCGTCTGGGCAAGCCGCTGCCGCAGCGGCTGGAGAAGGCGGTGATGCGGTGCCTGGAGAAGCGGCGCCAGGACCGCTACCGCAGCGTCTCTGAGCTCGACGCGGAGCTGGCCGCCTGCGAGGACGCAGGCCAGTGGACCAGGGAGGACGCCCAGGCGTTCTGGCGCGGGGCTCGCCCCAGCGTGACGATGCGCGTGCGCGGCGCCGCGTGAGGGCGACGCCAGCCGACGATCACGTCCGGTGCAGGACGTACCCCACGAAGAACGGGCCCATCTTGGCGATGAACTCGCTGGTCTGCCTCGTCCGGCGCATGGCCTGCACGAGGTGCGACAGCGGATGGAGCTCGCGACCGACGAGGCCGATCACGAACTCGTTGTCGCCGGGGTCGAGGCCGTGGCACGCGAGGCGGATGTCGTGGGCCAGCTCCTGCGCACCGTAGGCCATGCCGATCTGCGCGTGCTCGCGCAGGATCTGCGACTGGTCGTGCGGCTCGAGGCGCGCGAACTCGCCCGTGCGTCGCAGTGGGTACCACACGTGCCAGCGGTACGACTCGTTGCGGACGTTCTCAACCGCCCGCCGCAGCAAGGCGTGCTCGAGGTCCGGCTCGTGGCCGGTGGCGTAGGTGCGTCCGATCATGGCGTAGTCCCGGCGCGGGCGCAGCGTGTGCGATTGCAGCAGGATGGGCCGGACGTGCTGGATGAAGTGCGCGGGCTCCTCGCTCCATGTGAGGACGCCCACGCTACGGGGATCCATGGTGTCCGCGTACAGGACCGCGGGGACGCGGGCGTGGACGAGCCGTTCGGCGAGCGCCTTGGCCACGTCGTCGACCTGGGCCTCGACCTCGAAGACGAGGAGCTGCATGAAGAGGCGCCGGTTCATCGCCTGGCGGGCCCCCTCGCGCTTGCCTCCGTACTCGTGGACGTCGATCGTCGGAAGGCCCGGCTCGCGTCGGATCTCGTCGCTCATGCGACGGAGTATAGCCGTGCTAGAACGATCAGCCGTGCTTCGCTCGGCCTGGCTGTGCACGGCGGCTCTCCTCATCGGCTGTGGCTCGAGCTCCGGCTCTCCGGCGACACCGGGGGACGGAGGCGGCAACGACGCGGGCGACCCATCCGACTTCAAGACCCCGCCGAGGTCGTGCTCGCTCACCTGCCCGCTCGACACGTGCGCCGAGACCACCACCCCGTACGTCTGTCCCGGCCTCGCCGACTGGGCCGGTCTGCCGCATGCAGACACGTGCGCCGCATGGGACGGCGCCTACCCCGCCGCGACGCCCACCAAGTGCACCGTGACCGCGCCGGGGGGCGACGCCATCAAGTACGCGGGCCCCGACCCGGACGACAAGACGACCATCATCCTCCCCGACGGTCGCCGGGTGCATCCCTCCGGCGTGGAGTGGTTCCTCGACGAGTCGGACCTGCGCGGGGGCGGCCCGGTTTCGGTGCTGTCCGTTCCCGGGACGAACTTGCTGGTGGTGGTCGATGCCGGGTATGGCGTGCACGCGGTGCACGCGGTGGATCGGACCAAGATCGCCTCGGGGAGCTCTCCGGTGACCTCGTACGTGACGTTCCCGGCACCCAAGACCCTCAATGCGGGGGTGGTCTTCGTCCCACCCGATCGGGTCCTCGTGGCGTCCGATGACGGCGTGGTCCAGGCGCTCCGACTCGACACGGCGACCGGCGCGCTCTCCGTCGACGACGCCCGCTCCATCGCACTCCCGCAGTCGGTCGACGATGTCGGCAACAAGGCCAGCTGGTACGTCTCGGGGCTCGCCCTGTCGCCGGACGCCAAGCGCCTGGTGGTGACGTCGGTCTTCGACCACCGCCTGCTGATCTTCGACGTGACGGCGGCCGGCTACGGCATGCAGCTCGGCAGCACCGATCTCGGCGGCGCGCCCACGCAGGAGGCGGCCTTCGACCCTGGCGACGCGACGGGGCATTTCGTCTACGTCACAGAGCAAGGAGACCGGAAGCTCCTCGAGGTCGACGTGTCCAACCCGGCCGCTCCGGCAGTGACGCGCTCGTGGAAGACGGACAAGAACCCTTACGGCGTGGCCTTCCTCGACGCGCGATGGATCGCGGTGGCCAACGACTTCGGGGACTCGCTCACCCTCGTCGACCGCACGGCCAACACTGCGACTGCGGTCCCGGTGGACACGACCACGCCCCTGCACGGCGACGAGCCTACGTCGCTCGCCTTCGACCCCGCCACGAAGCGCCTCTACGCGACGCTGGCCGGGAGCAACGCGGTCGCCGCGTGGGTGGCCGACACGACGGCGACACCTCCTGGGCTCGCGCCCGCCGGACGCCTTCCCACGTCGTGGTGGCCGACCGACGTGGCGGTGCTCTCCGACGGCTCGCTCGCGATCACCAACATGCGCGGCATCAGCAGCGGGGGCGACCCCACGCAGTACCCCATCGGCTCGGGCAACCCCGACCGCGGGCCCATGTACGGGAGCATCCAGCTCGTGCCGCCACCCAGCGCGGCCGACCTCGCCGGCGGCGACGCGGCGGTGACGAAGAACGACGTGGTGTCGGGTCTGGCTGGAGCACCGGCGGTGACATGCCCCAACGGCGAGAACGACTTCCCGCTGCCGCCGACCAACACCCAGGGGCCGTCCAAGCAGATCGACCACGTGTTCTTCGTCGTGCGTGAGAACAAGACGTTCGACGGCATCTTCGGCGACTTCCCCGGGGCGAACGGGGACGCCTCGCTGACCATGAAGAAGTCGAGCGCGGACATGGACAAGCTATGGCTCGACTTCCGTGCGGCCGCGCGGCAGTTCGCCATCAGCGACGACTACTACACGTCGGCCGAGGTATCGGTGCAGGGGCACGTGTGGACGGTGTTCGGCCGGACCTTCGACTTCGACGAGCGGCAGTGGTTCTTGACGGGTTACGGGGGACGCCAGCTCTACAACACCGTGGCGTCGCAGCCACAGGGCGTGAGCGTGGTGGGACGGCCGGCGGAGGGCTCCGTCTTCGACTGGATGGCGGCGAACAGCGTCCCGTACGACGCCTTCACCGAGGCGCTGGCCCTCATCTCGGCGCCGTCGGTGAATGGGCACAACCCGCTGCACCTCGACCTCCCCGGCGGCCCGACGCAGGCCAACATCACGTATCCGGACCTCGAGCGGGCCTGCTACGAGGCGGCGCACGTCCGTGTGTTCTGCGACCTGGGGAGCTTCGTCTACCTGCTGCTGCCCAACGATCACACGAGCTCGGTATCGCCCAACGTGCCGTCCCCGGAGGCGATGGTGGCCGTGAACGACGAGGCCACGGGAATGCTGCTCGACGGCATCGCGCACAGCCCCATCTGGAAGTCGTCGCTGGTCATCGTGACCGAGGACGACCCGGCCGACGGCGGCGATCACGTGGAGAACCACCGCACGCCGGTTCTGTTCGTGTCCCCGTGGGTCAAGCGCGGATACGTGTCGAAGACGCACATCGACGTGAGCTCGCTTCACAAGATCTTCGCGCACGTCTTCGGCATCCCGTACCCCAACGAGCTCGTCGCCAACGCGGCCTTGCCGCTGGACCTGTTCGCGTCGACGCCGGATTACACGCCGTTCGCCTACCAGCCGCGCCAGTGGCCGCTGTCCTGCGGGACCGAGCCGACGTTGGCCGAGCTCCACCTGCAGGAGTCCTGGGGCGATCGCGAAGACATCGACGAGCAGCCGGGTCTCGGCAATCAGGTATGGCGAGCCATGCGCGGGGAGCCGGCGACGAAGGTGACCCCGGCCATGGAGGCGCAGATGGCCGAGAGCCTGCGCCATGGCCGGCTGCGCCGTGACCGATGAGACCCGCGCTGGCGGTGGCGTTCGACCTCGACGGGACGCTGGTCGATTCGCGGCTCGACATCGCGGCGGCATGCAACCACGTCCTCGTCGGGCTCGGGCGGTCGCCCCTCGACCCCGCGCACGTCGCGACCTTCGTGGGCAACGGCGTGCGGGCGCTGCTGGCCGGCGCCCTCTCGCTCCCGGGCGACGCGCCCGAGCTGGGGCGGCTCGTGGAGGAGTTCGTGGCCTACTATGCCGCGCACCCGGTGGAGCGAACGACGTGGATGCCCGGCGCGCGCGAGGCCATCGCCGCGCTGGCGGACCGGCCGCTGGCGCTGGTGACGAACAAGGCGCGCACGGTGACGACGGCGATCCTGGACGCGCTCCATGCGCGCGGGCTCTTCGCGGCCGTGTATGCAGGAGGCGACGGGCCGCTGAAGCCGAGCGCGGAGCCCATCGTGGCGGTGGCGCGCGCGCTGGCCGTGGACGCGGCATCCCTGTGGGTGGTGGGCGATGGCGAACAGGACGTCCTCGCCGCCCGGGCCGCGGGCGCCGTCGCAGTGGCCGTACTCGGCGGATTCGGCTCCGAAGAGCGACTTCGGGCTGCGCGACCGGACGCGGTGCTCGCTCACCTCGCCGAGCTCGCGCCCCTCGTGCGTCAGCGCGCCTCGTAGGGCGCCGGATCGACGTGGATCTCGTGCAGGCTGGAGAGCTTCTCGTCGAAGGCGTCCATCATGCGCGATAGCACCGCGCGATCGCGCGACAGATCGTTGAGCTCACCCGGGTCCTTCGCCAGGTCGAACACGAGATTCACCGGGCCTCCCTCGGCGAGCAGCTTCATCCCGGGTGTCGGCCCGTGGATGATCGCGCGGTGCTGCGAGACCTGCGGCCCCCAGGGCATGTCCAT
>DATBQU010000207.1:0-10568 GCA_036560665.1 Polyangiaceae bacterium
CTTCGCGCCGGGTCCGCTCCTGGCGCACGAGGACGACCCGACCCTGCGGCGCCGCGAGTACCGCCGCCGCACGTGACGTCCCGGATGCGTGCTAGCTGTGGTGCCCGTGCGCCGCGCCCTGCTGATGCTGCTCGCCCTGCCCCTCGCCTGCGATGCTCCGTCGTCGGGAGGCGCGACCGCGACCACGACCGCGACCGCGACCGCGACCGCGACCGCGACCGCGACCACGACCGCGACCACGACCGCCACCGCAACCGCGCCTGCCTCCGCGCCCGACACGGTCATCGCGCAGCACGTCCTCGTCGCCTACAAGGGCGCCCGGCGCGCGCCCAAGGGCGTCACTCGCTCCAAGGCCGACGCGAAGACGCGCGCGCAGGAGGCCCTCGCCAAGATCCGTGCGGGGACCGCCTTCGAGGACGTGGTCAAGACGTACTCCGACGACACCGGCTCGCTCGATCGCATGGGCAGCGTCGGCAAGTTCCATCGCGAGGACATGGACCCCGCCTTCAGCGCCGCGGCGTTCGCGCTGCCGGTCGGCGGCGTGAGCGAGGTCGTCGAGACGCCCTTCGGGTTTCACGTCCTCAAGCGAACGCAGTAGCGCCGAGGGGAGTCGACAGCAGGCTGGATCGCGGCCGCCCCAGGAACGGCATCGAGGATCCAGCGTTTGCACCGTCCTTGTGCGCTGGCGCTCGAAATTGCGTTCACTCTGTCCTGTTTTCTGCTCGTGGCGCTCCCACTTCCGCGATGGCGCAACCGTTGCTCAAGAGGGCGACCCGGAGCCGCCATGACCACGTCGATCCGTCGCTTCCTCGCCGTTCCGGTTGCCGCGTCCGGGCTCGCGCTCGCCGTCGCCTGTTCCAACCCGGGCGCCGCCCTGCTGCCTGCCACCGACGGGTGGGGGCCGAGCGGGGGCGTCGTCTCCGGTGGCGGACACGACGCGGGCAGCACGTCGACGCCACCGCCGTCGCCGACGGGGGGCGGCAGTGGAAGCGGAGGCGGAGCCGGAAGCGGGAGCGGCGGTGGGACCGGCACCGGGCAGATGGACGCCAGCCCCGGCTCGCCGGACTCGGGCGGCACCGTCCCCGTCCTCGACTCGGGCACCGGGACCAAGGACGCCTCTCCGCCTCCCGCGAAGGGGCCGCTGGGCAGCTGCACCAACCCGATGTGCGGCACCGACACCACCCAGTGCGGCTGCACCGCGACCGACTCGCAGGGCAACACCGTGCAGCTCGGCTGCCAGGCGGGCGGCGACTGCGCCTGCTTCGTGAACCAGCAGCAGGTCGACAACGCGTTCCCCGAGAACGGCGCGTGCGCCGACACCCCGTCCACGCAGCAGCAGTTCCTGACGAGCTGCACCTGCCAGTGAGGGCCCGAACACCGGGCGCGCCGGGCGTGCCACAATGCCGGCGTGAACGAGGGCGCGCGCGCGAAGTGGGAGCGCTACCGGACCGCCATCGCGGGCGAGGCGCTTCCGTGCGCGCTGGTCGACCTCGACGCCCTCGAGGCGAACGTGCGCGCGTTGCTGCGGCCGCTCGAGGGCAGCGGCAAGACGCTGCGCATCGCCACCAAGTCCGTGCGCTGTCCGGAGCTGGTCGAGCGCGTGCGGGAGCTCGCCGGTCCGCTGGCGCGCGGGCTGATGACGTACACCGCCACCGAGACGGCCTTCTGGGCCGAGCGCGGGGAGCGCGACCTGCTCCTGGCCTACCCCACGGCGCGCGCCGACGACGCGGCCTTGCTCGCGCGCGTCAACGCGAGCGGGGCGACGGCGGCGGTCGTGGTCGACGCGCCCGAGCAGCTCGAGGTGCTGGCGACGGCGGCGGGCACCGGGAGCACGCGCGTGCCCGTGGTGCTCGAGATCGACGTGGCGTGGCGGCCGCTGGGCTCCCTCTTCCACGTCGGTGTGCGCCGCAGCCCGCTGCGGCAGGTGGCGGACATCGTGGCCCTCGCCAGGAGGGCGCATGCGACCGAGGGGCTGCGCTTCGCGGGGCTGATGGCCTACGAGGCGCAGATCGCCGGGCTGCCGGACGGCAGCCCCGCCGTGCGCGCGATGAAGGGAGCCTCGCGGACGGACGTGGCGCGGAAGCGTGCGCGGGTGGCGCGCGCGCTGACCGACGCGGGGCTGCCGGTCACGCTGTTCAACGGCGGCGGGACGGGCTCGGTGGCAGCGTGCGCCCGCGAGGCGGTGCTCACCGAGGTCACGGTGGGCTCCGGCTTCGTCGACAGCCACCTCTTCGACCGCTACCGCGGGCTCGCCCTGCACCCCGCGGCGTACTTCGCGCTCCAGGTGGTCCGCCGCCCGGGCCCGCACCTGGTGACGTGCCACGGCGGCGGATACGTCGCCTCCGGGAGCGCGGGGCGCGATCGCCTCCCCGTCCCCGCCTTGCCCGCGGGCCTGCAGCTCTTGCCGCTGGAGGGGGCCGGCGAGGTGCAGACTCCGCTCGAGGTGGGCGCCGGTGTGGACCTGGCGCTCGGGGACCCCGTGTTCTTCCGTCACGCGAAGGCCGGCGAGCTCGCCGAGCACTTCCCGGAGTATCTTTTCGTGCGGGGCCCGCGCGTCGAAGCGCGCGCCCCCACGTATCGGGGGCTGGGCAAGTGCTTTCTGGGATGAAGCGAGTCCTCTTCTTCGCGCCCTTCGCGCTGCTGTCGTGCTCGGCCTCGCACGGCGGCGCGGGCGGCGTGACGGTGAGCATGCGGTTCGAGCGGGCGAGCTTCTACGACGCGCCGTTCCCCAGCGACGACCTCGTCCAGAGCGACGGGACGATCGCGATCGCGGGTTTTCCCGACCTGCCCCCTCCGGACACCATCGCGCTGGTCGAGGACGCCAAGTCGCTCGTGGCCAGCAGCGCGCGCGGCTTCGCCGAGGAGGGCGGCATCTTCTTCACGCTGAGCGACACCCTCGACCCGTCGCCGCTGCCGGACGCGCCGACGAGCGTCACGCCGGGAGCGACGGCTTACCTGGTCGGCGTCACCCCCACCGCCCCGGACTTCCTGAAGAGGTACCCGGTGACGGTGCGCTTCGAGGCCGACGGCGGCCCCTTCGGCGCCCCGAACATGCTGACGCTGGTGCCGCTCCAGGGCACGCCGCTGCGGCCGAAGACGACCTACGCCGCGGTGGTCACGCGCGAGGCGGGGGTGGCGCCCTCCGCGGAGATGACCGCCATCGCGGGCGGACACCGCCCCGACGCCATGCCCCAGGCGGCGTTCGCCGAGTACCAGGGCGCCCTCGGCTCGCTGGCCCAGGCCGGCGTCGACCCGGGCGACGTCGCGGGCCTGGCCGTCTTCACCACCGACGATCCGACGGCGCAGCTCGGCCTGGTGCTGGCGGACATGCTCTCCCGGCCGCTGCCGGTGGCCGACACCGGCTTCGTGCAGACCGATCTCTTCCCCACCTTCTGCGTGTACACGGCGACCATCCCGATGCCGGACTACCAGGCCGGGGACAAGCCGTACGATTTCGCCAGCCACGGCGGCGGCTGGGTCTTCGACGCCTCGGGCAAGCCGGTGATGCAGCGCACGGAGGAGGCGGGGTTCGTGGTGAGCATCCCGCGCGCCCCGATGCCCCCCGGCGGCTGGCCCATCGTCCACTTCATCCGCACCGGCGGCGGGGGCAACCGCCCGCTCGTCGACCGCGGCCCGCAGGGTACGACGGGGGGGCCGGCGCTCGTGCCCGGAACGGGGCCGGCGCTGTGGTTCGCCAAGGCCGGGGTGGCGGGCGCGAGCGTCGACGGCCCGCACGAGGACCTGCGCAACCTGACCGGCGACAACGAAGACTTCTTGATGTTCAACATCAACAACGCGCTCGCTTTGCGCGACAACATCCGGGAGTCGGCGGTGGAGTACGCCCTCTTCGCGCACGTGCTCGCGAACCTCCAGCTCGACGTCAGCAACTGCCCGGGGACCACCAGCCCCGCCAGGTTCGACGCGTCGAAGGTGGGGCTGATGGGACACTCGATGGGCGGCACCCTCTCGCCCATCGCCGCCTCGGCCGAGCCGCTCTACCGCGCGCTCGTCCTCAGCGGGACGGGAGGCAGCTTCATCGAGAACGTGCTGTGGAAGCAGCAGCCCCTGCCCATCAAGCCGGCGCTCGAGCTGCTGCTCAACTACATCCACCAGGATCCACCGCGGTCGCTGGTCGAGGACGATCCGGTGCTGACCCTCATCCAGTGGGCAGAGGAGCCCGCCGACACGCTGGTGTACACGCGGTCCATCGTGTCCGAGCCGCCCGCCGGGCAGTCGCCGCGGCCGGTGCTGATGGAGCAGGGCATCGTCGACCACTACATCATGCCGCCCATCGCCAACGCGGCGAGCCTGTCGCTCGGGCTCGATCTGGCGGGGACGCCGCTCGACGCCACCAACCCCGAGCTCATCATCGATCGCACGCCGTCGCTGGAGAGCGTCCTGCCCTTCTCGGGGCGATCGCAGGTGCCGCTGCCGGTGACGGGCAACCGCGGCGGCGTGACCGCGGTCGTCGTGCAGCACCCCGCCGACGGGATCGAGGACGGCCACGAGATCGTCTTCCAGACCGATCCGCCCAAGCGCGAGTACCGCTGCTTCCTCCAGACGTGGGCGGCGGGGCAGACGCCGCTCGTACCTCAGCCGGGCGACGTCAACGGCCCGTGCCAGTGAATGGCAGCGCTGTACGCCGTGTGAACTCTGGGTGACGCGCTTGCCGGGACGCTGGCACGTGGCGAGGCTGTGAGCGTCATGATGGCCCTCGCCCGGAAGAAGCCCGACCTGGTGGTCCGTGCTGCCACCCTGGAGGACGTGCCGCGCCTCGTGGAGATGAACCACGCGGCCTACCCGGAGCTCGTGCAGGAGAACGTGGTCTGGAGCGCGCCTCAGCTGATCGGGCACCTGGCGCGCTTCCCGGAAGGGCAGATCGTGGTCGAGCTCGACGGGGCGGTGATGGGCGCCATCTCGACGTTCGTCGTCCCGCCCGGGCGCGATCCCATGGCGCAGCACACCTGGCTGGAGATCACCGACGACGGGAGCTTCGCCAGCCACGATCGACGCGGCGACACGCTGTACCTCGCCGACGTGTACGTCGACCCCGCGGCGTGGGGGAAGGGCGTGGGCGAGACGCTGTACTCGGCCCTCTTCGCTCTGTGCGTCGCGCTCGATCTGCGGCGCGTCGTGGCCGGCGGCCGGCTCTGGGGTTACCACGAGTACGCGGCGCGGATGACGCCGGACGAGTACGTGGCGCGCGCGCTGCGCGGCGAGATCCGCGACCGCGTGCTCGGCTCGCAGATCAAGGCCGGCTTCGCGGTGCGCGGCATCCTCACCGGCTACCTGCCCGATCCGAGGAGCTGCGACCACGCGACGCTGCTCGAGTGGGTCCGGCCGCAGTAGTCAGGTCGTCACTTCTTCGCCGACGTGGTCGCGGTCGTGGTCGCGGTCGTGGTCGCGGTCGCGGTCGCGGTCGCGGATGCGGATGCGGATGCGGATGCGGGGGCGATCGTCAGCGGGGGCCCCTCCACGGTCGCCGTCTTCTCCGGCTGGCACGCGACCAGAGCCAGCGACGCCAGGACCAGCGTTCTCACGAGCGCCCCCTACCGTCGCACCAGCGCCTGGGCGGGCACCAGGCTCGACGCCGTGCGCGCGGCGAGCTCGCTCGTGCTGCGGGCGTGAGCCTCGGCGACGCGATCGCGCAGCAGCGCGTCGGCGGCCTCGGGATCGCCGGGACGCAGGACCGTGCGCACGAACACCTCGGCCGCCTTGTACGAGCTGCGCACCAGCGGCCCCGCCGCGACGTAGGCGAAGCCCATGGCCCTGCCCTCGCGCGCGAAGGCCTCGAACCGCTGCGGCTCCACGTAGCGGTCGACCGGCGCGTGCCTCGGCGTCGGCCGCAGGTACTGCCCGAGGGTGAGCACGTCGACCCCCGCCTCGCGCAGGTCGCGCATCGTCTCCAGCACCTCGTCGTCGGCCTCGCCGATGCCCACCATCACCGAGCTCTTGGTGAGCGCCCCGGCCGAGCGCTCCTTGGCGCGCCGGAGCACGCGCAGCGACTGGTCGTAGCTGCAGCGCACGTCGCGGATGCTCCGCTGCAGGCGCCGCACGACCTCGATGTTGTGCGCCCACACGTCGGGGCGTGCGTCGACGGTGGTGTCCACCGCGTCGAGGTGCCCGCCGAAGTCGCCGACCAGCGTCTCCACCAGCATGTCGGGGCGAAGCTCCTTCAGCCGCCGCACGGTCCGCGCCACGTGCCCGGCGCCGCCGTCGAGCAGGTCGTCCCGGTCGACCATGGTCATGACCACGTACTGCAGCGGCATGCGCGCCAGCGCGCGCGCGACGTGCTCTGGCTCGCGCACGTCGACCGCGCCGCGGGGCTGGCCGGTGGTCACGGCGCAGAAGCGACACCCGCGGGTGCAGGTGTCGCCCAGCAGCATGACCGTCGCCGTCCCCTCGCTCCAGCACTCGCCGACGTTGGGGCAGCGCGCCTCCTCGCAGACGGTGTGCAGATCGAGGCTGCGGAAGGTGGCCTTCAGCGCGTTGTAGCGCTCGCCGCCCGGCGCGCGGACCTTGAGCCACGCGGGCTTGGGCGCGAAGCGGGGCGGCTCGCTGGCCGGCATGGCGATGGTCTTAGCACAGCGCCGCGAGCGCGCGCTCGCCGGGCGGGCTGACCTCGCCGCGCTCGGTGAAGATGGCGCGGATCAGCCGTGCCGGCGTGACGTCGAAGGCGGGGTTGTCGGCGCGCACGCCCTCGGGGGCGACCGGCTGGCCGGCGAAGGAGAGCACCTCGCTCTCGCTGCGCTGCTCGATGGGGATGGCGTCGCCGTCGGGGCACCCGAGGTCGACCGTGCTCCAGGGGGCCGCCACGTAGAACGGCACCTCGTGCGCGTGGGCGAGGCAGGCCACGCCGTAGGTGCCGATCTTGTTGGCCACGTCGCCCGAGCGCGCGATGCGGTCGGCCCCGACCACGACGAGGTCCACGCCGCGCCGGCGCAGCAGCTGCGCCACCATCGAGTCGGTCACCAGGGTCACCTCGAAGCCGTCCCGGGCCAGCTCCCAGGCGGTGAGCCGCGCGCCCTGGAGCACCGGGCGCGTCTCGCAGGCCACCACGCGCACACTCTTGCCCGCGTCGCGCGCCGCCCGCACCACGCCCAGCGCCGAGCCGTAGCCGCCCGTCGCCAGCGCGCCCGCGTTGCAGTGGGTGAGGACCGTCGCGCCGTCGGGCACGTGGGCCGCGCCGATGCGCCCCATCTCCCGGCACGCCGCGACGTCCTGCCGGTGGATGGCGCGAGCCTCCGCCGCCAGCGCCGCGAGATCTCCGCCGGCCCGCAGCATGCGCTCGAGCGCCCACGCCAGGTTGACCGCCGTCGGGCGCGTTCGCCTCAGCCGCTCGGCGGCGCGCCCCAGATCCTCGCCCGTCGCCGCGGCGATGACGAGGCCGTACGCCGCCGTGACGCCGATGGCCGGCGCTCCCCGCACCATCAGCGACTCGATGGCGACCGCCACCTCCTCCACCCGCCGCAGGCGCACGTACTCCTCGACCCGGGGCAGCTTGCGCTGATCGAGCATGACCACCTCCCGGTCCCCCGGCATCAGCTCGACCGCCGAGTACGACGCGCCGCTCAGCGGCTCGGGGTGGGGGCAGCGCGAGGTCACGACGGGGTCCCGCCCCGCGCGCGCGTCAGCCGGGCGGCGATCTCGTCCGTGGCGGTCCCCAGCTCGAGCAGCGCCTTCTCCTTGTCCCCGTGCAGGTAGGCGCGGAGGCCGTCGGCGAGCGTCATGGCCAGGCTGATGTTGACCCCCCGCTCGGCGAGCTCGGCGCCGAGATCGGGGTTCTTGAGGAGAACGTCGAGCTCCTGGAAAACGTCGTCGAGCTCGTCCTGCGCGCTCTTGGTCATGGTCCTTTTCCACTCTTAGCCGCTAACGCCCAAGTCTCAACTATGATTGGAAAGGGGGGGGCAGGGTGCCCGACGACGTCTTCGAGGCTCTACGCGAATCCGAGCAGCGCTACCGCACGCTGTTCGAGCAGGCGCCGGTGGGGGTCTTCCTCTACGACCGCGAGCTGCGGATCTCCGACTTCAACACGCGCTTCGTCGAGATCCTCCAGTCGACCGCCGGGAAGCTGCGCGGGCTGGCGATGCGCACCCTCAAGGACCAGCGGCTGGTGCCGGCGCTCGAGCGCGCGCTCCTCGGCGAGGCCGCCCAGTACCGCGGGCCGTACGAGGCCACCACCAGCGCGGCGCGCATCACCATCTCGCTGAGCGCCGCGCCCCTGCGCGGTGCCCGCGGCGAGGTGGTGGGCGCCATGGGCGTGGTCGAGGACATCACCGAGCGCGCCCGCGCCGAGAGCGCGCTGCTGGCGTCGGAGCGGCGACTGGCGCTGCACGTGCGGCGCAGCCCGCTCGGCGTGGTGGGGTTCGATCCCCAGGGGCGCATCGTGGAGTGGAACCCGTCGGCGGCGCGCATCTTCGGCTGGACGCAGGAGGAGGCGCTGGGAAAGGACGCCATTCCGCTCCTGGTCCCGGCCGCGGCGCGCGAGGCGGTGGCCGACGTGTTCCGGGCCCTGCTCGCGCGGCGAGGCGGCGAGCGCAGCGTCAACACCAACGTCACCCGCGACGGCCGCACCATCCTCTGCGACTGGTACAACACGCAGCTCCTCGACGAGGCCGGCCGCGTCATCGGCGTGGCGTCGATCATCGACGACATCACCGAGCGGCACCAGGCCGAGCACGCCCTCAAGCGCAGCGAGGTGCGCTTCCGCACCCTCATCGAGAACGCGCCCGACGCCATCGCCGTCTACCCCCCCGACGACCGGCGCCTGGTCTACGCCAACCCCGCGTACGCCTCGCTGCTGGGCTACGACACGCCGCAGGAGATGCTGGGCCGCTCGGTGGACGCCTTCGTCCACCCCGACGATCGCCACATCCTCGAGCGCCGCCGAACGCGCATGGCCGAGGCCCGCGGCACGCTCCCGCCGCAGGAGTACCGCATGCTGCGCAAGGACGGGGCCGTGGTCCACGCCGAGATCGTGTCGATGATCATCGACTACGACGAGGCGCCGCACATCATCGCCTTCGGACGCGACCTCACCGATCGCAAGCAGATGCAGGCCCGCCTGCTGCTCTCGGATCGCATGGTCTCGGTGGGGACGCTCGCCGCCGGCGTCGCCCACGAGATCAACAACCCCCTGGCCTACGTGATGACCAACCTCGACCTGGTGGCGACCCGCCGCTTGCCGTCCGTGGTCGAGGCCCTGCGCGGCATGGGCGGCGGGGCCGGGGAGGTCGGCGACGAGGTGGAGCGGGTGATCGCGATGGTCGACGTGGCACGGGAGGGGACGGAGCGCATGCGCGACATCGTCAGGGATCTGCGGACGTTCACGCACGGGGCCAGCGACGAGAAGCGCGTGGCGGTCGACGTGCGGCGCGTGCTCGACGCGAGCATCAACCTGGCCTGGAACGAGATCCGGCACCGGGCGCGGCTGGTGAAGGAGTACGAGGAGGTGCCGCCCATCCTGGCCAACGAGGCGCGCCTGGCCCAGGTGTTCCTCAACCTGCTGGTCAACGCGGCGCACGCCCTGCAGGTGGGCGGCGCGGCCGACAACGTGATCCGCGTCCGCGCCGCGACCGAGCCGGCGAACGCTCAGGTGATCATCGAGGTGAGCGACACCGGGCCGGGGGTCCCGCCGGAGATCCTCGACCGCATCTTCGACCCCTTCTTCACCACCAAGCCGGTCGGCCTGGGGACGGGACTGGGCCTGTGGATCTGCCAGGGCATCGTGACCTCGCTCGGCGGACACATCTCCGTCCAGAGCAAGGTGGGCGGGGGGGCCACCTTCCGCGTCACGCTGCCCGCCGCCGCGTCGCCGGTGCAGGCCGAGGTGGCGCCGGTCCGCCACGAGCCGGCCCCGCGCAAGCAGCGCCGGCTGCGTCTGCTCGTCGTCGACGACGAGATCGCCATCGGGCGCACGCTGGCCATCGCCCTGGCCGACGAGTTCGAGGTCACCACGGCGACGAGCGGCCGCGAGGCGCTGGCCATGCTCGTCGAGGGCGCGCCGGTCGACGTCATCCTGTGCGACCTGATGATGCCCGACGTGAGCGGGATGGACGTCTACGAGCGCATCGCCGCCCAGCGGCCGGCGCTCGCGGCGCGCTTCGTCTTCGTCACCGGCGGCGCCTTCACCGAGCGCGCGCGCGCGTTCGTGGCCAGGGTAGACGCCCCGGTCATCGAGAAGCCGTTCGACCTGACGAAGCTGCCGGAGCTGCTGCGACAGACGGCGAGCAAGTCCTAGCGTGGCGTGGGCGCCTCAGCGCGGCGGGCGGAGGACGTGAACGAGGCGCGGGTAGTACCCCGAGATCGGCCCGCTGCCCGTCGAGGGCGCCGGCTCGTCCGGCTTCGACGTGATCGGAACGTCGTTGTCCGTGCCCCAGAACGTGTCGTCCGTCGTCGAGCCCGCGGGGAAGCCGAGCAGGAACATGGCGGTGTAGTCCTCCGGGAAGACGCCTGACCCCACGTTGTAGACGTTCTGGGGCGCCGGGCAGTACTCGCACGAGGGCACGTAGTCCGCCGGCTCGGCCCGGACGAACGCTCCACCCAGGGCCTGATCGAGAGCCTGCATC
>DATBQU010000208.1:0-13982 GCA_036560665.1 Polyangiaceae bacterium
CAGCGCTGGAAGGCGTCGTCGTGAGCGGCGTCGCGTATGACAAGGGCGAGGCTCGCGTGCACGTCGTCGGGGTCGACGACAAGCCCGGCGTCGCGGCGGAGCTGTTCGAGCGCATCGCCGAGAAGAACATCTCGGTCGACATGATCGTGCAGAACGTGACCACCGACGCCGACCCGCGCGCGGCCATCACCTTCACCCTGGCCAAGACCGATCTCGCGCGGGCCAAGCCCTGGATCGAGGAGGTGGCCAGGAGCCTCGGCGCGCGGCAGGTCCGCTACGACGAGGACGTGGTCAAGGTGTCGATCGTGGGCCTGGGCATGCGCTCGCACGCGGGCATCGCCGCCAAGATGTTCCGCATCCTGGCCGACGAGGGGATCAACATCCAGGCCATCGCCACCAGCGAGATCAAGGTCTCGTGCCTGGTCGCGGCCAAGTACACCGAGCTCGCCGTGCGCGCGCTCCACGACGGCTTCGGCCTCGGCGGCTAGCTCACCAGCCCCAGGTGTACTCGAAGCGGGCGAACGCCTGCGTGAAGCTCGGGTAGTCCGTCATGTCCGTGACCAGCATGTGCTGGCGCACCGACACGCCGGCCACCCAGCTGCGGTCGAAGCGGTAGTCGAGCCCGAGGGCGATGGCGGCGCCCGGCAGGACCTTCACGCCGTCGATGGTGCCGCCCTCGAGCGCGTAGCCGCCGAGCAGGACGCCGCCCCACGGCACCCAGCGCAGCACGTCGAGCACGTATCCCAGGCCCACCCCGCCGCTGGTCACGTTCGAGGGGCGGGTGCGCGGCGTGCTCGGGTCCTGCAGCGTCTCCCCCAGCGCCACCAGCGACCAGGTGGCCTCGACCAGCAGGTTGAACTGGTCGTTGAGGCCGTAGGTGTAGTGCAGCCCGGCGACGCCGCCCACGTCGGGCGTGCTCTTGTCGTGGACGACGAGCATCGCGGCGCCGGCGTCGAGCCCCAGGTGGTGCTCTCGCTCCACCGCGCGCGCCGGTGTCGCCAGCGTCGCCAGCGTAGTGCCTGCGGCGACGGCGAGCGCCGCGGCCACTCTCTTCACCCCCCTCACCGCCATCACCGCGCCTCGCCGAGCGCGCGCTCGATGATCTTGTGGAACCGGGAGTACGGCTGCGCGCCGGAGATGAAGTAGCCGCGGCCGCCGCCCCCGGGCACCACCACGAAGGCCGGCGTGCCCACGATGCCCATGGCCTCGGCCACGCTCTTCTCGGCCTCGATCTCCGCCCCGTGCGCGCCGCCGTCGAGCGACGTCTTCCAGTGGCGCATGTCGAGCCTGAGCGCGCGCGCGTACCCGTCGAGATCGTCGCGACCGAGCTTGTGCTGGTCGGCGAACATCCGGTCATGCAGCACCCAGAACGCGGTCGGGCCTCGCTGCTGCAGCGCCTCGCGCCCCGCCTGCGCGGCGAGCGGCGCGTCGGGGTGCATGGGCAACGGAAGGTCGTGCCAAACCAGGCGGACGCGCGTCCCGTAGTCCTTCAGCACCTGCTCCACCGTCGCCTGCGCCCGCCCGCAGAAGGGGCACTGGAAGTCGCCCCACTCGTGCATCGTCACCTTCGCCGCCGGGTTGCCGCGCGCCGGCTCGTTCGGAGGGAGCGAGCGCGGCACGTCCTTCCTCTCCGGCTCGGGGGCGCCCTTGCCGTCGCGCGTGAGCGCCTCGTACAGCGCTTCCGGCCGCGTGCCGGCGGCCAGCAGGGCGGAGGCCTTCTGGATCTCCTCGTCGATGATGCCGTCGAACTTCTCCTCCGGCTGCGCGCCCACCAGGCGGCGCCCGTTGATGAAGAAGTGCGGCGTCCCGTTGGCCTGGAAGTCGTCCGCCAGATCCTGATCGCCGTCGATCTCGCGGGCGTGGGTGTGCGCGGCCATCGCCCGCTTCACCTTCTCGCCGCTGGCGCCGAGGCTCACCGCCAGCTGCGTCAGCGTCTCCGGCGAGAGGTCCCCCGGGGCGGCGTACAGGCGGTCGTGCATGGCCCAGAAGGCCGCGTCGCCCTTCTCCGCCCGCAGCTCGAGCGCGGCCTGCGCCGCCGGCTCGGCGTTCTTGTGGAACGGCAGCGGCTCGTTCTTCCACACCAGGCGGACCTTGTCGCCGTACCGGGCGCGGATGGCCGCCAGCGTCGGCTCGACCCGCGCGCAGAAGGGACACTGGAAGTCCGAGAACTCGACGATGGTGACCAGCGCGGCGGGGCTGCCCAGCACCGGGCTGCCGCCGACGGGGATCTTGAAGACGGTCTTGGTGTCCGCCGGCTCGTCGTCGTCGTCGTCGCCCGGCTTCGGCCCCCGCGCGCGGTTGTCGCGCGCGAGCTCGGTGTAGAGCTGCTCTCGCGGCGTCCCCGACGCGAGCTTCTCGCGCGCCGCGCGCAGCTGGTCGTCGATCACCGCCTGGAACTTCTCGAAGGGCTGCGCCCCGACCACCAGCACGCCGTTGAGGAAGAACGTCGGCGTCCCGTTGGCGCCGAGGCTCCGGGCCTCGCGCACGTCGGCGTCGATGGCTGGCGCCCAGCGGTGGCTCTCCAGGCCGGCCCGCAGCGTCGTGGTGTCGGCCACGCCTGCCTCGCGCGCCCAGCGCTCGTAGCTCTCGGGCCCCAGGGCCTTCTGGTCCCGGAACGCGGCGTCGTGGAACCTCCAGAACGCGTCCGGCCCCGCCAGCGCCAGGACGCCCATGGCCGCCTCGGCCGCGGGCTCCGCGCTGGGGTGGAAGGGCAGCGGGTTGTTCTTCCAGACGATGCGCACGCTGTCGGGCCCGTACGTCTCGCGGACGCGCGAAAGCGTCGGCTCGACCATGGCGCAGTACGGGCACTGGAAGTCCGAGTACTCGACGATCGTCACCAGCGCCGCGCGGCTCCCCCAGGTGGGGTTGCGCGACGAGACCGGGACCACGGCGTCGTCCTCGCCGGGCACCACCGCCAGGGCGGTCGGCTGGATCCACGTCACCGGCGCGCTCGACGCCACGGGCGGCGGAGCGGGCGGCGTCGCGCCGGCGCCGCAGGCGCAGGCCACCGACGCGAGCAGGAGGGGGAAGACCGCGCTGCGAAGATTCATCGTCTTCTCCAATACCAGACCCCACCCCCCCACCCCCCGCCCCGCAAGCAGGGCGGGGGGAGCGAGAAGCGAGCACCTGTCCACGTTCCCCCCGTCCCCGCCTGCGGGGCGGGGGGCCAGGGGGGTGGGGTTTCTACCAGGCGGGCGTCACTTGGCTTCGGCCAGCGCGCGCTCGATGAGCTTGCGGAACTTGCCGTAGCTCTGCGCGCCGCTGATGTAGTAGCCGCTCTTCGCCCCGTTGGGGGCGATGAGGAAGGCCGGGGTTCCGCTGATCTGGTCGGAGCTCGCGGCCGTCTTGTCGGCCTCGATCTCGCTCGTGTGGGTGCTGCCGTCGAGGGCCGCCTTCCACTTGTCCATGTCGAGGTTCAGGCTCTTGGCGTAGCCATCGAGGTCGTCACGCTTGATCTTGCTCTGATCGGCGAACATCTTGTCGTGCATCGCCCAGAAGGCGCTGGGGCCCTTCTGCTTGAACGCCTCGCGCGCCGCCTGCGACGCCAGCGGCGCGTCGGGGTGCATGGGCAGCGGCAAGTCGTGCCAGACGAACTTGATCTTGTCGCCGTAGTCCTTCATCACCTGCGCGAGCGTCGGCTCGACGCGCCCGCAGAACGGGCACTGGAAGTCGCTCCACTCGTGGATGGTGACCCTCGCGCTCATGTTGCCGCGCGCCGGATCGTTGGTCGGCAGGGCCGCCGGGACGTCCTTGGTCTCGGGCGGGGGCGGGCCCTTGCCGTCCTTGGTGAGCGCGTCGTAGACGTCGCTCGGCTTGGTGCCCTTGGAGATGAGGTCCTGCGCCTTCTTGATCTCCTCGTCGATGATCTTCTCGAACTTCTCCTGCGGCTGCGCGCCCACCAGGCGGCGGCCGTTGACGAAGAAGTGCGGCGTCCCGCTGGCCTGGAAGTCCTCGGAGAGGTCGGAGTCGGCGTCGATCTCCTTCTTGTGGGTGTGGTTCGTCATCGCGTTCTTGACCTTGTCGGCGCTCAGGCCCACGTCGGCCGCGACCTTGGCGAGCACGTCGTCGTTCAGGTCCTTCTGCTGCTCGAAGAGCTTGTCGTGCGCGTCCCAGAAGCCCTTGTCGCCCTTCTCGGCGCGCGCTTCCATCGCCACCTCGGCGGCCGGCTCGGCGCGCGGGTGGAACGGCAGCGGCTCGTTCTTCCAGACGATGCGGAGCTTGTCGCCGTACTTGTCACGCAGGCCCTTGAGGGTCGGCTCCACGCGCCCGCAGAACGGGCACTGGAAGTCCGAGAACTCGATGATGGTGACGAGCGCGTTGGGGCTGCCCAGCGAGGGGCTGGTGCCGACGGGGACCCTGAACACCGTCTTGGTGTCCTCCTTGTCGCCGTCGTCGTCGTCCTTCGCGGCCGCCGGAGCGTTCTTCTTGTTCTCCTTGGTCATCTCGACGTAGACGCGCGCCTTGGCCGTCCCCGCCGCGATCTTGGCCTGGGCCTTCTGCAGCTCCTGGTCGATGGTCTTCTTGAAGTTGTCGAACGGCTGCGCCCCGTTGATGAAGACGCCGTTCACGTAGAACGCCGGCGTCCCCTGCACGCCGGCCGCCTTGCCCGCGTTCAGATCGGCGTCGACCTTGTCGGCCCACTTGTGGCTGTCGAGGCCGGCCTTGTAGGCGGCGATGTCCTTGACGCCCGCGTCCTGGGCCCACTTGACGTAGCTGTCCTCGCTGAGGGCGCCCTGGTTCTTGAACGCCGTGTCGTGGAACTTCCAGAACGCGTCGTTGCCGGTCGTGGCGAAGACGCCCTGCGCCGCCTCGGCGGCCGGCTTGGCGTTCTGGTGGAACGGCAGCGGGTTGTTCTTCCAGACCATGCGCACCTTGTCCGGGCCGTACGTGGTCCGGACCTGGTCGAGCGTGGGCTCGACGCGCGAGCAGTAGGGGCACTGGAAGTCGGAGTAGATGACCACCGTCACCGGTGCGTCACGCTTGCCCCACATGGGGTCCTTGCTCGAGATGGGGACGGGCGAGTCGCTGTCGTCCCACGCGCCCGCCGCCGCCGTGGTGTCGGCGGAGATCTCGCCGCCGGCGCGCGCCCGATGCTGGTCGTAGCCCCACATCACGGCCACGCCCGCGAGGAAGCAGAGGAAGAAGCCGATGATGGCCACTCCCGTGTTCACGCCGCCGCCGCCCGAGTCCGCCGGGGAGGAGGCGTTCTTCGTGTCCTTAGCCATGGGAAATCACCTTGTCGCTTTCGAGAACGATGCCCGGCCGTGGCTAGCGTGCGGAGCGCACGCCGTCACGGCGAAAAACCGGTTTGTGCCCTGCCGCATGCCCGCCCGGGAGAGACCCGTGCGGAGCACACGCACACGCGCGCCCGGCGAGGGCGGGGAGTGCCTGGTCGCGCGCGTGCCTCAGCCGCGCGGTGGACGCTCGATGCGCCAGCGAACACCCTGCCGCGGACGAGCCGCAGGGGGTGCGACCTCGAGCAGCTCGGCCCCGGGCGGGGCGAGCAGCGTGCGGGCCACGGGCACGGCGTGCTCTGCCGCGGCCGCGGACGCGAAGAGTCCGTGATGCGTGTGGGTCAACGTCGCGGTGAGCGGCGCGCTCAGCCCGTCGCACGACGGCGGGGTGCGCGCCCGCTGGACGGCCACGTCGGGCGCCTCGAGCGAGGGGGGCGGCGCCATCCCGCTGGCCCCGCGGTCGTCGCAGAGCGGGGCGGAGGCGGCCAGGGCCGGCCGCGACAGCGTCCACATCGCGAGCACGACGGCCGCGAAGAGGGTGGCGCGTAGGGCCCGGCGGAGGCGCGGCATCCGCCGGTACTCTGGATCGTCCCGGGGCACCTCCGCAAGGGGCGCGCTATGCTTCGAGCTCATGCGCCGGCTTCCCCTCCCCGTGGCCGGCGCCGCGCTCGTCCTGGCGCTCACGGCGCTCCTCACGTCCTGCGGCGGGCATCACGGCGGCAACGGCGCTCAGGGGGACGACGCCGGGGACGACGCGGGCGGCGACGGGGCCGGCGACGACGCGGTCGGCGTGGGGGCAGACGACGGCGGCGACGGGGGCTTCCTGGGCGACGGCGCCACCACCTCCAACTGCGCCCCGGGCTCGGACCTCGTCTACGTCGCCAGCGAGGAGCGCATCCTCTACTCGTACGACCCCAGGCAGAACGTCTTCACGCAGGTGGCCAACATCGACTGCGCCGGCGGCTCGTACGTCAACTCCATGGCCGTCGACCGCGACGCCGTCGCCTGGATCAACTACGGCGACGGCTCGCTCTGGAAGGTGAGCACGCAGACGCCCGGCTGCGTGGCCACCGGCTTCAAGCCCAACCAGGGGGGCGTCGCCCTCTTCGGCATGGGCTTCAGCGCCAAGACGTCCGGCGGCAACGACGAGACGCTCTTCATCTGCGACCTCGGGGGCGGGGGCCTCGGCTACATCGACCTGTCGACCATGACCCTGGCGCGCTTCGGCCCCTTCGCCGGCGCGTACGCCAACCGCGCCGCGGAGCTCACCGGCACCGGCGACGCCAGGCTCTTCGGCTTCTTCGCCGGCAGCCCGCTCGGCGATGCCAGCGCCGCCTCCGTGGCGCAGATCGATCCCGTGACCGAGGCCGCCACCCAGGACTGGCCGCTGCCCACCATCGACACCGGGAGCGACTGGGCCTTCTCGTTCTGGGGCGGCGACTTCTATCTCTACACCGCCGACAAGTACAACATGAGCAACCCCGACACGACGGTGACGCGCTTCCGCCCGAGCGACGGCAGCCTCACCGTGCTGTCGCCCAACATCGGGTTTCGCATCGTCGGCGCCGGCTCGTCGACCTGCGCGCCCACCACCACGCAGTAGCGACGCTAGCGCCCCGCGGTGGCCGGGGCCTCGACGGCGCACACCGTCCGCTTCATGGCGTGGCGATCGCTCCAGCCGGTCGCCTCCGTCGTCCACAGGCGCACGCGCGCCGCGGCCAGCAGGTCGCGCGCGCGGGCCCGGCGCTCGGTCACCGCGCGCGGGTCGGAGGCCGAACCCGTCGGCAGCTGGCCCACCGCCACGCGCGCCAGCGTGGCCGCGTCCCGGCCGAGCGCCGTCCACCAGCTCGCGCCTCCCAGCGTGCCGTCGAACCGCCGCAGCTCGTCGTCGCGCGCGTCCGTCGCCGCGCTCTCCGGGATCACCCCCGCCGACGCGCTCACCACGCGCAGCCCGGCCGGATGCGGCGGGAGCGCGGCCGCCTCCAGCGTCAGCGCCACCACCCCGCGCGCGTGCGCCGCGCCGAGCTCGCTCACCAGATCGCGCGTGCAGCTCGGCGAGCCGCTCACCATCCAGGCCCGCGTCCGGTCCTTGTCCCACTGCGCGACGGGGAAGCGCGGGTCGCCCGCCCGCGTGGCCGGCACGTCGCACGAGATCGGCGGCAGCAGCGTCAGCGCCCCCAGGCGTCCCCCCTGGGGCGGCAGCCCCGCCACCTCGCTCGCGTCGACCACCGGCGCCACGCCCTCGCCGCGCAGCGCAGGCAGCGCCCGCGCCAGCGCCTCCACCACGTTCGCGCGCGGCTCGCCCAGCACGAAGCCGAAGGCGTCCGTCGCCTGCCCCTCGGCCGGCGGCACCAGCGCCACCACCGGCACCGCGTGCGCCTCGCCCCAGCGCAGCGCGCGCGCCGCCGTCTGCGCGTCGAGCCCGGCCACCACCACCGCCGCGCCCTCACCGGCCAGCTCGTCGAGCGACACCTCGGTGCGGTCCACGCTGCCCGCGTCGTCGCGCGTCACCAGGCGCACGCCCTGCTCGGGGTTCGGCTCCGCGAGCGGCGGGGCGTCCTCGAGCGGCGCGCACGGCGCCTGCGGACCGACCGCGCCGGCCGCCGACCGCGTCCGCGGCGGCGGCTGCGACTCCAGCGTGCGCACGCCGCGCGGCAGCCCGAGCGCCCACATCACCCCGCGCAGCACGTCGGCCGACTCGTCGCGAAGCCCCGGCGACTCCGTGGGCAGCAGCAGCCCCACCGTGCGGCCCTCGACCACGTTCAGCCCCCGCCGGCTGGTGGCCAGCTCGCCGAGCGCGGCCCCCGCGTCGCCCGTCACCACCAGCGCCCCCGCGTCGGGGTCGAGCAGCATGCGCGCCAGCTCCGCGTCGCCGCTGCTGGTCGCCATCTGCACCAGGCGCTGCGCCAGGATGCGCTCGATCTCCACGCCGTAGCCGAAGCTCGCGCGCTGCGTGCGCATCGCCTGAAGCGCCCCCACCAGCACGTCCCTGGGCAGCCGCTCGACGATGGCCGACACCGTCTTCTCCGTCTGCTCGCGGTCCTCCTCCGCGCTCGCCCGCAGCCACGCGTCCATGTACGAGATGGCCTCGTAGTCGCGGTGGGTGGCCAGCGCCGCCAGCGTCAGCTCTTGCTCGAAGACCGCGCGCGTCAGCGGGTCGACGTTCTTGCCCACCAGCGGGCGAAGCAGCTCGAGCGCCGCCTCCGGCTCGCCGCGCAGCCGGGCTCGCCGCGCGCGCGCCACCGTCCAGAGATCGCGCGTCGACCCGGGGGGCAGGCTCTGCCCCAGCGCGAGCTCGCGGTCGGCCGTGGCGTAGTCCTGCTGCTCCATCGCCACCAGCGCCAGGTACACCCGGGCCAGCGGCACCAGGCCGTCGCCGGGCCAGCTGGCGAGGAAGCGCTCGATACGGCTCCGCAGCTCGGCGACGTTCACCTCGTCGCGGTCGCGCCACCCCTCGCGGACGGCCTCGAACGCCTGCGCCGACCCCGGCGACGACGCCAGCGACGGCACCGGCGTCGGCCCGGACGAGCCCCCCGCGCAGGCGCCGCCCGCGAGCAGCGCGCCCGCGGCGGCGGCGAGGGCGAAGGCTCGAGCGGACCGATCGCGAGGCCGCATGCGCTACCATCCGTAGCACGCGCGTGCCCGACCCCGCCCTCGCCCTGCGCCGTGACGCGCTCGCCCGCCGCGTCTTCTCGCTCTCGGGGGTCGTCCCGCTGGGGGTCTTCCTGGTGGTGCACGTGGTCGTCAACGCCCGCGCCCTGCGCGGCGCCGAGGCCTTCACCGGCGCCGCCGACGCCTTCGCGCGCATCCCCGGCCTGGCGCTCGTCGAGGCGGTCTTCGTCTTCGCGCCCCTCCTCTTCCACGCCGCCTTCGGCCTCTATCTGGTCGCCGCGCGCAGGCCGCTCGTCACGCCCAGCCCGTACCCGCGGGCGCTCGGGATCGCCGTGCGCGCGACGGGCGTGGCCGCGCTGGCCTTCCTGGCCATGCACCTGCCCGAGCTGCGCTTCCACCTGCCGGGCGCCCGGCCCGCCGGCGGCGAGCTTCTCACCTTGCTCGCCGCGGATCTGTCGTCGACCTCGCGCGGCGTGCCGTGGCGCGGCGTCCTGTACCTGCTCGGCAGCGCCTGCGTGACCTTCCACTTCGCCGCCGGGGTGTGGGGCTTCTTCGCCGGCACGCGCCGCGGCGAGGAGGCGCGCGCCCGTCGCTTCGCGGGGTGGGCCGCGGGCGCGCTGGGGGCGACCATGTGGCTCCTCTTCGCCGACGTCGTCGTCTTCCACGCCACCGGCGCCCGCACCTTCGGCGCCGCGCCCGACGCCCCCGGCCTGGCCGAGCCCTGCCCGCCGCCCCCGAGCTCTGCGGCTCCCTGAGACGGAGAGATCACCGCCAGGACGCCGGGGACCGCCTGCTACGTGCTGTCCCGGTCTCCGGCGACGCGCTGCCAGAGCGCGGTCTGGTCGCCCTCGTAGACGAGCGTGCCGGCCTGGGTGAAGCGGAAGTCGTACCGCCCGAGGACGCTGGTCGGCGTGCGCCGCAGCTGCGTCGCCCGGCACTCGAGCTCGAGCGGCGCGCCCGGGCGCGCCAGCGCCTTGAAGCGCGCCGCGTGGATGCGCCCGCCGTAGCCGATCCACCCGTCGGCGTGGCGCAGGTCGAGCACGTAGTAGGCGTGCACGAAGGCCACCATGCCCGTCATGTGCACCATCAGGCCGCCCGACACGTGCCGGGGGTGGCGCACCGGGTGCGCCCGCTGCTCGCGCGTGAGCGGCAGCTCGTCGTGCGTCGGCATGCGCGCCACGACGACGCTCGCCTCGCGGTCGACGTGCAGCAGCGCATCGAGGAGCAGGCCCCCGGGACCGTACGGGCAATCGGCGACGAAGTCGGGGGAGAGCGGCTCGGCCTTCATGGGGTCGCCCGCACCTATAGCGCGAGACGCGCCTTGGCACGCGCCGCCGCGTGCGGGCATCATGTTAAAGGTGGACCCGACTGTCGTGCGCAACCTGCGGCCGCTCGCGCTGCTGGAGCACGCGCGCGCCACCTCGCGCGAGGACTTCGCCCGCGAGGTGGCCATGCCGCTCCTGCTCGTGCGCGTCGACGACGCATCGGGCGAGCTCGCCCAGTCGCTCGAGGTGGGCTCCAGCGCCGCCGGCACGCGCCTCGAGCCCGGCATGGCCTTCCACACCGCCACCAGCGACCGCCCCGCGCGCCCGCCCAGCATCCGCCCCCCCGCCTCGTTCGGGCCCGAGCAGCTGCTGGTGCGCCTCATCCGCGCGCCCTACTTCGCCGTGGTGCTCGGCAAGCGCGCCGAGGCGGGCAAGGCCTTCACCGAGCGCGTCTCGGTGGGCCGCGCCCGCAACAACGACGTCGTCCTTCGCCACGAGAGCGTCTCCAAGTTCCACGCCTGGTTCGCCCGCGACGAGGGCGGCGCCTACTACGTCGCCGATGCGAGCAGCCACAACGGGACGTCCATCAACGCCATCACCCTCCCCGGCGGCGAGCCGCAGCGCGTGGGCAGCGGCGACGTCCTGCGCTTCGGCAGCGTCGAGGCCCTCTTCTGCGACGCCGTCACCCTGCACGCCGCCCTACGGCCCTGACGCCGCCGCCCTCGCCCGCTCCAGCGCCGCGCGCGTCTCCGCCAGGTCGGCCGGGTCGCCCGGCTGCGACGCGCGGATGGCGAGCGCGCGCTCGAGAAGCGCGACGGCCCGCCGCGGACGCCTGCGCGCCAGCTCGGCCAGGCCCATGCCGGTCAGCGTGTCCGCCACCTCCACGTGCGACGGCCCCAGCGCCTTCTCGCGGACGGCGAGCGCGCGCCCGTACGCCGCCAGCGCGCCCTTCACGTCGCCCCGCGCCCGCAGCGCGTCGGCGATCCCCTCCACCGCGTAGGCCGTCTCCGGCGAGGCCGGCCCCAGCGTCCTCTCGTCGATGGCCAGCGCGCGCCGGTACTGCAAGAGCGCGCGCTCCGGGTCCCCCCGCCGCCGCGCCACCTCGCCCAGGTTGTAGATCGCCAGCGCCACCTTCGGGTGCTCCGGCCCCAGGCCCCTGGTCCACACCGCCAGCGCGCGCTCCAGCGCGGCCTGCGCGCGGTCGAAGTCGCCCACGCGCGACGCCACGTCGCCCAGGTTGTTGAGGTTCGGCCCGAGCAGCGCGCTGTCCGGCCCCACGCTCTTCTCCAGCACCGCGATCGAGCGCTGGTAGGTGTCCGCCGCGCGCGCGTAGTCGCCCTCGGCGTAGAAGGCGTTGCCGAGGTCCGTCAGCGGCCCGGCCACGGCCATGGCCTCCGCGCCCAGCGCCGGCTCCCACACCGCCAGGCACGCCTCCGTCTGCGCCCGCGCTTCGGCGAACTTTCCCTCGCGGTAGAGCAGCCGCCCCAGGTTGCGGTGCACCTCCCCGCGCACGAACGGCTCGCCGCGCTCGGCCGCCGCCTCCGCCAGCGACGCCCACCCGTGGGCCTCGTCGAAGCGCGCCTGCCGCAGCCCCACCTCCACCACCAGCGCCGCCAGCGACCGCGCCAGCATCGTGTCGTGATGCCCCGCCACCGCGGCGCTCGCCGCGCGGATCATCGTGCGCTCCGACGCCTTGTAGTCGCCGGCGTCGTCCTGCACGTCGCCCAGCAGGAAGAGCGCCTCCGCCTCCAGCGGGCGATACCCCAGCGCCGACGCCTCCCCGGCCGCCTCCGTCGCGATGGCGAGCGCCTCGGCGTATCCCCCCACGCGCTGGCGCGCCTGCCCCTCCGCCAGCCGCGCCCGCACCGCGTCGACACGCGCCCGCGTCGCGGCGTCGGCCGCCGGCCGGATGGGCGCGCGCAGCCCCGCCGTGTCCGCGCAGGCGTCGAGCGGACGCAGCGAGCGCGCGGCCTGCACCGCCCGGTCCACCGCCGGCGCGTCGGCCCGGGCCAGCACGTCCACCTGCGCGCGCAGCTCGCCCAGGCGCTGGTCCAGGCACTCCATGCGCAGGTCCATCAGCTCGGCCGACTGCTCGGCGCGCACGCGCGTCGCCTCGCACGCGTCGGTGCGCATCGCCGTCCAGCCCGACGCGTACTCGTCGAGCGCCGTCTCCACGCGCCCGAACGTCTCGCCCGCCCCCGGCGCGCCCGAGGCCGCGAACGCCGCCGACACCGCCTGCTTGCGCGCCGGGTCCCACACGCCGGCCAGCTTCTGCTCCGCGCCCCGGCACGGCGGAGCCGCCTTGCGCGACGTCGCCAGCGAGCCCGCCGCCACCGCCGCCGCGAGCGCGAGCCCCACGCCCGCCGTGGCGAGCGCCCTGCGCCGCGCCGCCGCCGGATCGCGCCGCAGCTCGGCCAGCAGCGCGTCCATCGAGGGCCAGCGATCGCCCGGCTCCTCGGCCAGACCGCGCCCGAGGAGCTGCCGCACGCGCCGCGGCACCTCCACGCCCTCCAGCGCGTCGGCGAAGGTCACGCAGAAGCTGTACTGATCGCCGCGCGCGTCCACCGGCCGCCCCGTCCGCTGCTCGGGCGCCATGTAGTGCGGCGTGCCCACCACCTGGTCGACGCCGGTGAGCGGCTCGTCGAGCCGGCCCGGCGCCGGATCGGGCGAGCGCACGGCGGCCGCCTCCAGCGTGGGGTCCTCGGAGTGGTCCGTGCGCGCCAGGCCGAAGTCGAGCACGCGCGCGCGCCCGTCGCGGCCGATCATGAGGTTGCCCGGCTTGAAGTCGCGGTGCACCAGGCCCGCGTGGTGCGCCGCCGCCAGGCCCGCCCCGGCCTCGAGCATCACGCGCAGCACGTCCGCGCCCGAGCGCTTGCGCTCGCGCAGCCACGACTTGAGCGGCGCGCCGTCGACGAACTCCGTCGCCAGGAAGACGTCGTCCTGGAAGGTCCCCACGTCGTGCACCGCGATCACGTTGGGGTGCGACAGCCGCGCCAGCGCCTTGGCCTCGCGCAGCAGGCGCGCCCGCCGCCGCTCGGCCTCGTCGCCCGCGCGCGTGCCCGCGTGCAGGAGCTTCAGCGCCACCGTGCGCTCGAGCTCCGGATCGTACGCCTTGTAGACGACGCCCATCCCGCCCTCGCCCGCGCGATCGAGGACGACGTACCGCCCCACGCACGCCCCGCGACGCAGCGGCGGGCGCCGGTCGCCGAAGGGCTCCGCCGTCGCCGTGTCGCTCGTCGTCGGCGGGTCGCGATCGTCGGGGGCAGGCACTGCCGGGCGAGCGTATCAAGGCTGGGGGCCCCCCCCTCCTCGTCGCGAGAAAGAGCACGAGACTCGGGTACGTGCACGGGCGCGAGGACGAGGACGAGCACGGCTTGTCGAGCACGAGCGAGGAGGGGTGCGCGAGCACGAGGGAGGGGTCAGCGGCACATCTTCGTGAGCATGGCGACGATGCGGGAGAGCAGGAGCTTGCCCTCGGCAACGTCGTTCGCCGTTGCCGCGCCGTACAGGAGCAAGACGTCGAGGATGGCGGCGCACTCGAGCGCCGAGCCGCGCGCGATGGCGTGGAAACGCGCGCGATCGGCCGCGCCCGTCTTCCCCGAGGCCTCCGCGATGTTCAACGGAATCGACGTGCTGGCGCGGCGCAGCTGGTCGCGCAGATCCGCCTGGCCGCGCGGGAGCTGCCCGGCGACCCGGACCGCGAGGGCCAGGAACTCGATCGCGCAGCGGTACACGTCGAGTCGCTCGAAATCGAGGAGCGGTCGATCCATGCCCCTCCATCGGCCAATCCCCGCCTCCGGTTGCGTCCTCGTTCTCGCCCTCGTGCTCGACACGCCGTGCTCGTCCTCGTCCTCGCGCCCGTGCACGTACC
>DATBQU010000209.1:0-7661 GCA_036560665.1 Polyangiaceae bacterium
GAGCGACATGAGGTTGAGCGTCTGTCCGGCCAGGCGCATGGCCACGAAGGTGACGGCCAGCGTGAGGGGGACGGTGAGCCCGGCCAGGAGACCAGCGCGAACGTCGCGAAGGAAGATGGCGATGACGACCGCGCACAGGACGATGCCCACCAGGATGGCGTCGCGCACGCTGGCCATCGACTCGTGCACCAGGCGCGCCTGGTCGTACACGGGGGTCAGCGTGACGCCGGCGGGGAGCGAGGCGCTCAGGCCCGCCGCCATGGCCTCCGCGTTGCCGACCACGTCGGTCGTGCTCGCCCCGGGCAGCCGCGCCACGCTGATGACGACGGTGTCGCCGCGGGGTCCGCCGATGCGCACGATTCGGTCCTCGTGGCCGTCGACCACCTCGGCGACGGAGGCCAGCGGGATGGCGACCCCGTCGGGGGAGGTGGCCACCGGCATCTCGCGGATGTCGGCCAGGCTCTTGGGCTGCGCGTCGCCGATCACGGTCACCAGCTGGCGGTCCCGGTCGACGCGCCCCACCGCGCTCAGCCCCATGCCGGTGCGGAGCTTGTCGGCGATGGCGCTGGGGGTGAGGTGGAGCGCGGCCGTCGCCTCCGGATCCAGCACGATCTCGACCTCGCGCACGTCCCCGCCCAGCACCTCGATGCGGCCGACGCCTGCGACGGCCGCCAGCGTCGGCCGCACCACGAACTCGGCGAGCTCGCGCAGCTCGCGCGGATCGATGGCCCCCGACAGGTTGAAGGTGACCACCGGGAACGACCCGGTCGTCACCTTCTCCACGATGATCTCGGCGCCGGGAGGGAGATCGGACCGGCCTTCGTTGACACGCGATTCGACCAGCTGGAGCGCGCGCCACATGTCCGTGTCGGGCGAGAACTGGAGCGATATCTCCGTCGCGCCGCGGATGGTCTTCGACCGGATGCGCTGCACGCCGAGCACGGTGGTGAGCGCCTGCTCCAGCGGTCGGGTGACGGTGGTCAGGTACACGTCGGCCGGGGCGCCGCCGGTGCGCGCGACGACGACGATGCGCGGGAACTCGACCTCCGGGTAGATCCCGCTCGGCATGGAGAAGGCGGAGGCGACGCCCAGGGCGACGAGCGCCATGGTGGCGAACCACACCGCCGCGGCGTGGCGGCGGAAGAGCTCCAGCATCGCCCTCATCGAGCCTCGACGATGGGCGAGTCGGTCTCCAGCCCCAGGACGTGGTCGCTGGCCACGCGCTCCGCGTCGGCGAGCCCCTCGACGACCTCGACGCGCTGATCGTCACGCCATCCTACCTTGACGGTGCGGACCTCGGCCTTGCCGTCCTTGCACACGACGAGCTCGGCCCCGTCGGCGACGGCCCCGCGCATGCTGGTGGCGGGGACGACGAGCACGCCGTCGCGCTTGCCGACCGTCACCATCGCCGTGCCGAACACGCCCAGCGTCACCGGCACGGCGGGGGCGATGGCGATGCGGACCAGACCGAGCCCCGTCGCCGGATCGAGCGCGGTGGAGCGCGCCCGCACGGTCCCGGGGATGGGGTCGCCGCCGGTGGCGAGGGTGATCGTCGCGGGCTGCTCGGGGGCGACACCGACGAGCTGCTCCTCCGTGGCGTCGACGTCGAACTCCTCGAGCTGCGTCGCCGCCAGCTGCACGATGGGAGTGGCGGCGGTACCGTCGACCAGCGCCCCCGAGCCGCGCCACACCCGGGTCACGATCCCGGCGAAGGTCGAGCGCACCTGCACGCGGCCGAGGGTACGGCGCGCGAGGTCGGACGCGGCCAGCGCGGCGTTGACCCCGGCGGTGGCCTGATCTTCACGTGCGGTGGCGTCGTCGAGCTCCTGCTTGGCGGCGATGCCGCGCGCCACGAGCTGGCGAACGCGGTCCAGGGTGGCCTGGGCGTTGGCCTCCGCTGACCTCGCCTGCGCCACGGCGGCGTCGGCCTGACGGAGCGCGTCGCGCGACGCGCTGCCGTCGATGGAGGCCACGACCGCGCCGGGCGCGACGTGATCTCCCTCGTGCACCAGAACCTCGAGGACGCGGCCCGGGACCTGCGAGGCGACGGGGAGATCGCCGCCGGGCGGCGCGGCGACACGACCGCGCAGCGTCTCGTTGACGTCGACGGACTGACGCTGGGCCGGGGCGCAGTGGACCTCGACCGGGATCGGCTGTTCGTGCTGATCGCCCGTGGCGGGGTGGCACGACAGCGGGAGGACGGCGAGAAGCAAGGCGGCGGCGCGCATCACGGCACCCCCAGGGCGTGCTCGACGTCGACCCAGGCACTGGCGCGCACGGCCTGCGCCTGGAAGGAGGTGACGCGGGCGTCGACCAGCGACCGCTCGGCGTCGAGGACCGCGATGAGCTGGGCACGTCCCAGCGCGTAGGCCTCCTCGGTGGCCTTGGCGGCGCTCTGCGCGGCGGGGACCACCGCGTCCATCATCGTGCGCTGCCGCGCGGTGGCCGCCTCGAACGTGCGGTACGCCGCGGCGAGCTCGGCGGCCAGCTGCGCCCGCGCCGCCTGCACGCGCGCTCGCGCCACGTCGCCCAGTGCGCGCTCGCGGTCGATGTACGGCCCGCGCTGGTTGAGGATGGGCACCTCCACGGTGAGCTGCCCGCGGTAGTTGAGCGGCGCGGGCGTTCCGGGCGGGCTCCCCGGCGGCACCAGCGTAGGATCGAAGGCGTCGACGCCGAGGTCGAGAAACATCTGCGGTCGGACGAGCGCGCGCTCGCGGTCGGCCCGGGCCTCGGAGGCGTGGACGTCGGACAGCTCGCGACGCACGGGGGCGCTCGCGTCGATCCGGGCGAGCAGCGTCGCCAGCGGAGGCGCGGCGTCGGGACCGACCAGCCCCCCTTTGGTGCGCAGCGCGCCGCCGTCGGTGACGCCGATCCAGCGACCGAGCTCGCTGCCCGCGGCGGTCACGGCGGCGTCGGCCTCCAGGACATCGGCGTCGGCGCGCAGCTTCTCGGCGTGCACGCGCAGGGCGTCGATCTCGGGCGCGGAGCCCACCTGGACGCGCTGCACCACCGACGACTCGAGCGCCGCCTCGATGATCGCCGAGTCACGCCGCGCCACCGCCACGCCCTCGGCCAGCCAGAGGGCGACGAAGGCGCGCTCGGTGGCCTGGCGTACGTCGTTCCAGGTGACCTGCGTGTCGAGGGCGACGGTCGCCTCGTCGGCGCGCGCGGCGTCGACCGCGGCGCCGCGCTGGCCCAGGATGACGAGGGGGATGCTCACTGTCCCGCTGAGCGCCGCCGCCTGGGTGCTCGTCCCCACCGAGACGCTCGGGTTGGGGTAGACGCCGGCGATGCCTACCTCGGCGCGCGCCACGGACTGGCGCGCTCGTGCGACCAGCAGGTCCGGGGCGATCCGGCGGGCCGAGCGCAGCGCTTCCTCCATCGAGATGGGGACGTCGCCCTGGGCGCGCGTCGTCGGCGCCGACGCGACCAGGACGAGGGACACGGCGAGGGGCACGAGGCGCGGGCGCACGCATGGACGGTACGACCGACGCCTGAACGGCGGCTTAACGAGGGCCGGGGGCGTGCTCGTGCCACCCGATCAGCCGATCGAGAGTCAGCGAGACGTCCAGCCCCTGCCCGTCCGGCCCGGGCCTGGCCTCGGCGCTGCCGCCATGCCGCTCGGCCACGGCGCGCACGAGGGCCAGACCGAGCCCGCGCCCCTCGGAGTCGGCCGCGCCGCGCCAGTAGCGGTCGAACATCCGCCCTCTGGCGGCCTCGTCCACGCCGGGTCCGCGGTCGACGACGGCCAGACGGACGGCAGAGCCCTCGCGAGACACGCGGATGGCGCTCGCACCGTCGCCGTACTTGCGGGCGTTGTCGAAGAGGTTTCGCACCGCCAGCGAGACCAGGCGCTCGTCGGCCTCGACCAGTGCCTCGTCGGGAGCCTCCACGCGGACACCCGAGGGCGCCAGCTCACGCGCGAGATCGGCCACGTTGACGACCTCGGCCCCGCGCGTCTTGCCACGCCCCCCGTCGGCGAGCACCAGGATGGCGTCGATGACGTCGGACAGGCGCGCGACGTCGCCCCGCACGCGGGCGAGGGCGGCCCGTACGGCCGTGTCGTCCGAACGAACTCCGTCGAGCTCGGCCAGGATGGCCGTCAGGGGTGTCCGCAGCTCGTGGGCGACGTGCGCGCTGTTCGCCCGCTCCCGCGCGAGCGCCTCGAGCAGACGCCGCACCACGGCGTCGAACGCCGCCTGGAGGCTCGCGATCTCCCGGGTCCGGGACGGCGGGGACTCGATGGGACGTTCGCTGTCCACGATGCGCCCGGTCCACTCCACCAGCGAGGTGAGCTCGGCGACCGGTCGCTTCAGCGCACGGCGCACCGCAAGCCACAGCGCGAGAAGCGCGACGACCACGACGGCGACCATCCCCCGCGAGAGCTGACCGACCACGGAGCGGTGGGCGTCGATGGGGATGGCGGCGACGAAGGCTGTCGCCGGGTCGCCCGCTGCGCACGCGCGCCAGGGGCGTTCCTGCTCGTCCTGCACGGTGGCGCAGGCACCCGGGGCAAGGACGGGCAGGGTGGGCTGATCGCTCTTCGGCGTGGCGCCGGCCGGGCGCACGGCGAGACGGACGCCCTCGGCTTCTGCCACCGAGATGACCTCGTGCACGGCCTGATCCAGCGTGTCGCCCTCGGCGAGCTCCCGCGCCAGGGCGTCGCGCGCGCTCGACGCGCGCCCGCGAGCCACGTCGGTGTCGCTCTGATCGAGCACGCGGTCGGTCACCACCACCGCGGCCACGCCGACGGCGATCAGCACGGCGCCCGCCGAGGCGAGCAAGCGCGCGGTCAGTCGCGCTTCGAGCGTTCGAGCGCCCATGCGTACCCCACCTGCCGCACCGTGCGGAGGGCGTCGCGCACCCCTCGCTCGGCCAGCTTGCGCCGGATGCGCGCGACCAGAACGTCGAAGCTCGCCGCGGCGCGTTCGCTGGCGTCTCCCCAGACCGCCTCGAGGATCTCGTCGCGGGGCACGACGCGCCCTTCGCGCCACGCGACGAGCGCCAGGATGTCGAACTCGCGCGCCGTCAGCGGTAACCGCATGTCGCCGGCGGTGACGGCGCGCCGGTCGCGATCGATCACCAGCGGGCCGAAGCGGCGGACGGACTCCGTCCATCGCGGCCCCCGGCGGGCGAGCGCGCGCACCCGGGCCACCAGCTCGTCGAGTGCGAAGGGCTTGCCCAGGTAGTCGTCCGCGCCAGCGTCGAGACCGGCGACGCGGTCGCGCACGCCGTTGCGCGCCGTCAGCAGCAAGATGGGCGTCTCGCTCCCCGCTTCCCGGGCGGCGCGGCACCAGTCGAGCCCGGAGCCGTCGGGCAGGCCGATGTCGACCACCGCGATGTCGAAATGCTGCGAGGAGAGCGCCTCGTCGGCGGTGCGGACACCATGCGCGACCACGACGGCGTGGCCGCTCGCGCGCAGGCCCGCCCCCACCGTCTCGGCCACTCGCTCGTTGTCCTCGACGAGCAGGATGCGCACGAGCTGACGGTAGCACGCGGTTGGGCTACTCTCGTGCGATGAGCGATCCGGTACACGACAAGGTCGAGGACGCCGCGCGCGAGATCCTCGCCGCCGAGGATCAGCTCGAGAAGGCGCTGCGCGAGATCCGCATCGCGCCACGCGCAGAGAAGACCACCATCAGCGCGCTGCTCGAGGCGGCGTTCCTCAAGCTCAAAGCGGCTCGCACCCGGGTGCTCGAGCTCGAGAAGCTCCTCGAGGGGCGCACCGACGACTGAGCCGGCGGACGGCCATGACGGCGATACCGCAGAAGGTCGACGGGCGACGGGAGCGCACCAGGCGGACGCGCGCCGCCATCGTGGCCGCGCTGACTGCCCTGCTCGACGAGGGGCGCATCGAGCCGACCGCGGCGGAGATCGCCCGTCGTGCCGGGGTGGCCGTGCGGTCCATCGGGCAGCACTTCGCCTCGCGCGAGCAGCTGCTGCTGGCCGTCACCGTCCACCACGCCGCGCGCCTGGCCTTGCCCCCGCTCGACGCGGACGCTCCTCTGCCGGTGCGCATCGAGCAGCTCGTGCTCCGCCGGGCACGCGTGCTCGAGGCTTCGATGGCCATGCGACGCGCGGCCGCGGTGGTCCTGGCGCGATCGCCGGCGGTGGCACGAGCGCTGGAGCGCGCCGCGAAGGAGCGACGCGCAGAGACCTCGCGCCTCTTCGCGGCCGAGCTCGCGGCCGCCGACGATCCGCAGGCCGCCGAGCGAACGGTGGCCCTGGTCACCTCCGGCCGCGCCTGGGACGCCCTGCGCGTCGAGCTCGGCCTCGGCGTGAAAGCTGCGCGAGATCAACTCGCGCGCATGCTCGAGGACGCCCTCCATCGCTGAGGCGGCTATGATGCCGCGCCATGAAGACCGTGCTCGGGATCCTAGCCGCCCTCGCGGTGTGCCTCCTCGCCTTCCCCGCCCGCGCCCTGACCGTCGACGAGGTCGTGGCGCGGTACGTCGACGCGCGCGGGGGCGCCGTCAAGCTGCACGCCATCCAGTCGCTCCGCATGACGGGCAAGGCGCGTTTCGGCGACGGCGACTTCGTCATCGAGGGGACCTACGCGGGGGTGCAGAAGCGGCCTGGCAGTCAGCGCACCGAGGTCACGTTCCAGGGCCTCACCGGCGTCGACGCCTACGACGGCAGCCAGGGCTGGCGCACGGAGCCCTGGGAGGGACGCCGGGACGCCTTCCATCTCACCGCGGACGAGGCCAAGCAGATGGCGCACGACGCCGACATCGAGGGGCCGCTCGTCGACTGGCGCGCCAAGGGCCATCGCGTGGAGTACCTGGGCACCGAGGAGGTGGACGGCACCCTCGCTCACAAGCTGCGGATCACGCTGAAGGACGGGGACGTCGAGTACCGCTTTCTCGATCCCGACGCGTTCCTGGAGATCCGCGTGGTGACGGAAACCCACGTCCGCGGCGTGGAGATCGTCACCGAGACCGACCTGGGCGATTACGAACAGGTGGCGGGCGTCTGGATCCCCTTCTCTTTCGAGTCCGGCCGCAAGGGCGCGCCGCGAAGCGCCCGCTTCACCATCGAGCGGGCGGAGGCCAACGTGGCGGTGGACGACGCCATTTTCCAGTTCCCCGCGGCGGGCGCCAGGGTCGGCCGCGTCATCGTGGCCGGACCTGCGACGACGCCCGCGCCTGCCGCGGCGCCTCCCGCGCCCCCTACCGCCGCGACCCCGACGGTCGACAGCGGCGTCATCTCCGGCCTCGGCGCGCGCAACATCGGGTCGGCCGCGATGAGCGGGCGCGTGTCCGCCATCGCCGCTCACAACGTCAACGGCAAGACGACGGTCTACGTCGGCGCGGCTTCCGGCGGCGTGTGGAAGTCGCTCGACGGCGGGACGACGTTCAAGCCCATCTTCGACAAGAACCCGGTGCAGTCGATCGGCGCCATCACCGTCGATCCGTCGAACTGGAAGACCATCTGGGTCGGCACCGGCGAGGCCTGGACGCGCAACTCCGTCTCCGTGGGCAACGGCATCTACAAGTCGACCGACGCCGGGGCGAACTGGACCAACGTGGGCTTGCCCGAGTCCGAGCGCATCGCGCGCATCCTCGTACATCCGCACGACGGCAACGTGGTCTACGCCTGCGTACCCGGGAAGCTCTGGAGCGACAGCGCCGACCGGGGGGTCTACCGGACCACCGACGGCG
>DATBQU010000210.1:0-6409 GCA_036560665.1 Polyangiaceae bacterium
CACCATGGGCGCGGACGAGAATCTCTTCTACGTGAAGACTCCGGACGGCGACGTTCATCGCGTGACGCTGGACCAGCTCGACGACGCGTTCAACGCGGGACGCATCGACGAGCACGTGACGGTGCTCGCTCCCAACTCCACGCGCTGGATGAAGCTCGGTGAGCTCGCCGGCCTCGACGAGCCGGAGCCGCCGGCGGCGAAGGCGGGCGCCTACGCGCCGATGCCGAACAGCCTGCGCCCGGTGAGCATGGACCTGAGCGACGATCTCGACGCGGTGCCGTTCCGCGCCAAGTCGCGCAAGGGCTGGGTGATCGGCGCCATGCTGGGCCTGCTCGTCGTCGGCGGCGGAGTCCTGGCCGCGAACCGCATGAACTTCGGGTCGAGCAGCGCGCCGGCGGCCGCCCAGATCGTGACCATGCCGACGGCGGCGACCCCGCCCCCTCCCCCGCCCGTGGTGGCGCCCCCGCCGCCCGTCGCGCCGACGCCGCCGGTCGATACGGCGCCCAAGATCAGCGACGAGCAGAAGGCCAAGCTCCTGGCGCTCGACAAGGAGCGCGAAGAGAAGGCCAAGGCGCACAAGAAGGAGCGCGCCGGCGCGGCCGCGAAGCACGGGCCCGCGAAGAGGTACAAGTCGCAGGGCTTCACGACCGGCGGAAACAAGTTCGATCCGCTGAACGCGAACCTGTAGCCGCGCGATCGCGCCGTTCCGGGCGGAGGTGCGGGCCGACCGTGGCCCGGTCGTGGCATTCCGAGCGAAGGTCGGGACCGACCGAGCGAAGGTCGCCGGCGACCGAAGGAAGGATCGGAGCGACCGAGCCTCGGTTGCCAGCGACCGAAGCAAGGATCGGAGCGACCGAGCCTCGGTCGCCAGCGACCGAAGCAAGGATCGGAGCGACCGAGCCTCGGTTGCCAGCAACCGGACGAAGGATCGGAGCAACCGAGCCTCGGTTGCCAGCAACCGGACGAAGGATCGGAGCAACCGGGCGAAGGATCCGACCTGAAATGCAACGCGTTGCGTCGTTTTCGCCTTGACGATGCTGACGCGTCGCGTTACAGGAAGGAGACGGAGGCAGCCACGTGGAAACCGTCGCATCCAGGCTCCAGGAGACCGGGCACCAGATCGTCAAGCAGGGCGACGTCTTCGTCACCCGCACCCGCGACGCCGGCGTGGCGTTCCTCGGGGAGACGCGGGACGCGGGACGCCAGATCGTCGTGACCGCCCGCACCGAGGCCAAGCGGTGGCGCCGCTTCGCGACGCAGCGCGCCTCGCAGCTCCAGGGCGACGTGCGGTCGATGCTGAGCCTCCCGGCCGTCGAGCGCGCCCTGCTGTCCCAGGTCGACGAGACGCTGCGCGCCCTCGACGCGCGCGTCCGCGCCCGCCTGGCCCACCTCGAGCGCAAGCCCGCCCCGAAGACGGCCCGCAAGGGGTCCTCCGGCAGCAAGGCGCCCCGGGCGCGCAAGAGCAAGCAGACGCTCCCCCAGCTCGCGGCCTAAGTCGCCCGAAGGTCGACTAGGCTGCGCGGCGTGAAGCTGCGCTGGCGGACAGCCTTCGTCGGGGCCGCGCTCGCCCTGGGCGCGTGCTCCGGGCCCGCGGCGACCTCCCGGCCGGCGTCGCATCCCCACCCCGTCCACGCCGGCGGCAGGCGGGTGGGCAGCGTCCGCTGCGCGACGGTCTGGGATCCGACGCGGGGGGCCATCTCCGACGGGCGCGTGGTCTTCGACGGCGACCGCATCACCGCGATGGGACCGGCCGGCTCCACGCCGCCGACGGGCGAGGACGTCGATCTGCGCCCGCTCTTCTGCATGCCCGGCCTGGTCGACGCCCACACGCACCTGACGTCGTACGCCCGCGAGGAGGCGACCGACACCATGGACCGGCGTCGCGAGGAGGCGACGCGCAACGCCCTGCTCACGGTGCGGGCGGGCGTGACCTCGGTGCGCGACCTCGGCGGCGAGGAGGGCGTCGACCTGTGGCTGCGCGCGCGCATCGGGGCGGGCGCCGTGCCCGGGCCGCGCATGCAGTGCGCCGGGAGCCAGATCGGCGCCGACGGCCCGGTGGGCGGACCCAGCGCGGCGCGCATGGCGGTCGACGCCCACGTCGAGGCGGGGTTCGACGTCATCAAGCTCTTCGCCACGGGGGGCGCGCACGATCCCATCCCGCTGCTGACGCCGGCCGAGATCGCGGCCGCCACCGAGGAGGCGCACGCGCGCGGGGCGCGGGTGGCGGTGCATGCCATCACGGCGGCGGGGATCGACGCGTCGATCGCCGCCCATGTCGACTCCATCGAGCACGCCCAGGAGCTGACGCCGGAGCAAGCGGGCGCGATGGCCGCGGCGGGCATCACGCTGGTGCCGACCTTCTACATCCTGCGCTACTACATCGAGGACGCCGAGCACCTCGGCTTCACCCCCGAGCACGTGGCCGACCTTCACCGCATGGTGGACCGGCTGGTCGTCCCCTTCGAGGCGCGCTTCCCGGCCATCCTGGCCACGGGGGTGAAGGTGGCGCTGGGGTCGGACGCGTTCATGGCGCTGCACGGCAAGAACGCGCGCGAGCTCGGGTACATGGTGCGGGCGGGGATGACGCCGCTCCAGGCGCTGCGGGCGGCGACGCTCTCGGCGGCGGCGCTCCTCGGCTGGGACGGCAAGGTGGGCACCGTGGTCCCGGGGGCGTACGCGGACGTGGTGGCCATGCCGGGCGACCCGCGCAAGGACATCGCGGCGGTGGAGCACGTCGAGGTGGTGGTGAAGGGCGGCGAGGTCGTCCGGGACGATCGGCGCTAAGGTCGCAGCCCCGATGCGTGCCGCCGTCCTCCTCTTCTGCGCCGCCGTGTGCGCCTCCGCCTGCTCCCCCACCCCGGGGGCGCGCCCCGCCTCCGCCACCCCCATGACCGAACCGCGCACCCCCGCCTCCGCCTCCCTGCACGCCCTCTTCGACAGCGAGTGGGACTACGCCATGCGCGACCAGCCCACCCGGGCCTCGCTCCTCGGCGACCACCGCTTCGACGACCGCTGGCCCGACGCTTCGCCGGCCGGGTTCGCGCGACGGGCGCAGCACGACCGCGAGCTGCAGACGCGGCTCGCCGCCATCGATCCCGCCACCCTGCCGCCCGACGACCGCCTCAGCCTCGCGCTCTTCGCGCGGGCGAACGCGCTCGAGGTGGAGGGCGCGCCGTTTCGCCTGTGGCACCTGGCGCTCGACCAGCGCGAGGGCATCCAGACCGCCGACGATCTGGCCGACGCGCTGACCTTCGCCGGCGTGGCCGACTACGAGGCGTGGCTCGCCCGCCTGCGCGCCCTGCCGGCGTTCGTGGAGCAGACGACGGCCACGATGCGCGAGGGGGCCAGGGAGCGCATCGTGCAGCCGCGCGTGGTGATGGAGCGGGTGCCGGCGCAGATCCACCGGCAGGTGGTGGCCGATCCCGAGCAGAGCCCGTTCTTCGCGCCGCTGCGCGCGTTCCCGGCGTCGGTCGCGCCGGCGGATCGCGAGCGGCTGGTGCGCGACGCGAAGGCGGCCATCGCCGGCGGCGTGATCCCCGCCTACCGCCGCTTCGAGGACTTCTTCGTCCACGAGTACCTGCCGGCCTGCTTCCCCGAGGTGGGGGCCTGGCAGCTGCCGCGGGGCGACGAGGCCTACGCCTACCTCGTCCGCTACCACACCACGACCAGGATGCCGCCGCAGGAGGTGCACGACATCGGCCTGCGCGAGGTGGCCCGCATCCGCGGCGAGATGCTGGCGCTGATGGAGAAGGTGGAGTTCAAGGGCACGCTGAACGACTTCTTCGCCTGGCTGCGCACCGACCCGCGCTTCTTCTACGCCGACGGCCCTTCCCTCTTCGAGGCGTACGCCGCGCTGGCCAAGCGCATCGATCCGCGCCTGGTGCTCCTCTTCCGCACGCTGCCGCGCACGCCCTACGGCGTCGAAGCGATCCCCGACGCCGTCGCGCCGGACACCACCACCGCCTACTACCGGCCGCTCGCGGCGGATGGCTCGCGGGCGGGCACCTTCTTCGTCAACCTGTACAAGCCGGAGGCGCGGCCCCGCTGGGAGATGATGGCGCTGGCGCTGCACGAGAGCGTCCCCGGGCATCACCTGCAGATCGCCCTCGCCAGCGAGCAGCAGTCGTTGCCGGAGTTCCGCCGGCACGACATGTGGACGGCCTACACCGAGGGCTGGGGCCTGTACGCGGAGTCGCTGGGCGAGGAGATGGGCCTCTACGACGACCCGTACGCCAAGTTCGGCCAGCTCGCCTACGAGATGTGGCGCGCGGTGCGGCTGGTGGTGGACACCGGGATGCACGCCATGCACTGGGACCGCAAGCGCGCCATCGCCTACTTCCTGGAGAACGCGCCCAAGACCGAGCTCGACGTGACCAACGAGATCGATCGCTACGTCGCCTGGCCGGGGCAGGCGCTGGCCTACAAGATCGGGCAGCTCGAGATCCGGCGGCTGCGCGAGCGCGCGCACGAGGCGCTGGGCCCGCGCTTCGACGTGAAGGAGTTCCACGACGTGGTGCTGCGCGACGGGGCGATGCCGCTCGACGTGCTGGGCGAGCGCGTCGACGCGTGGATCGCGCAGCGGAAGGGGCGGTAGTCGGTGCACTGGCCCTACTCGCTCGACTTCTCCGAGTCGTTCTACGCCGCGCAGATGTGCGGCGGGCTGATGCTGACGGCGTTGCTCCTGTTCTGGCGGTTCGGTCCGGCGCCGGCGCGCTGGACGTTGCTGGCGGCCCTCTGGGTGGCGGCGCTGGCGACCACCTTCGCCCCCTTCGAGGCCTCCCTCGGCGTCAAGCCGGGCCCGGACCAGCTGCGCCACGTGCTCGCCCTGTCGGCGGCGCTGGGCACGGTGGCGGCGGTGCTGGCGGCGCGCCCGGCGGTCGCCCTGGTCGCGCTGCTGGGCGAGTGGCCGCTGTGGCTGGTGAGCGGCTTCGTGAAGGAGTCGGAGGCGGAGCTCGGGGTGCTGCACCTGGCGTGGCTGGGGTTGCTCCTCGGGCTGCTGGCGCGCCCCTGGGCGCAGCGACCGCGCGTCACCGAGCCGGCGCAGGCGCCCGCGGAGGGCTCGTACCGGGTGCACGACGCGGTGGTGTTCCTGGTGGCGACGGCGCTGGCGGCCGTGGTGTGCCTGGTGGTCATGCACCGGCGCGACGGGAGCGGCGACGAGTGGGGCTACACCTACCAGGCGGCGGTCTTCGCCAAGGGCCACATCTACGCGCAATCGCCGCGGTGCCAGCCGTACCTGCAGAGCTTCTACGTGTTCGAGTCGTCGGGGAGGCTGTTCTCGCAGTACACGCCGGGGTGGCCGCTCTTCATCGCGCCGTTCGTCCTGCTCCACGTGATCTGGCTCTCCGGCCCGGTGTCGATGGGGCTGATGGCGCTGGCCATGGCCCGCCTGGGGCGGACGGCGATGCGCGGGTTCGGCCGGCACGACGCGCCCCCGGCGGCGAGCACGGTGCGCGTGGCGGGGACCTGGGCCGCGGGGCTCACCACGCTGGGCACGATGATCCTCATCAACGGCGCCTCGCGCTACGCGCACGTCTTCACGCTGGCGCTCTACGCGCTGTCGCTCGAGGCGCTGTTCATGGTGGCGACGCCGGGGCTGTCGGCGGCGCGGCAGCGGTGGTGGGGGCTGGTGCTCGGCAGCGCCGCGGTGCTGGGCGTGGCCACGCGGCCGGCGGACGGCGCGTTCGTCGGGATCGGGATGGCCGCCCTGTTCGTCTACGTGCTGGTGCGCCGGCGCGTCGGCTGGCGGGCGTTCGTGATGGCCACCGTCGGCTTCGCGTTCTGGACGGGGCTCTGCCTGGTCATCCTGCGCCTGCAGCTGGGCAAGTGGTTCACCACCGGGTACTCGCTCAACGCGGTCATCCATCCGTGGAACGTGGTCAAGTACAGCATGCCCCAGCCCAGGGAGTGGAAGTACGGGCTGCCGCTGGCCACCGGAGCGTACTGCTGGTGGCCGTGCTCGATGGGCGTCGGCCTGGCGGGGCTGGCCATGCTGCGCGGACGCGCCCTCGGCCTGGTCTGGGCGATGGCGCTCGGGTGCGTGCCGTACATCGTCTACTGCATGTGGCTCGACCTGGGGCAGCGCGGCTACGACTGGGGGTACGGGCCGCGCTACCTCATGGTGCTGTGCGTGCCGATGGCGGTGGGGGGAGCGGTCGCCCTGGCCCCGCTGACGGTGGCCGCGCGCGAACGACTCACCGCCGGCCGCAGCGCCTTCGCGCGTGGCGGCCCGCTGGCCCTCGCCCTCTTCGCCGTCGTCTGCGGGTGGGTGCGCATCGTCCCGCTGGTGTGGCCGACCGTGGCGTCGCACGTGCAGAAGCACTCCGGCTTGAACGCGGCCATCGAGGCCCTGCACCTGAAGAACGCCATCGTCGTCGCGCAGGAAGGGACGACCGGCTTCGACCCGCAC
>DATBQU010000211.1:0-12708 GCA_036560665.1 Polyangiaceae bacterium
CTGCTCGACTGCCGTCCGGAGCTCGCGGCCCTTGCCCGCCCTGTCGCAGGCACGGTGGATCTCCACCAGCGCGCGGTTGAAGGCGTCGACCACGGCGACCGGCCCGTCCAGGCGCGGCGCCGTCACCCCCACCAGGCCCGCCGCCACCAGCTGGAAGATCGCCCGCGTCACCTCGAACTCGAGCTGCCCGATCCGGCGGCCGATCTCGGCGACGCTCCGCCGCCCGTCGCACTGCGCGAGCACCTCGCTCAGCTCGGCGGGCGCCTTCTTGCCGGCCGCCGTGGGCAGGGGCGCGGGCACCCACGCGTCGCTGGGGATCTTCTCGCGAAAGAAGCGCAGCTCGTCCATGCGCCGCGCCGCCTCCATCAGGAGCTGGCCGGCGCTCAGGTGGTGCCGGCGCGCGAGGAGGCGCTCCTCGAAGCCGTCGAACAGGAAGAAGGTGGCGCGGGCCACGTGCACTGCGGCGTAGAACACCTCCTCGACCTGCCGCGCCATCATGCGAAAGAGCTCGTCGGAGCCGACGAACTCGAGGTCGATCGCCACCTCGCCCAGGCGCTTTCCGCTCTTCTCGGCGGTGCGGACCACCTCGTCGAGCTGCTCGCGCGTGATGGCGCCGAAGCGCCACAGGATCTCGCCGAGCCGCTCCCCCGGCGCGCTGGTCAGCGCGCCCACCACGTTGCCGGCCTCGAAGAAGATGGAGCGCACCGCGTCGTCCTCGAAGACGACGAGCTCGCCGCCCCAGCCGCCGTGGGCGATGGTCGCCACCACGTCGCAGAGCGCCCCGGGCGCGCGCACCTCTCCGGCGAGGCGCAGCGGTCGCTCGCCCTCGCCCGCGCGCGTCGCGAGCAGCACCCCGGCCGGCGAGGCCAGCAGTCGCCACTCTCCGGCCCGGCTGCGCAGCTCCTGGCTCGCCTCCCGCCCCACGGGATGGACGGTGCCGGTGGCGTCGATGCGCAGATCCTGGCCGCCGGACATCACGCCCAGGATACTCTCTGCCCAGGCCGAAGATGAAGCCCGCAGACTTGCAGCGCCAGCTCGCCCAGGTGGGCTACCTCGCCGACGAGCGCGTCGCCCTCGTCTCGTTTCTGGGGCTCGAGCTCGAGCGGCCGATCCTCGTCGAGGGCCCCGCCGGCGTGGGCAAGACCGACCTCGCCCGGGCCCTCGCCGAGACGCTGTCGCGCGAGCTCGTGCGCCTGCAGTGCTACGAGGGGCTGGACGAGGCCAAGGCCCTCTACGAGTGGGACTACGCCAAGCAGATGCTCTACACGCAGCTCCTGCGCGAGGCGGTGGCGTCGCAGACGGCGGGCGCCACGTCGCTGGCCGACGCGGCGGACCGCGTCGCCGGGGCGGACGCCGCCTTCTTCAGCCGGCGCTTCCTCGTCGAACGCCCCCTTCTGCGCGCGCTCACCAGCCCCGCGCCGGTGGTGATGCTCATCGACGAGATCGACCGCGCCGACCCCGAGTTCGAGGCGTTCCTGCTGGAGGTGCTCGCCGAGGGGCAGGTCACCATCCCCGAGCTCGGCACGGTGCGCGCCACCCACCCGCCGCTCTTCGTCCTCACCAGCAACGGCACACGCGAGATGACCGACGCGCTCCGCCGCCGCTGCCTGCACGCCTTCCTCGACTACCCGCCCCCCTCGCGCGAGCAGGCCATCATCGAGCTGCGCGTGCCGGGCATCGGCCGGGAGCTGGCCGAGCAGCTGGCCGCCTTCGCCCAGAAGGTGCGGGCCATGGACCTGCGCAAGGCGCCGTCGATCGCCGAGACCATCGACTGGGCGCGGGCGCTCATCCTGCTCGGCGCGAGCGCGCTCGACAAGGAGCTCGCGCGGTCGACGCTCGGCGTCATCCTGAAGCACGAGGACGATCGCGCCAAGGTCGACGCCAAGCTCGGCGCGCTCCTCTGACACTCCGCACGCTCGGCACGCTCCGCACGCTCCGCACGCTCGGCCCTCAGGTGACGGCCGTGCCGCAGGTCGGGCACTTGGTCGCGCCCGACTCCAGCGGCTGACCGCAGTCGGCGCAGCGCGCGCGCTTGGGGTGGGCCACCTCCGGCGCGCTCGGCTGCCGCAGCCGCGCGAACCGCCCCAGCGCGTCCATCAGGCTGGCGCTCACGCTGTCGGCCGGCACCACGTGGGTCTCCACGCCCACGATGATGATCTCCGGGGCGGAGCCCATCGGCCGGCGGGCGGCCGGCATGACCGGCGGCGGCGGGTGCGGTGGGCGCGCCGAGGGGCGCCGCTTGGGCACCACCTCGGTCTCCTCGCAGGCGACCACCACGGCGGCGATGTTGTCCTGCGCTCCCGCCGCCAGAGCCGCGTCGATGAGCGCCTTCACGTGATCGTCCGGGCTGCGCCCCTCGCCGAGCAGCTCCTCGATGCGCCCCTCCTCGAGCACGTCGCTCAGGCCGTCGGAGCAGAGCAGGAACACATCGCCCGCCAGCGCGCGCACGGTGCGCATCGACACGCGCACGCTCTCCTCCATGCCCAGCGCGCGTGTGACGACGTGGCGCGGCATCCGCCCCAGCAGCGCGTCGTCGACGTCCGGGTGCGTCTCGAGGACGTCGACCACCAGCGAGTGGTCGGTGGTGAGCGGCTCGATGAGCCCGTCCCGCAGGCGGTAGCACCGGCTGTCGCCCACGTGGGCGATGTGCACGATGTCGCCGTCGGGCGAGAAGGCCAGCGCCACCAGCGTCGTGCCCATGCCCTGGTACTTCGCGGTCTTCTTGGCGACCTCGATGACCTCCGCGTTGGCGCGCTGGATGGCCGTGGCCAGGCGCCGGGCCATGGTCCAAAGGCCGAACTCGTCGATCTCGGGGCGGTCGCCGAGCGAGGTGGCGCTGGTCTCGAACACGTTCGCCACCGTGGTCGTGGCGAGGGCGCTGGCGACGTTGCCGGCGTTGTGACCCCCCGCGCCGTCGGCCAGGACGAAGAGCCCGAGCTCGGGCCGGAGCAGGATGTGGTCCTCGTTGTGCTCGCGCTGGCCGATGTCGATGGCCCCGCCGGCGACCGGCATCAGGGCATGGGTCACGATGACCGGATCACCATCCGGGCGATCGGCTTCGCTGCGCGCGGGGGCGGGCGGAGGGGGGGACATGACGCCAGTATAGGGGAGTCGGCCGCGCGCGCGGGCGGCCGGATGCCCTGCCTCCGGTCCCTGCTGTGCTACTACCTGCTTCATCGTGGGGGATCCGGGCGAAACCACACAGCGCGGACGCCCGGTCGTCGTGGAGGACGGAACCACCCTCACCCGCGCCGCTTCTTCCCCCGATCTCCCCCTGCCGTCCTCGTCCAGCGCGGCGCGTGGCGTCATCCACGAGCCGGTGGTGGGCGACATCGAGAGCAACGTCACCCATAGCTCCGAGCTCGCCCTGCGCCGCCAGGACGCCGCCCGCGCCCGCGGCTTCGCTCGGGTGGTCATGCTGCTGTGCCCGGTGGGGCTGGTGGCCCAGTTCTTCCTCGGCGGGCCCACGTGGCTGCGCGCGCTCTTCGCGGTCACGCTGCTCGCGCTCGGGGCCACCGCGGCGCGCACCTGGTGGGTGGCCAAGCAGCCCATCGACTACACCCCGACCGTGGCGCGCCTCTTCGGCGGCGTGGCGGCGGGCGCGTCGCTGGTGGTGGCGTGGTACCTCGGCGTCCTTTCGCCGGCGCCGATGCTGGTCGTGCTCGGCGTCTCGTTCTTCGCGATGAGCGACGACCCCGTCGTGGCGTTCGGCGTGCCGGGCGTCACCGCGGGCGGCTACGGGCTGCTGGCGCTGCTCGTCTCCGCCGGCCTTCTCCCGGACGACGGGCTGATGCCGGCGCTCTCGGTCGAGTCCGGGCCGCGCTTCGCCGCCGTGTTCCTGGTGCCCATCGTCATGGGCTTCGCGGTGTGGCAGGCGCGCATCACCCGCCGCGCCATGCTCGACGCGCTCGACCGCGCCACCGCGGCCATGCGCGAGATGCGAACGCGCGAGGCGCAGCTCGAGGAGGCCAACCGCGACCTCGACTTCCTGATGCGCATGCAGGCGGGCAAGGCCGGGCCCTACACGGGCCTCATGGCCGGGCGATACCTCATACGCAACCAGATGGCGCGCGGCGCGATGGGCGAGGTCTACGCGGCGACCGACACCGAGAGCGGCGAGGACGCGGCCATCAAGGTGCTGCAGTCGAACATGCTGGGCGACGAGCAGCTCATCGCGCGCTTCCTGCGCGAGGGGCAGGCCGCCTCGCAGCTCGACGGGGCCAACGTGGTCAGCATCTTCGAGGTGGGGAAGATCGGCGCCAACGGCGCGCCCTACATCGCCATGGAGCTGCTGCGCGGGCACGACCTGGCCTGGCACCTGCGCCAGCGCGGCGTGCTGCCCCTCGACGAGGTGGTGGCGCTGGCCGAGCAGGTGGCGCGCGCGCTCGAGGCGGCGCGCCGCGCGGGCGTGGTCCACCGCGACCTCAAGCCGCAGAACCTCTTCTTCGCGCAGCAGCACGTGGCCGCGCCCATCTGGAAGATCCTCGACTTCGGCGTGTCGCGCCTGGCGGGGACGAGCGGCACGCTGACGATGGACATGATCGTCGGCACGCCCGGGTACATGTCGCCCGAGCAGGCGGCGGGCGGCAACGAGGTGACGCACCAGAGCGATCTGTTCTCGTTCGGCGCCGTGCTCTACCGCGCGCTGACCGGCCAGCCGCCCTTCTCGGGGCCGGACACGCCGCAGATCCTCTACCAGGTCGTCTACCGCAACCCGGCCCGCCCCTCGAGCCTGGTGCCCGGCCTGCCGGCGGACGTGGAGATGGTGCTGGCCATCGCGCTCGCGAAGGAGCCCGGCGAGCGCTTCGCCTCCGCGCAGGACATGGCCGACGCCCTGCGGGCCGCCGCCAAGGGCAAGCTCGATCCGTCGCTGCGCGTCCACGCCCAGGCGCTCCTCGCGGGCCTTCCGTGGGGCACCTCGTCGCACGACGAAAGCGAAGCCGAGCTCATCGAAGTGGATGAGTGATCACTTCGCGCAGCGGAAGCCGACGGCTGCGTCGGCGCTCGTGGGGGGGCGCCAGCCGCGGAGGGAGGGGTTGCGGGCGGGGCCGCCGCGGACGACCTCGTCGTTCTTGCCGCAGAAGAAGCAGTAGGGGCTGGAGGTCCACTCGGCGACGCCGTCGTCGGTGCCGCGGACGCCGAGGCTGCTGGCCTGGCGGGCGGCGTGCTCCCACTCGTCCTCGGTGGGGAGGCGCGCGCCGCGCGAGGCGCAGTACGCCGTGGCCTGGGCGAGGGTGACGCAGGTGACGCGCGCCTCGCGGTCGCGGGAGCGGCAGGCAGGGGCGGAGCACCTGCCGTCGCGGACGCAGCGATCGTAGGACGCGACGGTCACGGGGGCGGCGTCGATGGAGTATGCGGCGAGGGCGCGCCGGTACTCGTCGTACTGGCCGAGGGTGGCGTCGGAGACGGCGGGGACGGAGGACATGCGGCGGGGGGCGGGAACGGTCGCGGTCGCGGTCGGGGTCGCGGGCGCGGGCGCGGTCGCGGACTCGGGCGCGGACTCGGGCGTGGGCTCGGGCGTGGGCTCGGCGTCGAGTGGCGGTAGCTCGTAGAGCGGCGGCAGCACGTACAGCTCCGGGAGCGGCGGAAGGTCCGAGGTCGTGAATGGATCGTCGTCGTCGGCCCGCGCCGAGACGGCCACGAGCAGGCCGGCGGTGGCCGCGAGGGCGAGGAGGCGGGCGCGCATGACGGACGCGACTGCAGACGACGTGCCTGCTCGTCTTTCGCGACGTTCGCGGCGCCGGGCCTCCGCGTCCCGCGACGGGCTGCCCCGACGGTCCTGCTGCCGCGGGACCGGGGGGCCTCAGCCCCTGAGCTCCGCCACCTGCTCGCCGAAGATGCGCTCCAGGCCCGAGAGCAGCGAGTCGCCCACGTCGACGCGCCATGCCTCGCCCAGCGTCAGCACCGCCTCCGCGCCGTCGGCGAAGCTCACGCACAGCGCCACCGGGCAGCTGCCCTTGGCCGCCGCCAGGACACGCGCCAGGCTCGCCAGGTCGGCGGGGCGCGTCCGCTCGGCGCGCACGCGGATGGCGATCGATCGCGTGTCGGCCCGCACCGCCTCCGACAGCGGCTTCACCATGTTGAGCAGGATGGTCGGCTCGCGCGGACCCTCCGGCTCCTCCGCCTCCTCGTCGCGCTGCGGGAAGCTCACCTTGCCCTCGACCAGCACCGGATCCCCGCCGGTGAGGATGGCCGCGAACTGGTCGATCTCGCGCCCGCGCACCTTCACGTTCACGCGGCCGGTCAGGTCCTCCAGCTCGAAGTAGGCGACCTTGCCACCGCCGTCCTTGAAGATGCGCTCGCGGTAGCCCTCGACCATCCCCGCCAGCTTCACCACCTCCCAGTCCTTCATCCCCGCGCACCCGGCGATGGGCGAGGCGCCGATCTTGCCGAGCCCCCCCTCGCCCTTCACGTAGCGCTCGAGCGGGTGCCCCGACACGTAGAACCCCAGCGACTGCCGCTCCCGCACCAGGAGCTCGCGCCGGTCCCACGGCTCGCACTCCACGTAGTCGCCCGCCGTGGGCGCCGCCGCCGCGCCGTTGGCCTGCCCGGGCGCCGCCGCGTCGAAGAGGCCGAACAGGTTGGTCTGTCCCGCCTCGCGGTCACGGCTCGCCGCGCGCGACCGCTCCAGCGCGATGTCGATCGAGGCGAAGGCCCGCGCCCGCGTGACGCCGCGCTCGCCCACCGTGGTGTCGAACGCCCCGCACTGCACCAGCGCCTCGAACACCGCCTTGTTCACGCGCTTGGCGTCCACGCGCGCCGCCAGGTCGAACAGATCCCGGAACGCGCCGTCCCGCCGCGCCTCGAACACCGCCTCCAGCGCCGCGCCGCCCAGGCCCCGCACCGCGCCGAGCCCGAACCGGATCTGCGGCCCCAGCGCGTCCCTGATGCGGTCGCTCCGGCGCACCGGCCGCTTGCCGTCGGCGTGCGTGTAGACGACCTTGAAGTCGGTGTCGCTCTCGTTCACGTCGGGCGGCAGCACGGTCACGCCCATGGCGCGCGCGTCGGCGATGGTGCGCACCACCTTCTCGATGCGGTCCTTGTCGCTGGTGAGGATGGCGCAGAGAAGCTCCACCGGGTAGTGCGCCTTGAGCCACGCCGTCTGGTAGGTGATGAGCGCGTAGGCCGCGGAGTGGCTCTTGTTGAAGCCGTACCCCGCGAAGTACTCCAGCAGGCCGAAGATGCGCTCGGCCTCGCCCGGGTCGACGCCCTTCTGCTGCGCCCCCTCGAGGAAGACGCTCTTCTGCTTGGCCATCTCCTCGGGCTTCTTCTTGCCCATCGCGCGGCGGAGCAGATCGGCGCCGCCCAGCGTGTAGCCGGCGAGCTTCTGGGCGATCTGCATCACCTGCTCCTGGTAGACGATGACGCCGTAGGTGGGCGCGACGATGTCGTCGATGAGCGGGTGCAGCGAGCCGATGGCCTGCTGGCCGTGCTTGCGCTTGACGAAGTCCTCGTGCATCCCCGCGCCCATCGGCCCCGGGCGATAGAGGGCGACGGCGGCGATGATGTCCTCGAAGCTGTCGGCGCGCAGATCCTTGAAGAGCTTCTGCATCCCGTCGGACTCGATCTGGAACACGCCCTTGGTCTCGCCCGACCCGAGCAGCTTGAAGGTGGGCGCGTCGTCCATCCGGATGAGCGACAGGTCGAGCTTCTTGCCCTCGCGCACGAAGTCCGGCCGCGCGTCGATGAGGCGCTTGGCGATGTCGAGGACGGTCAGCGTCTTCAGGCCCAGGAAGTCGAACTTGACCAGGCCCGCCGCCTCGACGTCGCCCATGTAGTACTGGGTGACGAGCGAGCTCGTCTTCTCGTCGCGGAAGACCGGCACGTGGTCCCACAGCGGCCCCTCGCTGATGACGATCCCCGCGGCGTGCTTGCCGGCGTGGCGCGTCAGCCCCTCGAGCTTCCGCGCCTGGTCGAGCAGCTCCTTGATGCGCGGCTCGGTGTCGTAGCGGGCCTTGAGCTTGGGCTCGACCTCCAGCGACTCGGCGATGGTGTACGTCTCGGCCGGCGTCTTGCGCGGGATGAGGTTGGCGATGAGCTGCGCCTCCACCGGCGTGATCCCGATGCAGCGCGCCACGTCCTTGACCACGCTCTTGCTCTTGAGCTCCGCGAAGGTGGCGATCTGCCCGACGCTGGTCTCGCCGTACTTCTTCTGCACGTAGGCGATCACCTCGTCGCGCCGGTCCATGCAGAAGTCGACGTCGAAGTCCGGCATGCTCACGCGCTCCGGGTTGAGGAAGCGCTCGAACAGCAGGTGGTACGGGATGGGGTCGAGATCGGTGATGCGCATGGCGTAGGCCACGATCGACCCCGCGCCCGAGCCGCGCCCCGGGCCCACCGGGATGCCGCTCTCCTTGGCGTGCCGGATGAAGTCCCACACGATGAGGAAGTAGCCGGGGAACTTCATCTTGCAGATGACGTCGAGCTCGATCTCGAGGCGCTTGCCGTAGGCGTCGCGGTCGACCGGGCGGCCCTGGACGGTCAGCTCCTCGAAGCGGCGCTGGAGCCCCTCGCGGGCGACGTGGCGAAAGTAGCCCTCGGTGTCGTAGCCGTCGGGCACCTGGAAGCTCGGCAGCATCGGCTCGCCGAGCTTGAGGGCCACCTGGCAGCGCTCGGCGATGGCCAGCGTGTTCTTGACCGCCTCGGGGTGGGCCGAGAAGAGGTCGGCCATCTCCGCCGGCGACTTGAGGAACATCTCGCTCGAGCCGTGGTCGCGCTCCCGGGCCTCGTCGTACGAGCGGCCGCTCTTGATGCACGACAGGTAGAGGTGCGCCTCGGCGTCGCTGCGCTCGTAGTAGTGGACGTCGTTGGTGGCGACCAGCGGCAGCTCGAGCTCGCGCGCGAGCTTCACCAGGATGCCGTTGAGGACGGGCTGCTCGGGCAGGCCGTGGTCCTGCAGCTCGACGAAGAGGCTGCCCGGCTCGAAGGCGTCGCGCAGGGCGGCGAGCGTTTCGCGACCGCGGTTCTCGCCCTCCTCGAGGATGGCCTGGGCCACCAGCCCCCCCATGCAGCCGGTGGTGGCGATGAGCCCTTTGGTCCGCGAAGCGAGATCGGCGAAGGCGATGGCGGCGGCCCCCGCGCCCGCCTCGGGCGGCGGCGCGACGTGGCCGCGCGAGACGAGCCAAACCAGGTTCTTGTACCCCTCGAGGCTGGAGGCGAGGACGGGCAGGTGATGCCCGTGCCCGCCGCGGGCGCACACCTCGAGCTCGCACCCGAGGATGGGCTGGACCCTCGCCTCCTTGGCGGCCTTGTAGAGCGTGATGGCCCCGAACATGTTGCCGTGGTCGGTGACGGCCACGGCGGGCATCCCGGCGGCGGCGACGCGCTTGACGAGCTCCTTGACCTTCACCGCCCCGTCGAGGAGCGAATACTGCGAGTGCACGTGGAGGTGGACGAACTCGGCGGTCATGGGCGCAGGAGAACCGTCTCTCGGTAGCGGCCTTGGGGGAAGGACGCAACCGTGGCGGGTTCACGGCCGATGGGAGGGTGTGAGCCGCCAAGACGCCGAGGTCGAGGGAGCCGGACGCTTGCCGGTCCGGCGTGGATAGGTCAAGCTTGACCAATGAGCTCGGCCACCAAGAGCCTCTACGAAGCGAAGACGCACCTCTCCGAGCTCGTGGACCGCGCCGCCCGCGGCGAAGAGATCGTCATCGCGAAGAACGGCGTGCCTATGGCCAAGCTCGTTCCTCTGGCCAAGACGCTCACCCGGCGCAAGCCGGGCGGATGGAACGGCAAGGTCTGGATTGCCGACGACTTCGATGCCCCTCTCCCCGAGGAGACCATCGAGCTCTTCGAGGAGACCCCCATTGAACCTGCTGCTCGACACCCACGTCGTCCTGTGGTGGCGCGCCGACGCTGAGCGGATCGCCCCGGCGGTGCGCGGGGCGATCGCCACGGCGGACGCCGTCTTCGTCAGCGTCGCCTCCGCCTGGGAGATCGCGATCAAGCAGGCGCTCGGCAAGGTTCGCCTCCCGGAGAGCTTCGCCAAGGGCGTCGACAGCTCCGGCTTCGCGCGTCTCACCATCACCTTCGAGCACGCGGCCGCCGCCGCCCGGCTTCCCCGACACCACGCGGACCCCTTCGATCGGATGCTCATCGCCCAGGCGATCGCCGAGGGGCTCCGTCTCGTGACCGCGGATCCGGCCATCGCCCGGTACGACGCGGACGTGCTTCGCGCCTGTTGAACCCCACCCCCCCGGCCCCCCGCCCTGCTTTGCGGGGCGGGGGGCCAGGGGGGTGGGGTTTCACAGCACCGTGCACACCAGCGTGCGGCCGCCGTTGCCGTCGCTGGTGCAGGTCTCGGTGCACTTGCGGCCCGCCGGGCACGGCGGGCACAAGCCGCAGCCGCATCCGGTCGGACACCCGGGCGGCGGCGCGACGCACGACCACGACTTGCCGCCCACGGCCTTGGTGATGTCCTGCGTCTCCTCGCACAGCGAGCTCGCCACGTCGCAGAACAGCGGCCCGCACGCGAACGTCCCGCCGGGCGTGCTGCACCCCTGCGTCGTCGACACGTCGAGCCCCTGCTGCGCCGCCGCGCACGCGCTCGGGTGCACCTGCCCGTCGCAGCCGCACGCCTGCGGGCCGCCGTTGCAGCCCGTCGGCACCGGCTGGCACGTCCCCGCCACGCGCGTCGTGCCGCACGCGTCGTCCGGCCAGGCGCAGTACTGGCCGATGGCGCACGGCAGCGTGGGCATGCACACCGCCGGCGGCTTGCAGTTGCCGACGCCGAAGAACGTCCCGCCCGGCGGGCAGGTCCAGGCGCCGTTGATGCACGAGGCGACGTCGATCGAGCCGTCCGGCTCGCAGCACCCGTGCGGCACCGGCGGGCACACGCCGCACGTGCTCGCGTCGACGCTCCCGGGCGGGCACGTCCACAGCGCGTCGACGCAGATGGGCGTCACCTGCGCCGCCCCCGCCGCGCACGACGCCACGCAGCTCGTCTCGGTGATCCCCGAACAGAGGCCGCCCTCGAACGTGCCGTCCTGCGCCGCGCCGTCCGGCGCCCCCGGACCGCAGCCCGCCGTGACCTCGATGCGCGCCCCCGGCGTGGCGTGCGCCCGGGCGCAGAGGGCCGGACAGAGCGCGATGAACGTCGGCGCGGCCGCGCTGTCCACCGAGAAGCCGTCGGCGCCTCCGCACTCCGCCTGCGACCCGTAGTAGGACAGGTTCTGCGAGGTGCCCCCCGGCTTGTCGGTGAAGGTCACGGCGAGATCCCCGGTGACCACCGGCGCGCCGCCCGTCGGCGGCACCGCGAAGTGACAGAGGCGCTCGGTGTCGCGCAGCGTCGAGAGCGTGTTCACCAGCTGCTGCGCCGCCGTCGCCGGATCGGTCACCAGGATGGCCTTTCCTGTCCCGCCCGCCGCCGCGATGAGGTCGAGCACGCCGGCGAAGTCGTTGAGCAGCCCCACGGTGAACGTCAGGATCGGCGGGTTGTCCGCCGCCCCCGACGCCGCGAGCGCCGCCACCGTGGATGCCGTCGAGTTGCACGTGTCGGGCTGCCCGTCGGTGATGATGGCGATGGCGACGCTGCGCGTCGGATCGGCGATGACCTGCGCCCGCGCGTATTCGAGCACGCCCCCCAGGGCCGGGAGCATCGGCGTGTCGCCGTCGGGGTGGGTCCTCGCCAGCGACGCCGCCACCGCCGGCGCGTTGCCCGGCAGGGGCGCCACGCCGACGGCCGGGCGCTGGTAGTCGTCGGTCACGCAGTCGTTGAGGCCGAGCGGCATGTACTGCAGGCCGAGGGCGATGCCGTCGGCGCCGGGGTTCTTCACGAAGGCCCCCAGCGCGGCGGTGGCCGCGGCCCACTTGCCGTGGTCGTCCATCGAGAGCGAGCGGTCGAGCAGGACGAGCAGCGTCACCTGGCCCGACCCACCTACATAGTCGGCACGGACGCAGAAGGCGCCGCTGCGCTCGGGGACGTGCGTGGAGGGCACGAGCAGGCCGGTGCGGTCCCCGCAGCCGCCCGCGAGGACGAGGGCCAGGAAGACGAGGACGGCGAAGAAGAAAGCGTAGGAGCGTCGAAGCAAGCGGATGTGCAAGGAAGGGTCTCCTGTCGCGGATGCCTGGTCCAATGAAGCCCAATGGCCGGGGGGGTCTCTTTCACGTCGCCCGCGTCCCCCCGGCTTCCGCCTGTGCCACAATCGCGCACTCGGACGGTGTCATCGGCCTTGCACCGGGTGCGCCGCGCCGCGTAGCATCCGCGCTTCGTCAGGGCGATGGACGGGTTTTTTCAGGAGGACGCATGAAGCTTTCAAATGGATTGGGGCTGGCAGGGCTCGGTTTGGTGGTCGTGGGAGCAGGAACCGTGGTCGCCTGCAGCAGCTCGTCGAGCGGCGGCGGCGGCGGTACCGCCAGCGATCAGTGCTCGGCGGGGATCACCTGCACGGTCCAGCCGGCCGCGCCGGCCAGCGGGTCGGGCACGGGCAAGACGCACAACTACGCCATGCGCAAGCTCTACCTCGGGGACACGGACCGCAGCGGCGTGTCCAACTCGAGCGCCTGGAAGGACTACGGGTACAACCTCGACGGTCTGGTCACGACCAAGACGTCGTCGGACGTCTGCAACCTGGCGGCGGGCGCGTCGAAGACGACGCAGGTCGACGGCACGGGCGGCATCGACAACTCGTTCGGCGAGAACATCCTGCCGATCGTCATCACCACGGCCGGCTCCGACGCCGGGTCGCGCATCAACCAGTCGATCGAGGG
>DATBQU010000212.1:0-19050 GCA_036560665.1 Polyangiaceae bacterium
CCACACGTGGTGCTTGAACGAGCTCACGGCGAGGAAGCCGCTGGCAAGCGACCAGGAGGGAACGGCGATGCCGGGCGTCGGCACCGTCGTCACCCGCGTGTTGGTGGCGCCGTCGATGACGTCGACGGTGCCCTCGGTGCCCTGCTCGTAGCAGTAGACGCGGTTCAGCGACGGGTCGACGGCGAGCGCCACGGGTACCGCGGGAGTCGTCAGCGAGCCGGTCACCCGGTTGGTCTTCTCGTCGACGAGCAGCAGGCCCGTGCGGGTGGAGACGTACACGGTGCTCGTCGTGGGATTCACGCCGACATCGAGCGGCTGCACGGCGCTGGCGTCGCCGGTGAGGTCCACCGTCGCCACGATCTGCCCGACCTTCAGGTCGATGACCGAGAGGCCGCCGCCGGGGCCGCTTGCATTCCACCAGGCCACGTACGCCATCGCTGTCTGCTGGTCGACATCCATGCCTTGGGGAGTGCCGGGCAGCGTGATGTCTCCCCGGTCGTCGATCGAGAACTCGGCGGCGGCGCCGTCGTCCCCGGCGTCCGCCGGGCCATTCCCGGGGCCGGAGCTGCCCGTGCTGCAAGAAAGCAGGCCTATCCCCGCGGCGACGGCCGCGGGAGCCAGCAGGACGCGCATTGCCCCGACCCTCATGGCAGATCTCCCCCTATCCCAGCCGTACGTAGCGCCGGCCCGTCCGGTTTCGCTCGAGGAACACCTGGCGCCGCGGACGTGTTTACCTGGGGGAGGCCGCCATGTCGCACGACTACGTCCACGTCGAGGCGCTCGCTTCCAACCGCCCCCGCTCCCAGGAGCTCGCCGAGGCGTTCGAGCGCGGGGACACGCTCGTCCTCGTGCTTGCGGACGGCGCCGGGGGGATCCGCGGCGGCGAGGTCGCCAGCCGAAAGGTGGTCGATGCGGTGCGCGACGCCGTCGACCGTCCGGAGTTCGCCCTCCACGACGTGCGTGCGTGGGCCGAGCTGCTCCGCGCCACCGACGCCGACCTCGCCGCCACCAGGTCCGGGGAGACGACGGGCCTCGTCATCGCGCTCGGTCCGGCCGGGCTGGTGGGCGCGAGCGCGGGCGACAGCGAGGCGTGGGTGGTGACACCCTCGCAGGTCGACGATCTCACCTCGGCGCAGCACACCCGGCGCCGCCTCGGCACCGGGCGCGCGATCCCCGCCACCTTCGAGCGTTCCGCGCTGGCGGGTGTTCTTCTGGTCGCCACCGACGGGCTGTTCAAGCAGGCCTCGCGCGACGTCATCGTGCGCCTGGTGCGGGCCCACGCGATGGGACGCGCGGTCGAGGAGCTGGTCGGCCTGGTGCGCCTGCCTTCCGGGCAGCTCCCGGACGACGTCGGGATCGTGCTGGCGACGCGCAAGGCGCCGCTGCCGGCGCCGCAGTAGAGCGCAACGTCGCCGGATGGCGTACATCGAAGGGCTGCCCATGCTCTTCGAGCCGCTGACCCTGCGCAACGGCGTGCGCGCGCGCAACCGCGCGTGGCTCGCCCCCATGACCAACTCGCAGAGCCACCCGGACGGCTCGCTGTCGGACGACGAGCAGCGGTGGCTGGTGATGCGTGCCCGCGGCGGCTTCGGGGTGATCGAGACATGCGCCGCGCACGTCGCCCTGGACGGACAGGGTTGGCCCGGCGAGCTCGGGGTCTACGACGATCGGCTGACGCCCGGCCTGACGCGGCTGGCGGTCGCCGTCGCCGAGTACGGCGCGCTCGGGATGGTGCAGCTGTTCCACGGGGGGTTACGCGCGCCCTCGTCGCTGACGGGCCGGCAGCCCTGGAGCGCCTCGTCGGTCGAGGCGCCCAAAGCCGAGCGCCCTCGCGCGGCGACGGAGGAGGACATCGCGCGCGTCATCGAGCAGTTCCGCGCCGCCGCGGTGCGTTCGCACGCCAGCGGTTTCGCCGGAGTCGAGCTGCACGGAGCGCACGGCTACCTGTTCGGGCAGTTCCTCAGCGCGACGATGAACACGCGCGACGACGCGTGGGGCGGGTCGCTGGAGGGGCGCGCGCGGCTGCTGCGCGAGACGATGCGCGTCGTGCGCGCGGCGGTGCCGGCCGGGTTCGCGGTGGGCGTGCGCCTCTCGCCGGAGGACTTCGGAAACGCCCGCGGTCTCGACCTCGACGAGTCGCTCGAGGTCGCGCGATGGCTCTGCGACGACGGCGCCGACTTCCTCCACGTCTCGCTCTGGGACGCCAGCCGCAACACCACCAAGCGGCCGACCGAGCACGCCGTCCCTCTCTTCCGCGCCGCCGTCCCCGGCGACGTCGCCCTGGTGGCCGCGGGCGGCGTGTGGACCCGCGCCGAGGCGGAGGCGCTCCTGGAGAAGGGCGCCAGCGCGGTCGCCGTCGGACGCGCCGCCATCGCCAACCCCGAGTGGGCGGCCAGGGTGGCCGACCTCGCCTGGGAGCCTCGCCGGCCTCCGCTCACCATCGCCGAGCTCCGCGAGCGCGGCCTGAACGAGACGTTCGCGGCCTACATGCGAAACTGGAAGGGGTTCGTCAGCGATACGTCGCCGTGACCGTCACGCGCATCACGCGCCCGCACTCGGAGCTGCCGACGCTGCCGGTGCAGGTGTCTTCCATGTCGAAGTGGGCGGTGCCCGACTGCAGCCCGCGCAGGATGGGATCGGTCATGTCGTGGCCGCCGTCCTTGCAGGCGTGATCGCCGCAGGGCAGGGCGAAGAGCGCGGGCGCGTTGTCGACCACGACGACGCGCACGTGCTTCGGGTCCCCGGCGCTGGTGGTGCCCCGCCACTCCTCGATCTCGAGGCGGAGCGTGGCCAGGTTGGGGATGCGATCCTTGAGGCGCTGCGCCTCGTCCTCACGACGGCGGCGCTCTGCGAACCGCTGCGCCGCCTCCGAGAACCTCGCACGGGAACGATTCATTCAAGGGGCTCCACGGTCGATACTATCGTCAGCGTCGGCGAAGGCGAGCCATGTCGCTCGCGCGCTCGCGTACGTCGCCCGCGCGGCGACCTCCAGCTCGGCCGACGTGATGTCCGTCAGCCGATGGCGCGCGAGCTCGGTCGTCAGGTGCGCCCGCGCGTAGGCGCGGGCCTCCGCCACCGTCCCCGGCCAGCCGCCCGCCGCGCGGCGGTTGCTCGAGCGCAGCTCGTCGCGCCGCCCACGAGCCCACTGCTCGCCGACGACGCCCGCGCAGCGCTCGAGGATCGAGCGCCTCTCGGTCTCGGCTCCCGCGCCCTCGCGATGGCGAGGCTTGCTCACCAGCGGCTGCGCCCCTTGGAGCCACCGCCGCGATCGCCACCACCACCACCGCCGCCGAAGCCGCCGCTGCGCTGCGGGCGCTCTTCGGCCTCGTTGACGCGAAGCGCGCGCCCGTCGAGGTTGGCGCCGTTGAGCTGCTGGATGGCGTTGGTCGCCTCCTGGTTCGAGCCCATGGTGACGAAGCCGAACCCGCGCGACTGGCCGGTGCTCCGGTCGGTCACGATGTGCACGTCCGCCACCTCGCCGATCTGCGCAAATGCCTCACGAACACTCTCGGCCGTCGACCCGAAGGCGAGGTTGCCGACATACAAACGCGTTCCCATGATGATCTCGATTCACTCGCGGCTCGATGCGTGGTCAGCCATTCCGGATGCCGCAGGTCGGAAGGGTCGTGAGCGGCGGAGGGTCCGTCGCTTTCACACTGGCGTTGCCATCGGACCCGCGATCCCGTGAAATAGAGAGAGCGTGGCTGCTGGGAAACGTTCGTGAGCGGGACGAGAGTAGCGCACAGTGTGCTTTCGCGCCAGGTGTAGCGACCGACGGCACGAAGCTGGCATGTGCAGCGTATCACTGCACCGGCGTCGGCGGCCTCGGCGGCTGGTCGTTCGGCGTGAGGCACGACGACAGATCGAACAGCATGAACTCGAGCGCCTTCTCTTGCGGCGTGAGATCGCGGTCCGCGCACGCGTCCGGAACGATCCCCCCCTGCCCCACCCCGCCCGCCGCGTCGTAGTCCCCGGGCTGCCCCCCCGGCACCGAGCCCACGTGCAGATCGCTGAACACCACGCGACCGCACTGCTGGTCCGCCGGGGAGCCGATGGGCGTGTCGAAGGAGAAGTACTGCGTCGAGCTCGGCGGCTTGGCGTCGACGATCCACGACTGCGACGCCACGTTGACGGCGCTCACGTCCGCGTTGTGCTTCGCCTGCGTGATGGGCAGGAGGCCGTTCTGCAGGGCCCCCACGTTCCCCAGCCACGTCTTCAGCGCCACGCCCTTCGGGAACGGCGCCCCGCTGGGCAGCGTGGTCACCACGTCGCCGTCGATGCTCCCGATGTCGTTGCCGCCCGGACTCCAGGTGGCCACGCTCGCCGCCCCGAAGGGCCCGGAGTCGAACCACGAGTAGTGGAAGTGCGACGCGAACACGCGGCCGCCCATCGTCTGCGCGTAGTCGTAGAGCGCCTGCTGGTTCATGCCCGTCGTCTCGTGCCCCTCGCACGACAGGATCACGATGTCGAACGGCTGGAGCGCGGACGCCCCCGGCCCCCACATCGACTGCACGGCGTCGGGAGCCGGCGGGTTGGTTGTCGCTCCTCCGTCGCCCTGGAAGATGTGGATGCGACCGCCCGGCTGGTACTCGCTCGCGTCGACGCCCACCCGCCGCAGCAGGCACTCCAGCGAGTCGGCGCCGCCGGTGGAGATGCCTATCGACGGGATGCTGCCCTCGCCCTGGTTTCGCGGCAGCGTGAGCGACCTGTCCGGCACCGCCGTGTCCGCGCACTGCGCGACGTGCTGCACCAGGATGGGCCCCTTGCGCCACTTGCCGACCTGGATGACCAGCGGGATCTGGTCGCCGTCGGGCGCGTTCTGGATGGTGAACTTCCCGTCGGGTCCGGTGAGCGCCGAGGCCACCGGGCTGCCCGAGTACAGATCGCTGCACGAGTAGCAGGAGGCGCCAGGCGCGAGGTCCTTCAGCGGCGCATTGGGGACGTAGACGACGACGTCGTAGAGAGGGTTCTTGGCGGCCGGGTCGTAGACGGTCCCGCTGATCGTCGTCGATCCACCCCCGGAGCAGGTGTGCACCTGGCAGGCGAGACCCTGGCAAGGTCCGGTGGGGCCGCTGTCGTCGCCGATCAGCGAGCCGGAGCCGCCGTCGTCGCCGAACAGGCCGCCGCCCTTGCCCTGGCCGAACACGGTGAACTGGCTGTCGCCGCCGCTTCCTCCGCAACCCGAGGACCAGCCGAGCATGGCCCCGAGGCCGAGCACGGCGACGACCGTGACGAGGTGACGTGCGATCCCCATGAGCAGCCCTCCGGCCAGCACGCGGCTCCCCGTGCTTGGGCCGTGCCGGCTCGCCTGCGTGCAATCCTCCAGCGACGCTGTCCCTCGTCCCTCTAGTTGGGGCAGGGCAGCGTCGCGCGCGCGTGGGCGGTGACGGCCACGTACACGCGCAGGTAGGCGGCGTGCGGATAGATGCCCGCCACCTCGACACGGTCGACGTCGGCCTGGAAGCACCCCTTGTCGCCGCTCCCGAAGGTGAGCCCGTCGCCGAGCTTGCTCCTCGCGTCGCGCAGCCGCTCGCCGATGTCGAGGCGGAGCGCGGCGCGCGCCTGGTCGCGGATCTCGTCGCCGCTCGTCATGGCCTTGAGCGACAGGAGGAAGCTCCGCGTCTCGATGGTCGGCTCGAGATCCGGGATGCGAAGCTCGTTGTCGATCACCTGCGGGTGCCCCGCCAGGTAGAGGTCCCCGTCGAGGTCGGACTCGATGCCGAGCCTGTGGACGGGCCCCTTGATGTGGAGCTTGAGGACAAGGAGCCCCGACGACTCGTAGAGCTCGGGCTTCTCGAGGAAGAGCTCGGGGTAATCCTTCGAGAAGAACAGCTTGCCGTCGGTGAAGGCCATCGTCATCGCCCGCGTCAGCTCGTCGTACCGCGCGGCGATGGGGACGGTGACGGTGAAAGGCCCCGGCGTCAGCGTGGCCACGTTCGAGAGCGGTGGCAGCACCACGGTCGCGTCCTCGTAGGTGTCCGGGCAGGGCATGGTGATCGACGGCGCCACGACCAGCGCGATGTCCTTCTCCAGGCCGTCGGCCACCACGGTGGGCCCCGCCTCGATCTCGAGCACGCGCAGCCGGGCGCAGGCGTGCGCGTCGCCGACGGCCAGGTCGATGGGCCGCGCGATGCGCGCGTAGGCCTCGGCCAGCAGTGGGCGCAGGTCGAAGGCGAAGTCCTTCAGCCGGGCGGCGATGGGCTCCTCGATCTTGGCGTAGACGCCGGCCACCTTGTCGGCGAGCGCCATGCGCGTGTCGCTCGAGGTGACGTGCACGTCGACGGACTGGAGCTTCACCGTGTAGGCGGCGCTGACGATCGGCTCGGCCTCGATGCGCAGATCGAGCGACAGATCGAGGGGCTTGAGCGGCACCGCCACCGTGGCGTGCACCTTGGTCTGGAGCACCACGCGTCCCTGCGAGAAGCTCACGTCGAGGGGGCCGCGGTCCCAGGTGTAGCGGCGGTCGGCGCCGAGCAGGGGGAAGGTCCCGTCGCCGGACTTCGGCGCGGCCTCCTCGAGCGCGCCCTGCAACCCCGCCGACGCCAGCGTGAGATGGACGACCACGCGCGACGGCTCCGGATCGGCGACGGGCGGCCCCTGCGAAGGCACCGGCCGGGGCGGATACACGGGCCCGAAGCGCGAACAGGCGGCGCAGGTGGCAAGGAGTGCGAGTGAGCCGAGCAGCGAGCGCATGAGAGGGATCACAACAAGATCAGATGATCGGGAAGGACAAGGGCCTGGAGCAGCTTTGCATTCCTCCTGCTTCCGATCCTCTTGATCTTTCCGTTCACTCTGCTCCCGTCGGTCGGGTCCACCATGAACCGTGAGCTCGGCACGCTGGCCTGGGCCTTCCTGCGCCTGGGGACGGTCGCGTTCGGGGGGCCGGCGGCTCACATCGCCATGATGGAGGACGAGTTCGTGCGACGGCGCCAGTGGCTGACGCGCCAGGAGTTCCTCGACCTGGTGGGCGCGGCGAGCCTGATCCCGGGGCCCAGCTCGACCGAGGTCGCCATCTACGTCGGGTACCGCCGCGCGGGGTGGCGGGGTCTGCTGCTGGCGGGCACGTGCTTCATCCTTCCCGCGGCGCTCATCGTGACCGCGCTGGCCATGGTCTATGTGCGCGCCGGACATCTGCCCGCCCTGGTCGGAGCCCTGCACGGGGTGAAGGCGATCGTCATCGCGGTGGTAGCGCAGGCCCTGGTCGGCTTCGCGCGCACGGCGGTCAAGGGGCCGGGGCTGCTCGCGCTGGGCGCCGCGGCGGCTGCGGCCAGCCTGCTGGGGGGGATGCCGGTGGCGATCCTGCTGGGCGCGGGCGTCCTCTGCCTCCTGGTCCGCGCGGCGGACGGCAAGGGCGCGGCGATGGTGGCGCCGGCGACGGCGGCCGGGCTGACCAAGCTGCTGGCGGTGTTCCTCAAGATCGGCGCCGTCGTCTTCGGCAGCGGCTACGTGCTGCTCGCCTTCTTGCGCGACGACGTGGTGCTGAAGAACCACTGGCTCACCGAGGGGCAGCTCATCGACGCCGTCGCGGTCGGACAGGTGACGCCGGGGCCGGTGTTCACGACGGCTACCTTCATCGGCTATCTGGTGGCGGGCGGCCCCGGCGCCGTGGTGGCGACGGTGGGGATCTTCCTGCCGTCGTTCTTGCTGGTGGCCGTGAGCGGCCCGCTCATCCCTCGGCTGCGCCGCTCCCGGCTGGCCGGCGCGTTCCTCGACGGGGTGAACGTGGCGTCGCTGGCGCTGATGGTGGTGGTGACGCTGCAGCTCGCGCGCGCGGCGCTGGTCGACGTGACCACGGTAGCGCTGGCGGTGGCGTCGGCGGTGCTGCTCTTCCGCTGGCGCGTGAGCTCGGTGTGGCTCGTGCTGGGCGGAGGAATCGTGGGGGTGCTGGAGCAGCTCCTGCGGTGAGGGTCCCCTATCCTCCAGACGGGCCGGAGAACTGGGTCTGCTGGGCCTGCACGGCCTGCGCAGCCTGCTGCAGCCCGGGCTGGACCTGGCTCGGGGCCATGGCCACGGGGTCCATCACCGTGACCGGCGTCGGCGGGATGGGGCGAATGATGTCGTCGCTCGCGCCGTGGAGCCACAGGGCGAAGAACGCCAGCGCCGGTACCTGGAGATACCGCAGCTCGTAGTCGCTCGACTGGACGCTCGCGTTGTTCTGCTCGAGATCGCTCAGCGCGTCGACCGTGGCCGGGCCCGTGGGACCGTAGCTGACCGCTGAGAAGGCGAGGTTGCCGTCCGAGCCCGTCGCCAGGTAGACCTCCGCCAGAGACTTCGCCCCCGAGGGGTCGATGAGCAGGTAGCGCCATCCCATCGGCTGCGCCGCGTCGAGGAACTGCCCCGAGGCGAGCGCGTCGACCCCGATCGAGTAGGCCATGTGGGGCTGCGTGTACTGGACCTGGTCGACGGACGCGCCGCCGAGCGCGCTCTGCGTCCAGGGCGCGTCGTTGCGGGAGAGCAGGTACGAAAGGACACCCTGGAGCACCTGTTGCCCCTGCGGGGGCTCGGTGGGCGAAACGATGGCCATCTCATCTCTCCTTCGGTGAGCCCTTCAGAGCCCCTGGTTCTGGGTGAAATAGGTGTGGGTCCACGTCCCGCCGACGACGGAATACGTCGCGGGGAACGCGGAGCTGCCGTTGAACTGCTGCGTCGTGATGGCGCCGGTGCCCGGGTCGCCGACGTCGACGTACTGGTTGCCGCTCGAGTCGACCGACCACCCGCAGATGCTCACGAAATGCGCCCCGCCGCCGTTCCAGGCGATGCGCAGGCAGACCGGCACGTGGTTCGACGTGATCTGCCCTTGCAGGTCGCCCCAGCCGAGCGTGCCGCTCTGCATCGAGCCGTAGCTCAGCGTCGTCTGCAGGGCGACGTCGAGGTACCCGTAGATGTTGCAGGGGCTCGCGTTCGAGCAGCAGTCGAAGGGCCCCGCCGGCGGACTCGGAAAGTTGGGGATGGCCGAGGTGGCGACCGCGCACTGCGTCCACGACCCGTTCGTGAAGAACAGGCCCACCGACGTGCTCACGCCGGCCCAGCACCAGTTGGTCTGCTGTTGCTGCTGCATGGTGAACGGCGGAGAGAGCGTCCCCGAGGCGACCGGACCTCCGCCCCCGCTTGCGCCTCCGCCCGCAGTCAGTCCCAGCGGCCTCACCGTCAACGATTGAGGAAAGGGCATCGTCTCTGTCCCTCCGTGGTCAGCTCGACCGCGCTCACGCTACAGCGGGTCGCCGGCCGTGAGAAGACTGCATCACGGCGCACACGCCAGCTCCGCCATCCACGCCATGTCGAACCGCGCGGGATCGGTGCTGCGGCCGGCCCACAGGACGAGGGCGCCGCGCGGCGCGGCGATGGTGGCGGAGGTGACGGGGCCGAAAGCGTCGACGCGCGTGGCCAGGACGCGCAGCGGCGCGTCGAGGGCGCCGTCGAAGCCCACGCGCTGCACGACGACGGACGAGGCTCCGGGGACCACGTCGCCCGCGCCGCCGTCGTCCGCGGGGTCCGCGTCCTCCGCCCACGTGACGAGGACGCCGGCGTCGCCGGCCGACACGGCGAGGCGCGTCGTCGGAAGGATGGCCGTGGCGAGGGTGACCGGCGCGCCGAGCGCGCGACCACCGGCGTCGAGCGTGGCGAGGCGCACGGTGCGCGGGGTGACGGCGCCCGCGTCCCTGGCCAGGCCCTCCGTCCACGCCACCCACGCGCGTCCTCGGAGCGCCGCCATCGCCGCCGAGCCGCCTGGCGTGGTCGAGGGATCGAGCACCGGAAAGGACGAGGCGGGCGCGAGCGCTAGCCCGGCGGCCGCGTCGGCGCTGACGCGGACGCTCTGCACCACCACGGAGTGGGCCACGCAGCCGTCGCCGCCGTGGCAGTCGTCGTAGGTCATCGCCACCAGGTACGCGCTGCCGGTCCATGCCATCGAGGCCGAGCGACCCGGGTAGTCCTCGCCGGTCGCCATCGGAGTCGGACCGCGCAGCACGTTGCCCGCCGCGTCGAGCAGCGCGCCCACCGGGCGCGCGGGGCCGAGGCCAGGAGCGCCGACGTAGCGCCACGCCACGGCGAACCCGTCGCCCGCCCACGCGCCGTCCGACCCGACGCCCGCGCCCGCCACGAACGCGAAGATGGTGTCGCCCGTGGAGTCGAGCTGGACGTTGGGCCCCTGCGTCCAGCTCGCGGGATCGACCGAGCGAAACTGGGGGCGGCCCACCGCCGCGTTGTCTCTGTGCCACGCCAGCGCGAGTGTGGGGGGCGCGTCCACCGTCTCGGCCAGCGCGCCGCCGCCCAGGGCGAACTCGCCTTGCAGCTCCGGCGCCTCGTCGAGCGCTGCGCCCGACGGCCACGGGGGAGCGACGCGTGCGCGCGCGAGCTCGATGTCGTCGGGACGGCCGCTGGTGCCGGCGTTGGCGAACACCTGCACCGCCACCGACGCGGCGCCGCTCGACGCGCCCGGATCGAGCACCACCATCGACGGCGCGGTCGCGTGGCGATCGGGGAAGCTCACGATGGGGACGGGATCGCCCGCCGGCGCGAGCGCGCACGGCCCCGGGAGCGCCGGACCGTCGACGGAAGCGTCGTCCCCGCCCACGCCCGCATCGCCGCCGGCAGCGGCGGAGGTCCCGCACCCGCACGCCAGCGCGGAGAGGAGCAGCATCGCCACGGCGCCGCGGGGCATCCCGGACGGTGTAGCACCGGCGGGGGGAGGCACGGCGACCCGCGCGCGTAGTACCCGTCATGGCGTGGGAGAAGACCATCCGGACGGGCGACCGAAGCGCGGACGTGCGTGCGCTGGAGCAGGCGCGGGCGCAGGGGCGCGCGCAGGGCCTCGTCGTCCAGGCCAACCCGCTCCCCGGTGGCGGCGGCGGCTGGCACGTGCGCGCGCTGTTGCCCTCGGCGCTGCGCACACGCGCTCAATAGGGGTCGTCGCCGCCGGGCTTCGTGTTCGACAGCGTCGTGCCACCGGTCCGCGCCGGCCCCACCCCGCCGGGCATGGGTCCGTAGGGCATGTACGGCAGACCGAAGGCCGCCTGGAGCGACGGCACGCGCGGGAACAGGAAGTTCGGCACGTGCGCCCAGTCGCCGAGGACGATGGTCGTCCCGGTGCCGCCGAGGTGCGCGAGCGCGTCGTAGGCGTGGACCATCACCTCCATCGGTGTCACGCCGGCGGTCTCCGCGCGCCGCTCCGCTGCCTTGGCTCCCGCCATCTGGCGCGCGGCTTCGGCGTCGGCCTTCGCCCCGAGGATCTTGGTCTGCGCCTCGGTCTCGGCGCGGAGCTTCTCCATCTCCAGCTCCGCCTTGGCCGCCTTCTTCTGCGTGTCGAGCGCGGCCAGCTCCTGCTCGGCCTTGAACTTGGCGTTCTCGGCCTCCTTCTGGAGCTCGAGCTTCTGCTGCGCGGCCTCCTTGGTGAGCTGGAACGCCTTCTGGTCGGCCTCGGTCTGGATCTCGAGCCGCTTCTGCGCGTCGGCCGACTCGGTGGCCTGCTTCTTCTTCTCGGCCTCGGCCGCGTTCTTGGCCGCCTCGGCCGCGATGGCGGCGAGCTGGCGCGCGGTCTCCTGCTCGCCGGCGACCTTCTGCCGGATCTTCTCGGCGATCTCCGGCGCGTAGTTGACCTGCTCGAGCGTCACGCTGGAGATCTCCACGTGCTTGCCGGCCGTGCGGCGCCGCACCTCGGCCTCGACCTCGTTCTCGATGGCCTCGTTCTTCTTCTGCAGCTCGGTGTACGAGTGGCGCGCGAAGACGCCGCGGCAGGCGCTGCGGAACTCGGGGCCGACCACTTCGTCGTAGTAGCTGGGGCCGATCTCGGTATCGAGCGCGTAGAGCTCGGACACGATGGGTCGGTAGATGACGCTGAGCTTGAGCTGCAGCTCGAGCCCCTCGGCGCTCTTGGTGTTGATGTCCTCGCTCTTGGTCGAGTAGGTGACGTCGAAGTCGTCGACGCGGTTGGGCGTGCAGTACATGAAGCACCAGCCGAGCCGGTACTTGCCCGGCTGCAGCACGTCGCGCTTCAGGCCTCCGTCGTTGGGGGCGAAGTACAGGCCGCGGTGTCCCGGCTCGACCGTCGTCGTCGCGCATCCGGTGGAGCCGAGCGCCGCGGCGACGAGCGCAAGGCAGGAAATGACTGTCGTCGTTCTCATGGTAGTGGACCCTCGCTGGCTGGTTCGTTCATCGCGGACTGGGGCGTCGGGGACGCCGGTTGGGTGGGGGGATCGAGGGGGACGCCGCCGCCGAGCCACCCCGCCAGATCGCGCCCGACGCGCATCATGCAGCGGTAGACGACGGGAGCCCCCTGCTCGGCGGACACGAGCCCGCCCTCGTGGCAGCCGAGCTGCGTCTGCCCGAGGTACACGTTGCCGTTGCGCGTACGGAGCGTCGCGCGCACGTCGAGGCCGATCACCACGCGGCCGCCGGACTCGAGCTCCGCGTCGGCGCCGATGACCTCGACCAGGACCGTCCAGCCGCCGCGCTTGGCGACCGGGTACTCGCGGTGCGACTCCGCCCAGGGAGCGGTGGCCGTGGAGACGGCGATGCCGAGCGCCCCTTCCAGATCGCCGTAGACGATCCCGGAGCCGCGCACGGGGAGCGGATCGGGGACCGCGGTGCCGCGGCTCACGACCTCGAGCGGCGCCGCGATGTTGGGCGTGACGGGCGAGCCCGCCGTGCGAAGCAGCGGGACGATGCGGGGAGTGCCGCCGCCGCAACCCGCGGCGACGAGCGTGACGGCGAAGAGGCCGAGAAGGGCGCCGCTCTGTCTGCGCATGCCGGAGTGCATGAGCAAGCGACGAGCCACGACGCCGCCACCGCGCGATCGCGCGAGACTCGCCGTGTTTTGCGCTGCGAATCAGGCGGCGCGGACGCATTGCGGGCACGACCGCGCCCTCGCGCAGGGGCGGAGCGTCGCGGGGCGCGCGGTCCCGCGAGCGCGAGACCGCGTACCCGGTCGCCGCGGGTCTATTTGCCCTGGAACATGCAGAGCGTGGCGCCGGTGGTGTCGGTGAACACCGAGAAGCGGCCCATGTTCGGGATGTCCGAGGGCGGCACCACGACCTTGCCCCCCAGCGACTCGACGCGCTTCGTACTGGCGTCGACGCTGGCCACCGCCACGTACGCCGTCCACACCGGCGGGATCCCCGGCATCGGCGACTTCATGATCCCGCCCGACATCCGCTCTGCGCGCTTGAGGACGCGGTACGTGCCCTGCGGGCCCATGTCCTGCTCGGTGACCGTCCACCCGTAGATCTGCGTGTAGAACTTCGCGGCGGCTGCCGGGTCCGTCGTCAGCAGCTCGTCCCAGCAGAAGGTGCCCACAGCAGGCGGCCCCTCGAGCTCGGGCGGCTCGTTGGCGTCCTTGAAGGGCATCAGCACCGCTCCCTGCGGATCGGCCACCACGGCGAAGCGACCGACGTTGGGGATGTCCATGGCCGGCATCAAGACCTTGCCGCCGAGCTCCGTCGCCTTGCGCGCGGCGACGTCGACGTCCTGGACGGTGCAGTACGTGCGCCAGTGCGGCGGGACGCCGGTCACCCCGGGGGGGGCGACGTTCGTCGTCATGCCGCCGACGTTGGTCTCACCCGACTTGAGCATCGTGTACTTGCCGCCGGGGCCCATATCCACCTCGGACGTCTTCCACGCGAAGAGCTCGGAGTAGAAGGCGACGGCCTTCTTCACGTCGGGCGTCGCGAGCTCGTGCCAAACGAAGCGTCCAGTGCTGTGGGTCGTCATGGGGTGCCTCCCTGTGTGTGCGGGTACGGTGGTACGCCCTCCGGAGGCGGAGGAGAACGCACAAAAGTAAGCGCCCGAGATCCGCGTGAGCGGACCCCGGGCAGGTCATTCCCCGCACGCCATCCGGCAAGACAACGACGGGAGACGACGCCTTGCAGAGTAGCACGCGCAGGGTTCTGCCTTTTCGGAATGCGAGACTTCCCTGGGACCTGACGCACCGCGCCGCGGCGCGCGATACTGCCGACTTCGCTCGGGAGCCCTGGGTTGAATCGACGTCCTTGGAAGGGTGCCATCGTCGCGCTGCTCGCCTCGTCCGCGGCCGGGTGCGCGTCGGACTTCGACACGTCGCGGGTCACCCCCAAGCGCGGGACGCTCGGCCAGGAGCTCTTCATCGTCCTCTGCGACCGGGTCGCCGCGCAGGCGCTCCCCGAGGACGTGGGGGCGACCTCGTGGCACGCCGTCTGTCACCCGGACGCCAGCGGCAGCTTCGCGGCCAGCGTCGACGCGTCGAAGCTCGTCCCGCTCGATCCCAACGCGGTCGACCTCGACGGCCACCCCGTCCCCCTCGCCCTCCAGCAGCAGCACCGCGCCTACCGCATCGCGCGCATCGAGGCGCTCGCCCGCGACCGGCAGCGGCTCACGGCGGCGTTCGACGCCGCCTTCCCCGACGCCACCCTGCCGCTCAAGGACCTCGGCAACGGCGATCCGGCGCGGTCGTGCGACGCCGCCGGGACCGGCCCGCTCCAGAAGGAGCTCGCCGCCGTGCTGGGCCGGATGGTGGACATGGAGGACGACGGCACCGTCCCGCTCTTCACGGAGGGACTCGCCCGCATCATGGATGACGTGAAAGCGGGTCCCGACGTGCAGGACGCGCTCGCGCGGTTCGATGCCCGCCAGGGGTACCGCCCGCTGGAGATCGGTCTGGGCGCGGCGCGGCCGCTGCTCGCCTACCCGCAGCTGGTGCCCATGGTGCAGTCGCTGCTCACGCTCCTGGCGGCGGACTCCGACCCGTTCAACCCGGCGGGCGCTATCGATCCGTCGAAGCCGCTCGGCCCCGGCAACCGCAAGCCCATCCCGGGCAGGGCCTCGGTGCAGATGCAGCAGCTCCTCGGCGTGGGGCGCGAGGAGATGCGCACCTCCGCGGCGCCCGCGCCCCTGGCGCCTCTGCACACGACGGCCGACCCGGCCATCCCGACGCGGCAGCTGCTGTCCCGCCCGCGGACGACGCTGGAGCTCACGCGGCAGATCCTCCTCCAGGGGCCCGATCCGGCCTTCGACGTCGGCCTGACCGCACCGCGCTACGTGGTGCAGCGCGACGCGCGCGCGTACGCCGCGGCCGCGCTGCTGCCGGGCGGGGCGCTGCCCCCTCCGTTCGTCGACGCCGATCACGACGGTCTGCCCGACGTGGACGCGCTCGGGCAGTTCGTCACCACCGGCGGCCAGCCGCTCCCCTCCCCGTTCTTCTCGCCCGACGGCGTCGACGGAGCGCGGGACGCCGAGGGACGCGCGACGGGGCAGGCCACGCCGACGCTCTACAGCTACGTCGACGTGGGCCAGACGTTCCTGGCATCGCTCGAGAACAACCTGCGTCCGCTGGTGGATCCCGATCCGACGCACGGCCACGAGACGGTGATGAACGTCCTCGGCGGCGCCGGCGTCCTCTTCGGCGACCGCGACAGCGGCGCGACGACCACGCGGCAGTACGCCCCCGATCCGGCGAGCGCGCAGCCGACGCAGCCGGTGACCCTCGGCTACAGCGCGTTCCACCCGGAGACGTCCCCGCTGGTCGATCTCGTCTACGCCCTGGGCGTGCTGATGGCCGATCCGGTCATGGACGACCTGCTCGAGCTCGGCCGGTCGCTGATGAAGGACCACCCCCGGGAGCTGGCGCGCCTGGTGGGCATCGGCCTCCAGATCAAGGCGCTGGCCGACGCGCACCCGGAGGCGCACATCCCGCAAGGCTCGACGCTGTGGGACGAGCTGCTCGACGTCATCGCCAGGATGGCCCACGTGAAGGACTCCATCGGGGCCGGGGGCATCCTCGAGGATCTGATCCTCGCCTTCGCGCAGCAGCCCACCGTCGACCTGCAAAAGACCTTCGCCGCCTACATCCAGTACGCCGACACGCTGACGTACAACCACCACTCGACGGCGGGCGGGCTGACCAACGAGCTCAACGGGGCGGCGTGGAACCTCACGTCGGGGGACGCCCAGCCGCTGCACACGCCCGTCGATCGCTCCCGGCCCGACGCGGGCGACAACCGCAGCTCGCTCCAGAAGTTCATGCAGCTGCTGCACGATGCCAACGGGCTCGACGTGTGCACCAAGCAGGGGGCCGTCGCGCACGTGCAGTTCAGCCTGGGGGCGCTGGGGGTGGTCAACTTCGACTACCCGACCAACGCGCTGAGCGGCGTGGCCTGCACGCTGGTGGGCGCTCCGGCGCCGCCGAACCCGATGCCCCAGTGCGGCATCCTGCGCATCCGCAACGTCGACGCCCTGCTGCTCGACGTGGCGCTCGGCCGGGCGCAGTTCGACATCCGCGATCCGTGCCTCAAGGCGCTGATGAACTCGCCCATCACCAACGTGGTCGGGGGGGCCGATCAGTTCCTGCAGACGCAGTCGGGGATCGCGGGGTTCGACACGCATCCGACGGTGCCGGGCGTGGCGCGCCTGGTGTACTTCGACACGCCGCACGACACCGACCCCGGGGACACCAACCCCGCCACGATGACCACCTTCGACTTCCTGAAGGACATCATCGATCCGGCGCCGACGATGGTGTGCGACCCGACGCCGTTCACGGACAGCGACGGGACGGTGGTCCACCTGCGCTCGTGCAAGTCGTTCGCCGACACCATCCGCGGGCGCGATCCGGGCTTCCTCTTCCCCATCGAGGAGTTCGACTTCGTGCAGAACGTCCAGCCGCTGGCGGCGACGTTCGACGACCACCAGAACCCGCTGTTGTTCACCGACCTGTTCGACACGCTGCACCTGCACTGGGCCGACGCGCAGCAGACGCCCGACGTGTGCAGCCCGACGTTCCCGAGGACCGACGCGCGCTGGTGCTCGCAGGACGGGGCGGTCACCTACGAGCCCCTGCTGGTCGACATCCTCACCAAGACCGACCTGTTCCAGGCCCTGCACGACACGGTGCCCATCATCCAGCAGACGACGGTGACCCACTGCGACACGCAGGATCCGGCGACGCACTCCTGCACCAAGACGAGCGTGAAGACCGGCGTGCAGGTGCTGGCCGACGCGGTGCGGGTGATGGTCGATCCCGCGCGCAACCAGGGGCTCACCGACCGCAACGGCGTGCAGACGGCTCCGCGCAACGACGGGACGACCAACCCGCAGGTGACGCCCATCTACCTCTTCGTCGACGCGCTGAAGGGGGTCGACGCCGCGTTCGCGCGCTGGGCCCAGACCCACCCCGGCGACGATCGCCAGCCCCCGTGGCGCGCGGCGCGGTCGCAGCTCGTCGATCAGTTCCTGAGCGTGACGGGCACCGGGACGCAGACCACGTGGGCCAACCCGGCCATCCCGGCCATCGTCCCGCCGCTGCTCGACGCCCTGCATTCGCAGGTCCTGGCCCAGTGCCCCGACCGCTCGTCGCGTGCGGCGTGCGCCTGGTGGCCCAAGCAAATGCCGCAGAACCTGGCCGACGTGGTGGGCGGGCCCACCTTCGCGGCGGTGATGGACCTGCTCGACGCGATCCGGACCGACGACGACGCGCGGGCCCAGCTCGAGCAGCTGCTGCGGTACCTGCTCGATCCCGCCTCGCCCGACGACGCGCGGGCGGCGACGATGGCGGCGTCGGTGGACGTCCTGCAGATCCTGAACGACGACGCCAACCTCTCGCCCTTCTACCACGCCGCGGCGGATGCCCTGGGGGCGCAGGTGCTCGACGATCACGGCAACGTCGCGCGACGCGGCCTGGCCGACGCGGGGATCCAGGTGCTGGCGCGCGTCTTCGCGGCGGCGCGCGACGCGCAGGGCAACGAGAGCTGCGCGCGCGAGATCGATCCCAACGGCGGCATCGCCCTGACCCTCCGCGCCATGGTGACGCCGATGGGACAGGGCGCGCCGGCGCCCATCGAGGTGATGGTCGACGTCGCGGCCGACGTGAACCGCGCCCACCCCGACCAGACGACGAAGCTCGACGGCGCCGACTACGCCAACGTGGCCAACGAGATCAGCCAGTTCTGCCTCGATCCGGCGACGGGCCTGGAGCAGGTCTACGAGGTCGTCCGCGAGGCGACGATGCCCGGCCAGGGACACTGAGGCGTGGGCCGCGGCGCGAGCAAGCATCGCGGCCTCGGGGTCGCGGCCCTGCTGGTGATGGTCACGGCGGCGGAGCAGGCCGGGGCGTCCGGCCTCTACTTCACCGATCGCGGCGTGCGCCCCATGGGCCGCGCGGGCGCGTTCGTCGCCGGTGCCGACGACCTGGGCGCGACCTGGTACAACCCGGCCGGCATCGCCGACGCCGGCAACAGCGTGCTGGTCGACTTCTCGTGGCTGCGCTTCGCCGTGGACTACACCCGCGTGCTGCGCGTCCCCAGCGCCGACGGCACCATCACCTACCCGTCGACGCCGACCGTGAGCGGCCGCTCCCCGGTCCTGCCCCTGCCGACCATCGCCGCGTCGTTCGTGCTCGATCCGCAGAAGAAGTTCACCCTCGCCGGCGGCCTGCTCTCTCCGTACATCGCGCTGGCGAGCTACCCCGGCACGGTGAGCTACCCCGACGGGAGCGTCGGCCCCTCGCCCGCCCGCTACACGCTGTCGTCGTTCGACGGCTCGCTCCTGGCCCTGCCGGGCGCGTGGATCGCCTACAAGCCCATCGAGGAGCTGCGCTTCGGCCTGGGGATGATGGCGCTGGTCGGCATCTTCCAGGCGGGCGTCACCTTCAGCGCCTGCCCGCAGGACCGCCTGATCTGCGCCCCCGAGCAGCCCGAGTACGACGCCGCCGCGCAGATGCGCGTGGGCCCCATCTTCGCGCCGTCGCTGATGAGCGGCGTCACCTTCGTCCCCAACCAGTGGGTGCGCGTCGGCCTGTCCGGCCAGCTGCCGATGATCGTCAACTCGGACGCAACCTTCTCCGTCCGGATGCCGTCGGCGTCGGAGTTCGATCACGCCTCGGAGGACGGCAACCACGCGCACGTCCGCTTCGTGCTGCCCGCGGTGATCCGCGCGGGCGTCGAGGTGCGCCCCGTCGCGGGCCTGCGCGCCGAGGTGGCGTGGGTCCACGAGTTCTGGTCGGCCCATCGCTCGATCGACGCCGTGCCGCAGGGCATCACCATCGACGGCGTGACCGGGCTGCCCCCCAAGCTGTCCGTCCCCCCCATC
>DATBQU010000213.1:0-6881 GCA_036560665.1 Polyangiaceae bacterium
ATGCCTGGACTTTGATAACGGCATTCATTATCCTTACCGTGAGGGTTCGAGATGTACGTCTGCGTCTGCCGGGCAGTCACCGAGGAGAGGGTCAAGGCCGCCATCGACGCGGGGGCCGAGAGCGTGGCCGCCGTGACGGCCGCCTGCTGCGCCGGCGACGACTGCGGCGCGTGCCACCAGACGATCGAGGACATGATCGAGGAGCGTTGCGGTACGCTTGGATCCGCGAAGCGCCTGCCGGTCGTACGCGCCGCGTAGAGGGGCCGGCGCCAGGCGTGCGCCGCACGTCATGAGCACCGAGAAGCGAGATCCGAACGCGACGATCCAGCTCGACCAGCTGGACGCGCTCGATCAGATCGAGCTGCTGGACTCGCCTGCCGGACCGCCGCGAGAGTCCGCCGCCGGCCCGCGGCTGACTCCGCCGCCGCTTCCCTTGCAGCCGGCCGCCGCGCCGCTTCCCGGTGCCGCGCAGGCGCCAGCCGGCCCCGGCAGGACCATCGCCTACGTCGCCATGTTCGTCGCGCTGCTCGCCGCCGCCATCACCGGGGGCTTGCTCGTCGGCTCGCGCGCGGGCAGCAAGCCGCAGCCGGCCGCGAGCGCCACCGCGGAGGCTCCGGCGGCTGCCACGGCGGCGCCGGCGCCCTCGGCGAGCACGCTCACCATCCCGGTCATCGAGATGAGATGACGGCGGCTCTCAGGCCGCCGCGCGACCGCACAGCCGCTCGACCAGATACGAGGCTACGTCCCCCGGCTTCGTGCCCGGCCCGAACCCGGCGTCGAACCCGAGCTCGAGGGCCAGCTGGTGATCCACCCGCGGCCCGCCGAAGAGCAAGATGGCCTCGTGCCGCCACCCCTCGCGGGTGACGAGCTCGACGAAGGCCCGGCCGTTCTCCTTGTGGCAGTTGCGCTGCGTGATCACCTGGCTGACGAGGATGGCGTCGGCCTTGAGCGACCGGGCGCGCGCGGCGAGCTGGTCGTTTTCGACCTGAGCGCCCAGGTTGTAGACCTCGAAGCCCTTGTAGCTCTCGAGGCCCTTGTCTCCCGCGTAGCCCTTGTAGTTGAGGATGGCGTCGATCCCGACCGTGTGCGCGTCGCTTCCGGTGCAGGCGCCGACGACTACGATCTTCCGCCCCAGACGCGTCTTCACCCGGTGCTCGATCTCCTCGCGGGTCAGCGCCTCGGTGCGCACCTCGGGGACGTCGATGGCCGTCGCGTCGACGGCGTGCCGCGAGTGGCCGTACACGACGAAGAAGGAGAACCCTTCGGCGGCCGACTCCATCGTCGCCACGATGGGCTCGACCAGACCGTGCATCTCGGCAAATTGCTTGGCGGCCTCTCGGGCGCGCGCGCTCGGGGGCAGCTGCAGGACGAACGAGAGCTGCACCATGCCGTCGCCGTCGCGGTCGCCGTAGGCGCGCAGGGGCTTGCTCGGGGTGGTGGGGTGCATGACGCGGTACCGATAGCACACGCGCCGCCGCCGGGAGGAAGGGGCCGGCGTCGGGTGGCGTACCATCCTTCCGTGCCTTCCGTGCCTTCCGTGCCTTCCGTGATGTGGTTGCTCTCGTGGGCGGCCCTGGCCTTCGTGGGCTCGCTCGCGGCCGCGTGGGCGGGGGCTCGCGTGGCGCTGGCCCCGCTGCGCCGCGCGCGGTCGGCGATCTGGGTCGAGCGCGCGCGGCTCGCGTTCCCGGCTCGCGCCACGTCTCGCTTCGCGCTCTTGCTGCTGCCTCTCTCGTTCGCCGTGGCGGCCGAGCTCCAGCCCGAGCTCCTGGCGCAGGAGCACCCGGCCCTGGTGGGTCTGGCCGTGGCCCTGCCCGCGCTCGTGGCCACATCCGTGGTGCGTCTGCAGGTCGAGCGCGCGGTCACCGAGCGCCCCGTCACCATGGCGGCCATGCTGCGGGGCTGGGTCGCGCTGTGGGCCGTGCTGTTCCCCCACGCGCTGGCCGCGGGCGTCGGCGTCGCCTTCACTACCGATCGCCTCGACGCGCGCTCGTGGGCCGCGCTCGCCGGTACGGCAGTGGGCGTCCTGGTCGCCTTCGCGGGCGGTGGGGTCGCGGTGGCGCGCCTGCTCGGAGTGGCTCGCCCGGCCTCGGTCCGGCTGCGCAGCGCGGTGGACGCCGCCAGCGCCGCGACGGGCGTCCGCGCGCGGGCCGTCCTCGAGCTGGACCTGCTGGCGGCCAACGCCTTCGCGCTGCCTGCGGCAGGGTTGCTCCTGTTCACGCCCGCGGGGCTGGCCGCGCTCGACGACGGGCAGCTCGCGGCCATCGCGCGTCACGAGCTGGGTCACGTCAGCGAGCCCCGCCGCGTGGTTGCGGCGCGCGCTGCGGGAGCCGTCGTCGTGGTCTGTTCGCTGGTCGCCGTGCGGCCGATCGTGGGCCAGATCACCCTCGGCGACGCAGACGGCCTCGGCCGCCTGGTCGCCGCCCTGCTCGTCGTCGTCGGCGCCCTCCTCTTCACGCGCCTGGTGATCCGCCCGCTGGTGCGCAGGATGGAGGAGCGGGCCGACGCGATCGCCCACGCTCATCAGACGCACGACGGCGAGTATGCACGGGCGCTCGAGGCGCTCTACGCGTCCAACCTCATGCCGGCGGTCACGCGGGTGCGCGGCGCGCACCCTCACCTCTACGATCGCCTGGTGGCCGCGGGGGCGACGCCGCACTGGCCTCGCCCGGCGCCCCCCTCGGGTGGCCGCCTGCGGGCGGCGCTGGCGACGTGCATGGGGGTGGCCGTGCTGGCGCTCACGGCGGCCATGATGACGGGGGACGGCGTCGGCTACCGCCCCTCGAGCGCCACCAGCAGCGGGTTCACGTACTGCGGGGTGCGTTCGAGGACCCCTGCGTACCCCTTGCCGCCGGTGCGCGTGCGCTTCACGTCGGCGAAGGCCCCCTTGCCGATGGCCTCCCAGATCGAGTCGCGCTTCACCTCTTCCAGCAGCGCCAGGGCCTCGTCGAGCACCTGAACCGCCCGCGCGGCGACGCGCCCGTCCTTCTTGAACTCGATCTCCTCGCCGAGGTGGCGGGCGGCGCCGTACACGTAGCGCGTGGCCTTGAGGGCCAGGTAACGATCCATCAGCAGCGGGTTGTGGATCGCCTCGCTGAACATCCCGAGCAGCTCGATCGACTGGTGGGTGGTGATGCCCACCAGGTCGAACATCGCGTCGTGCACGTGGGCGAAGAAGATGTCGCCCGTCTTGTGCTTGGTGGGCGGCATCCACTTGATGGGGTGCCGGTCGAAGATCTGGCGGATGAGCTGCGCCTGGGCGATCTCGAGCAGCAGCGAGTCCTCCACCCAGGGGTCGATCTCGTAGGCGTGCCCGAGGCCCATCTGCTCTTCGCGCAGCCCGGCGCGAAGGGCGAACGCCTCGTTGATGAACTGGCTGGTGAGGACGGTGTGCGCCTTCTCGATGGCGTCGGCCGTGGTGAGGTAGTTGTCCTCGCCGGTGTTGATCACGATGCCGGCGCGCGCGATGAACCTGCGCGACACGTACTGGTCGACGAAGGTTCGGCACATGTTGATGTCACGGAATAGGATGCCGTACATCGCGTCGTTGAGGAGCATGTCCAGCCGCTCGACCGCCGCCATCCAGGCGATCTCGGCCATGCACAGGCCCGACGAGTAGTTCGTCTGCTGGATGTAGCGGCCCTGCTCCTCGGTCGCCTCGTCGAGGGCGCGGCGGATGACCTTGAAGTTCTCCTGGGTGGCGAACGTGCCGCCGTAGCCCTCGGTGGTGGCGCCGTGAGGGACGTAGTCGAGCAGCGACTGCGCCGTCGCGCGGATGACGGCGACGATGTCCGCCCCGGCGGTGGCCGCGGCCTTGGCCTGCACCGCGTCGTCGTAGATGTTGCCGGTGGCGACGATGACGTACTTCTGCGGCGTGGGACCGGCGGCGATCCGGCGGCGCAGAGCGTCCCGCTCCTCGCGCGCGCGGTCGATGCGGTCCAGCGCCGCCTCGGTGTGGACGCGCAGCGCGTCGCGCGCGGCTTCGGCGCCGGGACCACCTTCGCCCCGATCGAGCTCGGGGGAGAACGCCAGGCGCTCGGCAGCGTCCTGCACCGTCTTGGCTCCAGCCAGCAGGGCCCGCCCGAGGAAGAAGGCGATGCCGTGGCCGAGCACGCCTGCTTTCTGGAAACGGTCGACCGCGGTGTTGACCAGGGGGACGCCCTGATCGTCCACGCCCTCGGCGCCGTAGGCCCGCAGGATCGTGCGCTCGACCCCGACCGTGGTGTGGGAGTCGATGTAGCGCTGCACGTCGTCGGCGATCTCGGCGGCGAGCTCGCGGCAGCGCGCGACCTTGCGGACATCCATCGGAACCGTGGCCATCGTGGCGAGGGTTTGCCACAACGCCCGCGCGATTGCATCCCCCTCTCACGATACGAGCATGACGATCGCGTAGGCGAGCAGCCCGACGCCGGCGACCAGCTGGGCGACGCGCGCGGTGCGGGGATCGGCGACCCAGGCGAGACGCGCGAGACCGCCGAGCATCGCCGCCGCCGAGGCCGCGAGCAGGGTCAGCATCCAGGTGGGGGGCGGCTCCTCGGCGCGCAGGGCGTCGAGCATCGACTCGGACGTGATGTGGAGCGCCGCCACGTCCTTGCGCGACGAGGCCACCCGCGCCAGGCCCTCCTCCGCCTTCGCCTTCCACCGGTCGCTGCTGGAGCCCGGGGCCCGCGTCGCCAGCGCCGCGGTGCGCATGGCGCCGTACGCCAGCAGCGCCGTGTCGTCGTCCCCGCGCGCCTCGGCGTCGTGGCCGATCGCGTCCAGGCGCTGCCGCCCCCGCTCCGGCCAGGGGCTGCCCGGCACCAGCGCCTCGGCGGCGGCCCGCGCGTGGCCGATGGCCTCGGGCCAGTCCGATTTCGCCGCCGCGGCGTCGGCGAGCGTCACCTCGTCGCGGCCGATCGACAGCTCGCGGACCGTCACCGTGGCCACGACGGCCACCACCGCCGCCGCCGCGAGCGCCGCGGCTCGCGCCTTCATGCGAAGTCGCGCTTGCGGAAGGCGAGCGCGCTGAGGCAGAGAAGCGCCGTCGCATAGAACGCCGCGTGGAGCGCGGCGAGGCCGACGTACGGCCACACCGGCTGGCCCGGCACCTCGCCCAGCAGCAACGCGCGGGCGGGGACGTACACGTGCAGGTTCGGAAGCACGCGCGCCAGGAGCCGTGCGATGGCGGCCAGCGTGTCGCCGAAGACCCGTCGCGGCAGGTGCGCCAGAGTGTCGCTCGACCGGCCGATGACGAAGAGCATCGCGGTGAACGTGGCCGTGAGGAACGGCGACGAGAACGAAGCGAAGAGCGTCGCCACCCCGGCCACGATCGCGACCTCGGACAGCGCCAGCGCCGCCGAGGCCACCACCAGCTGCCGCTCGGCCAGCGCAGGAGCGGCGACGAGCCACATGGCGGCCGCCAGCGCCAGCGCCCAGGGGATCACCACGAACGTGCGCGTGTAGCGCGCGCGCGCGAGCGTCACCCCCAGGATGGCGAGCATCAGGCCTGCCACGGCGCCCACCTTCCACGCCGCCTGACCCGTCTCCAGGGCCAGGATGGCCAGCACCACCGCCGCGTCGAGCGCGACGAAGACGAGCACGGTGAGCAGCGTGCCGAAGTACTTGCCGGCCACGTACTCCCAGCGCCGGATGGGGCGCGACAGGATGGGGAAGACGGTCTTCAGCTCGAGCTCGCGGTAGAGCGAGGTCGACCCCAGGACGATGGCCACGATGACGCCGTAGAGCGAGAGCGACGCCGCGCCGAGATCGGCCACCACCCGGGCCTCGTTGTGGAGCGACAGCGTGGCCACGACCAGCGCGTAGGCGCACGTGGCCAGAGCGACGGCGAACACGCCCAGCAGCAGGCGCGCGCGGACGGCCTCGCGGTACGTGTTGAGGGCGATGGCCAGGACCCGCGCGAGCATCGACGCGTGTTCTACCAGGGCTGCCGCGGAGCGGGCGCCCTTTGCGACGCGGCCCTCAGTTGCTCGAGGCCCGCCGCCCGCGCGCGTTGCGCTCGACGACCAGATCGCGCAGGTGGTCGGGCAGCTCGAGCGCCAGCTCGCGGACCCGATCCTCGAGCATGTCGCGCAGCAAGCCGTCGCCCATGTCGATGAGGATGCCGAAGGTGAGCAGCGTCCGCCCGGCGGGCATCGGGTCGGCGCGGAAGTAACCCCAGGCGTCCTCGATGTCGTGGGCGCGCGTCGGATCCATCCAGAAGCGCACGACGCGTCCCTCCTGGTGGATGCGCAGGGTGTAGGCGACCTTGACCAGAACCGACCCGTGGGTGAACTCCACCAGCTCGTCGCTGCCGGCGGTCCCCACGCGCTGGGCGTCTCGCGTCTTGGGCATGAAGCGGCGCAGCGCGGCGACGTCCTGCACCAGCGTCGCCAGATCGTCGGGCGCCGTGTCCACGATGGCATAGGTGACGCCGCCGACGTAGCGCATGCCGCCCCGCGCGTAGTCCTGCGTGCGCGACACCGACTCGCCCCGCATCAACCTGTCCGCCTCGTCGGCCGAGAGCCCGCCGGCGCGCGCGGTCGCGCTCGAGAACAGCAGGGCGACGAAGGCTGCGGCCGCTAGAAAACGCACTCGCACAAGCCTATGGACGCCCCGGGGGGCGCGCAACCTTCCGCGGCCCGAATCGGCGTCCCCCACGCCTCCCGTGCGCTGACCTGGATCGCTATCGCACCACCACGAGGCGGACGCGCGGGCCGATGGATACCTCGAGATCGCCGGGAGTCTCGTGCAGATCGCCGTCGATCATGTACCGCATCACGCCGTCGCTGCTGCGGACCACGGCCCGGCTCGCCACGGCGTCGTCCGCCCGGCCGGGACGCATCGGCTCCGCGCGGTGGATGCGCGGCAGCTCGCGCACGAAGGCACGGGGGAAGCGTGGATCCCCA
>DATBQU010000214.1:0-3932 GCA_036560665.1 Polyangiaceae bacterium
GGTCACCCCAAGGTCACCGCGGGGATGAGTAAGAAAGACAACAAACGGAGCGGCGAGGTTGCCGCCTGAGTGCACGACTGGAGGGTCGCGATCTGTAAACGGAGTAGTAGGCGAAGTGTAAACGATGTGTTGACTCGTTCCCGCCCGCGCCCGCGCCCGCGCCCGCGCCCGCGCCCGCGCTCACGCCTCCCGTGTCACCCGTGCGACGAGCCGTCGCATTCCGTCGCGCAGCGTGTCCCCCTGCGTCAGCAGGCTCACCACGACGTACGCCTCGTCCTCGAAGTCGAAGAAGTGACCGGGGTGGACGTACACGCCCTCCTCCTCCAGCAGTCCCAGTGTCCACTCCGCTTCGGTCCGCGTTCGCGGCAGGCGCAGCGTGGCGTACCAGCCTCCCTCGACGTCGAGCAGCGTCGCCGCCGATCCCGTGACCGCCGCACGCACCGACGCCAGGTTGTCGCGGGTGCGGGCGCGGATGGCACGTTCGACCGGGCCGCGCGTTGCGAGCAGCGCCGGGAGCGCGTGCTGCACCGGGGCTCCCACCGACAGGAACGCGTCGGCGATGACCTCGAGGCGCGCGAGCGCCGCCGATGCGCGCGCCGGCTCGCCCCCCGCGACCAGCCACGCCAGCTTCATCTGCGGCAGCGCTGCCAGCTTCGACAGGCCGCCCAGCGCGAAGACGAGGGGAGCGCCCGCCGCGTCGAGCGCCGAGGCCGCGCGCGTCGCGTCGTCGCGCAGCGGGTAGCCTGCGAAGACCTCGTCGCTCACGATGGGCAGGCCCAGCGACGCCAGCGCGTCGAGCTCGGTCCGCTTGAGGTACGACCCCGTCGGGTTGTTGGGGCTGACGGTGACGATCGCCCGCGTGCGCGGCGTCGTCGCGACCCGCGCCGACGCGAGATCGACGTGCCACGCGCCGTCGTAGGCCAGGCGGTAGGGGACGGCCCGCACCGACTCGAGGCGCGCCAGGTGCTCGAACAGCGGGTAGCTCGGCACGGGCACCAGCACCTCGTCGCCCGGATCGCACAGCAGCTTGAAGAGGAACGCGTACGCCTCGCTCGTGCTCGCCGTGAGCACCACCCGCGACGCATCCACCGGGCGGCCGCTCGCGGACAGCTCCCGCGCCACCGCTTCGCGCGCCGACGGCAGCCCGAACGACGCGGGCTCGTAGAGGAGCGCTCCGGGCAGCGCCAGGGCGGCGAGCGTCTTCTCGCGGTCGTAGGGCAGCCCCGCGCGCGTGGGGTTCGACTCGGTGAGATCGAGGACGGCGCGCCCGTCGCGGCGCGCGCGCTCGAGGGCCAGCGCCAGCGCGTTGGGCGACAGATCGACCGACGAGCGGGACGAGAACAGCGGGCGGCTCCGCGCTACGGCCGCGGCGCGGGGGGCGCTTCCTGCTGCCCCGTCGCGGCGCGCTTGGCCCGCTTGCGCACGTCGACGTGCAGGGAGTCGTCCTGGTTGATGGCGAAGAAGCAGGCCTGCGCCTCCATCTTCTTGCCCGCGGCGGAGTAGGCCTCGGCCTGGTTCCAGCGCAGCTTCCAGTCGTGCTTCTTGATGTCGCCGAGCCTGGCCGAGTCGGCCAGCGCCGCCTCCGCCTTGCCGAGTCGCACCAGCTCCGCCCACCACTCGGCGCGCAGCTCGTCATCCTGGGGGGCGAGGGCCACCGCCTTGTCGAAGAGCTTCATGGCGCCCTCCGAGTCGCCCATCGCCAGCCGGGCGCGCGCCAGCATGCGCCACGGGCCCGCGTTCTCGGGGTGCGCGTCGGCGTGGGCCTGCAGGCTGGGCAGGATGGCCTGCACCTTCTCGAGGTCGTGGCGCTCCGCCGGCCACCAGCGCAGATCGATGGCCATGAGATCCCCCGGATCGAGCGCGAGCGCGCGATCGAGCTCGGCGTTGGCCCCGGCGGTGTCGCTGGCGGCGAGCAAGCAGCGCGCGAGATCGACGTGCGCCGAGGCGCTGCCCCCCTTGGCCGCCTGCGCCCTCGCCGCCGCCGTGGCCTCGTCGAGCCGGTTGAGGTCGCGCAGGGCCAGGACCTTCGCCGTCAGCGCGCGCGGGCTGGGGGAGTCGCCTCCCAGCGCGATGGCCTTCTCCGCCGCCGACAGCATCACCGCCGGCCGGCGCTCCATCTCGTGGTAGGCGATCTGCCCGAGGTAGTACGCGGCGTCGCGCGGCGCGGCGGCCCACACCGACTCCAGGTGCTCGAGCAGCTTGTCGGTCCGCACGTAGATGAGCGAGTTCGCGTCGCGCGGATCCTCGTAGATGGACGAGAGCACCCCCAGCGTCTTCAGCGAGCTCAGGGCCGGCTGGTACGAGGGGTCGCGCTCGAGCGCGTCGGCCAGGGCGCCGATGGCGTCGTCGCGGCGGTTGAGCGCCACCAGCACGTTGGCGCGGGTCACGTGGAAGTCGGCGTCGTCGTTCCAGGTGTCGACGATGGCGTCGAGCTGCGACAGCGCCCCGGCGTGGTCGCCCGTGCTGGCCAGCGCCGCGGCGAGGTTGAGCCGCGCGCAGTGATCGTTGGGGTCGATGTTGGCGATCATGCGCAGGGCGCCGATGGCGCTCTTGAAGTCCGACTTGCCGAAGGCCGCCTGCGCCTTGGCCCAGCCGTCCTTCTTGGCCACGAAGACCTCGAACGAGCGCGCCAGCGCCGCGTTCTGCGTGCGCCAGTTGGCGTTGTGCATGGCCGGCGAGCTGGTGATGAACTTCGACACCCAGCCGCGCATCTGGTCGACGGTCATCCCCTTGTCGGCCAGCGACTCGAACTCCGCCTTGGGGACGGGCACCCGCGCGGGCACGCCCTGCTTGCGCGCGAGCTTCTCGTCCAGGGTGATGAGCATCCAGTCGCCGGCGTCTTCGGACATGGCCCGACGGTACCAGGGAATTCGGCCGGCAACCTTGACAGTAGGTACTGTCACAGTTATGAATGGTGCACGACGTGAAGACGCGCCCAGACGTGCGCGTCCGTCGCAACCAAAGGAGCAATCCGATGCTCGCCGAACAACCCGGCGCGAGCGCGCCCGTGTGCGCCCCGCGTCCCCTCGTCGCCACGCCCTCTGCCCCGTCCACGCCCCCGGCCCTCTCGGCCGAGCAGGAGCGCTTTCGCCGCTTCGGCGAGGAGCTCGACGCGGTCAAGCAGCGCGTGGTCGCGCGGATGGGCGAGGAGGACGTCGCTTACGTCCGCCGCCTGAACCGCTTCTCGCGGACGATGGAGATCGTCGGCCGCGGGCTCATCCACTTCAGCCCCGAGCCGGTGACGTTCCTCCTGGGCGTCACCGCGCTCTGGATCCACAAGCAGCTGCAGGCCACCGAGATCGGCCACACCGCGCTGCACGGCGCCTACGACCGCCTCCCCGGGGCCGAGAAGTTCGCGTCGAAGACGTTCCGCTGGGACACGCCCATCGACGAGGAGTCGTGGCGCTATGCCCACAACGTCCGCCACCACGGCAGCACCAACGTGGCCGGCAAGGATCCCGACATCCACTTCGGCACGGTGCGGCTCACCGAGCAGACACCGTGGAACCGGCGCCACCGGACGCAGCTGGCCATCGCGCTCGGCGTCATCTTCCCGAACTTCACCTTCTTCATCGCCTCGCACGTGAGCGGGCTGAACGACGTCTACTTCGACAACGGCCGCCCGGAGAAGCTCGACTTCCTGCCCGACCGCTCGAGGCAGAGCGTCCGCGGCGCGTGGAAGAAGGGCCTGCGCAAGTACGTGCCCTACTACCTCTACAACTACGGGCTCTTTCCGCTGCTGGCGGGGCCGTTCTTCTGGAAGGTGATGCTGGGCAACTGGCTGGCAGAGACGATGCGCGACGTCTACTCGGCGGCGACCATCTTCTGCGGCCACGTCGGCGAGGACGTGAAGAGCTACCCGGCCGGCACGCGCGCCCACGGGCGCGGGCAGTGGTATGCGATGCAGGTCGAGGCGGCGAACGACTTCGAGG
>DATBQU010000215.1:0-3102 GCA_036560665.1 Polyangiaceae bacterium
GTCCGGGGAGCTCGATCCCGCCCGGCACCACCCCTTCGCGCCTCTGCTCGACCTCGAGCCGGTGGGCGACCGCGTCGCCTTCGTGTCGAGCTTCGCCAACGCCACCGCCTTCGAGACCGGCGCCGGGCTGGTCCTGGTCGACACCGGCAGCTTCCTCCTCGCGGGCCAGGTCCACGAGAGCGTCCGCTCGTTCACCAGGGCGCCGCTCCACACCGCGGTGTACACGCACGGTCACGTCGACCACTGCTTCGGCGTCGAGCTGTACGAGGCCGAGCAGAAGCAGCCCGCGCGCGTCGTCGCCCACGAGCGCGTCCCGGCGCGCTTCGAGCGCTACCGGCTGACCCACGGCTACAACGCGTGCATCAACGCGCGCCAGTTCCAGACGCTGGCGTCGTGGCCGGAGAGCTTCCGCCTGCCCGACCTCACCTACGCCTCCGCGCTCGACCTCGACCTCGCGGGCGAGCGCTTCGAGCTGCGTCACGCGCTCGGCGAGACCGACGACGCCACCTGGGTCTGGGTGCCGTCGCGCAAGCTGGTGTGCGTGGGCGACCTGTTCATCTGGGCCACGCCCAACGCCGGGAACCCCCAGAAGGTGCAGCGGTACCCGCGCGAGTGGGCGCAGGCGCTGCGCACCATCGCCGAGCTGCCGGCGGAGACGCTCTGCCCGGGGCACGGACCGCCCATCTTCGGTCGAGACCGCGTCCAGCGCGCGCTGACCGAGACCGCCGAGCTGCTGGAGTCGCTGGTCGGTCAGACCCTGGCGGTCATGAACCGCGGCGGCCGGCTCGACGACGCGCTGGCCACCGTCCGGGCGCCGGCCACGCTGCTCGAGCGCCCCTACCTGCGCCCCATCTACGACGAGCCCGAGTTCGTGGTGCGCAACGTGTGGCGCCTCTACGGCGGGTGGTGGGACGGCGACCCCTCGCACCTCAAGCCGGCCCGCGCGCGGGAGCTGGCGCGCGAGATCGCGGCGCTGGCGGGGGGCGCGCGCAGGCTCGCCGATCGCGCGACCGCGCTGGCGTCGAGCGGGGAGCTCGCGCTCGCCTGCCACCTCGCCGAGAGCGCCTGGCTGGCGGCGCCGGGCGACGACGGGATCGCCCGCGTGCGGACCGACGTGTACGCCGCGCGCGCCCGCGCCGAGACGTCGCTGATGGCGCGGGGCGTCTTCCGGGCGGCCTCCCGGGAGAGCGAGGAGGAGTGACCGACCCGCTCGCGTCCCGGGGACGGGGACGTCGTAGTATCGTGCGCGCCCGATGGCGCTCTTCCAGAAGCCCGCGAGCACTCCCGACGAGGTCGAGCAGGCCAGGCCGCTCGACATCCCTCCCGAGGAGGTCGGCAAGATGGACGAGCGCGAGTGGTACGCGCGCGCGTTCCGGGGCGACTCGCCGCAGCTCACGGTGCGCGCCGTCCTCATGGGCACCGCGCTCGGCTTCCTGCTGGCCTCCACCAACGTCTACGTGGGCCTCAAGGCCGGCTGGGGGCTCGGCGTCTCGCTCACGGCGTGCATCGTGTCGTTCACGCTCTGGACCACGTTCCTCAAGGTCGGCCTGGCCCGGTCGCCGATGACCATCCTCGAGAACAACTGCATGCAGTCCACGGCCTCCGCCGCGGGCTTCGCCACCACGCCCCTGCTCGTGTCGGCGGTCCCGGCCATGCTGCTGCTGACGGTGACGGAGGCCAACCCGGGCGGCACCCAGATGCGCTGGACCGTCGTCGGCGCGTGGGTGCTCTGCGTGGCGGCGCTGGGCGTGCTCATGGCCATCCCCATGAAGCGCAACCTCATCAACCAGGAGAAGCTCACGTTCCCGACCGGGACGGCGGCGGCGGTGCTCCTGCAGAGCCTCTACAGCGAGGGCGCCGAGGCGCTGGCGAAGGGGCGCGCCCTGCTCTACGCCGGCCTGGTCGGCGCGCTGGTGCCGCCGCTCAAGGACCTGGAGGCGCTGCACACGGTGGACGCCGCGGGCCACACCGTGCGCACCACGCTCCTGCCCGGGCAGTCGAAGATCTTCGACTGGCTGCCGGCGCTCTCCGCCCACCACCTGGACCCCAAGACGCAGGCCCGGAGCACCGAGCACTACCCGATGTCGGCGTGGAACATCACGCTCGATCACAGCCTGGTCCTCGTGGCCGCCGGCGCCATCATCGGCCTGCGCGTCACGCTGTCGATGGCCGCCGGAGGCCTGCTCCTGGTGTTCGCCCTGGGGCCGACCGCCATGGGCTGGGAGTGGACCAACGCGGCCGGCAAGGTGGTCACCGCGGTCACGCGGCCGGGCGCCGCGTGGCGCGAGATCGGCATCTGGTTCGGCGCGCCGATGATGGTCGCCTACGGCCTGGTGACGTTCGGCCTCCAGTTCCGGACCATCGCCCGCACCTTCAGCGGCCTGGCCCGCAAGGGCGCCGGCCAGGCCGAGGAGCTGGCGGAGCGCGTGGAGGTGCCGCTGGCCTGGTTCGTCATCGGGACCGCCATCGCCGGCACCGCGGTGGTCATCCTGGCCTGGCAGGCGTTCGACATCCCCCTGCACTACGGCGCGCTGGCGGTCTTCCTCTCGTTCTTCCTGGCGCTGGTGTCCTGCCGCGCGGCCGGGGAGACGGACATCACGCCCATCGGCCCCATGGGCAAGATCATGCAGCTCACCTACGGCGCGCTGATGCCGCAGAGCTACGTCGCCAACCTGATGACGGCGTCGATCACCTCCAGCACCTCGGCCGAGGCGGGCGACCTGCTCACCGATCTCAAGTCCGGGTACCTCCTGGGCGCCCACCCGCGACGGCAGTTCGTCGCGCAGTTCCTGGGCATCTTCACCGGCACCATCGCCTCGGTGCTCTGCTACTACCTGGTCATCCCCGACGCGACGGCCATCACCGGCTCGCCCGAGCACGCGCCGCAGTTCGCCGCGCCGGCGGCGCAGCAGTGGAAGGCGGTGGCGGAGCTGTTCAAGGTCGGCATCGCCAACCTCCACCCCATGGCCCGCGAGGGGATCGCCATCGGCCTGCTGGCGGGGACGGTGCTGGCCATCACCGAGTGGGTGTTCCCCAGGGAGCGCAGGTGGATCCCCTCCGCCACCGGCATCGGCCTGGGGATGCTCTTCCCGTTCTTCACGT
>DATBQU010000216.1:0-7763 GCA_036560665.1 Polyangiaceae bacterium
TGGTCCGGAACCGAGACGGCGCCGCCCGGGGAAGCGGGACTCGACGCGCAGGACGGGCAGGACGCGCCGTCCGACACCACCGTCCCCAAGGACGGCCCCCCCGCCGAGGCCGCCGGCAGTTGCAACGGCGCCCCCGACTGCCCGCCGAACACGGCGTGCAATCCCGTCACGCACACCTGCGGCGCCTCGTGCGTGGGCGGCCTCAAGTGCAACATGGGCTGCTGCGACGGCGCGACCTGCGTCCCGGGCGACAGCGTGACCGCCTGCGGTTCGAACGGCGGCGCCTGCGCGCCATGCGGCGCCGGCAAGCCGACCTGCGCGGGCGGCACGTGCACGGACGCCTGCGGCGGCGGCAACGGAACGTGCGGCGCCGGCTTCTGCTGCAACGGCGGCCATTGTGCCGGGGTGGGAGACAAGACGTGCGGGGCGTCCGGCGCCAGCTGCGTCGACTGCACCAAGAGCCCCACCGCGCCGGTGTGTCTGCCCAGCGGCACGTGCGGATGCGGGCAGAGCAGCGACTGCCCCAGTCACATGGCCTGCGATCCCAACGCCCACACCTGCGGGGGCAACTGCAGCCCCAGCACCCAGTGCAACGGCGGCTGCTGCGCCGGAGGGACGTGCGCCCCCGACTGCTCGCAGAGCGACAACGGCCACGCGTGCCTGCCCGTCGTGAACATCTGCGGGTGCGGCAACGGCGGCGACTGCGCGGGCACCGGCGGGCAGTGCGATCCCATCCAGCACATCTGCAAGTGAAGGATCACTCCGACTCGACCTTCACCCCGTCCATCCACAGCTCGCCCGGCCAGGAGATCCCCAGACCGACCTGGAGCCCGCAGGCCTGCTGCGGCACGATGAGCTCGACCTCGTACCGGATGAAGTCGGCCGCCGCGATGAGCCGCTGGGTGGCCGCGGCGAGGCCGGCTCCCTCCGCGGGAGCGTCCGCCTCGAGGGCGCGGATCCAGAACGAGCCGCGCACCGCCTCCGGCCCGGTGCGCACCCACACGCTCGCCCGCACGCGCTTTCCGCGCAGCGGCGTCGCGTCGAGGGTGGTGACGTACGTGCCGTAGGCGTGCTGGCCGGGATCGGCGATGGTGTGCAGCGCGACGGTGGGATGGCCGTCGTGCTCGACGGCCGGATCGACGTCGGCCTGATACGCGCCGAGCGCGGAGGGACCGATGGTCCACCCCGCGAGCGGGGAGGGGGCCGAGGCCGGACGAGGCGGGACGGAGACGCCGACGCCGACGCCGACTGCTGAGGACGCAGACCAGGATGCCTCGCAGGACGCGACGGCGAGCGACGCGACCGCGACGAGAGACACATGCAGGCGCGGGCCCATGACGCAGGACATTGTAGCTCGGCCGGGAGCCGGGCACGGACCGTGGCGTTCGTGCACGCGCGCCACACCGGCCGGTCGTGTCTGCTACGAAGCGGCGGAAGCTCGGGTCAGGGCGTGAACCTCCGCCAGCAGCACGTCGAGCTCGAAGGGCTTGTGAAGGACGCGGCACCCGGCGGGAAGGCCCTTGGGTGAGGCGAACGACGTCAGCACGATCACGGGGATGTCGGCCAGCCGCGCCGTTCTCTGCATCGCCTCGAGCACCTGCCATCCGGTGACGTTGGGCATCATCAGATCGAGCAGCACGAGCTCAGGCAGAGCGCCCACGTCGAGGGCGTGGAGCGCTTGCTGCCCGTCCTCGGCCAGGGCGACCTCGAATCCGTCGTGGCGCATGACCTCGGCCAGGGCCGTGCGCTCGGCCTCGTCGTCGTCCACCACGAGCACGCTGTGTTCCGGGGGAGCTTCGCTCATCCGCCGGACACAAGCATGGCGCATGCCGCCGCCAGGGCTGGCTCAGGGTATCTCGCGCGCAGGGGACGGCGAAACCCGTGGCCTCCATGTCCGGTCACCGAGCTTGCATGGCGCAAGGCGCGCCGGTCCCGGCTCGCCCGGTGTAGGCTGCGTGGCGTGAGGCCGCGCACGAAGAGACGCCTCCGGATCGCCGGCCTCGCGCTGCTTGGCGTGCTGCTGCTCCTCGGCGGCCTCGGGTACCTCTCGGTCCATCGCGCCATCGCCACGCGCGGGCCCGGCGAGGTGCAGGCCGGCCACGCGCCGGACTTCTCCTTGCCCGACACGGCGGGCACGCGGGTCACGCTCGCGGGCGTCACCTCGCACGGCCCGGCGGTGCTCGTCTTCTACCGCGGCTACTGGTGACCCTTCTGCCGCCGCCAGCTCGGTGAGCTGGAGAGCATCCGCGCGCAGCTCGAGGCCACCGGGGCGGAGATGGTCGCCATCAGCGTCGACCCTGCCGCCGACTCGTCGAAGCTCGCCGCCGACCTCGGGCTGCACTTCCCCCTGCTGAGCGATCCGGACCTGCGCGTGGCGTCCTCCTACGGCGTGGCCATGCAGGGCCGGGACATCGCCGTGCCCTCCGTCTTCGTCGTGCGCCGGGACGGGACGATCGCGTGGAAGAAGGTCGGCGAGGACATGGCCGACCGGCCGACCGCCAGGGAAGTGCTGGAGCAGGCGCGCAAGGCCGGCCAGCCGCTCTGAGCGTCACGTTTCTCCGTCGCCGCGCGATGTCCGGTCATGCTGGCAGCACGTCCTGCGGTGGGCCTCCTGATCCTGGCGGCGAGCGTGGTGACCTGCGCGCGACCGAGGGCCGCCGCAGGGCCGGCGAGCGCCGCCCCGCGCGCGGGGACCGCCGCGATCGCGTCGACCTCCGCCACCGAGCCGCCCGGCGGGCCTCCGCCGTTCGCCCTGCAGATCGTCCCCCCCAACGCCGAGCCTCGCTGGGGCGGTCGCGGGGACGCGGTCGCGCTCGTCCAGCCCGGCTGCGACGTCGCCATCGTCGACCTGGTCGACGGCGTCGTGTCGCGGCGCGTCCCCGCGTGCTCGGTGTGGCCGAGCCCGACCGACGACGTCTTCCTCGTCCGCACGCGCGAGGGCGCGATACACGCCTGGGACGCCGGCGGCGGGTCCCGGGGGCTCGTCTCGTTCGGGGACCCGGGCAGCGAAGCCCCGGTCTGGTCCCCCGACGGCAGTCGCGTGGCGCTGCTCTTCGCCCGCGGCATCACCGTCCTCGATCCGGACGGGTGGCGCGTGGCGCGCCACATCGACTTCGACGGCGCGTCGGGGCGGCTCCGCTGGTCGGGCCCCGACGGGGGATGGCGCGCCGATGGCCAGGAGCTGGTGGTCACGGACGACGCCCGCGCGTGGGTCGCGGGGCTCGGGGCGGCGCCCTTCGCCGTCCCGACCTCCTGCGCGCAGGTGCACGAGGCGCGCTTCGCGCCGCGCGGCGACGCGCTGGCGGTCGCATGCGCAGGCGCGGAGCCCGCCGAGATATGGGACTCGCGCGCCCGGCGGCTCACCGCCACGGTCCCGCGCTTCGTCGCCTGGGACCCCACGGGCCGACGGGTCGTCGGCGGCGAGGGGACGCACCTCGACGTCCACGACGCCGTCACCGGCGCGCGCCTGCTGCGGGTCGACAGCGCCACGCGGGACACGCACGCGTTCTCGCCCGACGGCGAGCGGATCGTGGTGGAGGAGAACCTCGACGGCGTCGACCGCGCGCTCGGCGTCTGGCACATCGGCTCCGCGGTCCGGCTCGCGCGCCTGCCCGCCATGACGGCGCCGCAGTGGAGCGCGGACGGCGCCTACCTCACCGTCGGGGCGGGCGCGTCGGACGGCCGCTTCCGCCAGCTCGTCCTCGAGAAGCAGGGCTGGCGCGAGGTCCGGAGCCGGCCCGGGTGGCCCAGGATGGCGTGGTCGCCCCGCGGAGCGCGCCTGGCGGTGGCGTCGGGTGGCCCGGCCCTCGTCATCGAGGACCCTGCCGGCGAGCCGATGCTCACCGTCCCGGGCGCGTCGTCGCCGGCGTTCACCGGGCTCGCGCGCGGGGCCGGCGGCGAGCTCGTCGCGTCGATCCAGGACGGGACCGAGTGCCACGCGGCGCGCATCGACGCGCAGGGAGGCTGGTCGGTGGTGGACGCGCCGTGCGCGAGCCCCTTCCAGGACGAGAGCCCCGACGGGGCGAAGCGCGCGCGCGTCGTCCGGCGGAGCGCGGTCATGATGGACATGGGGTGGCAGCTCTTCGTCGACGACACGGCGAGCGGGCAGCACGCGTTCGTCGACTACGGCCGCAGCCACGGACCGTCGCTGGTGTGGAGCGCGCGCGGCCACCGTCTGCTCGTGGTGCACGGGGACGCCTTGCTCTACGAGGCCGACGGTCGGCGCCCGTGGGCGGTCCACGTGAAGGGAGACGTCCGCGGCGCGGCCCTCGACGCCGGCGGGGAGCGGGCCGCGTTCTCCATGGCGGACGGGAGCCTGGTCGTGGCGCGGCTCGAGTCCCACGAGGAGCCGCGGGTGCTGTCCGGGGCCGAGTCGCACGAGGAGCCCGCGACGCGGCTGGCGTTCGAGGGCGACCGCCTGGCGGCGATCTCCGACCGCGGCAGCGTCGCGGTGTGGGACGTCGCCCGGCGCGCACGCGTGGCCACCTGGAGCGCCGGCTTCGCCCCCGAGCGCGTGGCGTGGGCCGCCGGCGGTGGCGTCCTCGTCATGACCCAGGGCGACACGCTGCGACTGTCGCGGCCGGACGGCTCGGGCGCGGTGACGCTCACCGCGCTCTCGACGGCGGGGGCGACCACGCTGCTCGCCACCGACGAGGCGGGCTTCGTCGACGGCCCGCCGGAGGCGCTCGCGCTCGTGCGATGGCGCGTGACGAACGCCGCCGGCGACGCTCGCTGGCTCTACGCGGACGGCGTGGAGCGCGAGACGCACCGCTCGCCGGTCCGGGCGGCGATGGTCGCTCTTCTCTGCGCGGGCGGCACGTGGCAGCCTACGGTCGCGTGGTCCGGGCCGAGATGACCGCCCGGGGAGGAAGCGATGCCCGTGCTCACCAGGATGGTCGGCTTCGTGACGACGACGGATGCGGACAAGGCCAGGGCGTTCTACGGCGGCGTCCTCGGCTTCCGGCTCACCGGCGACGACGAGTACGCGCTCGTCTACGACGCCAACGGAACCATGCTGCGCGTCGGGAAGGCCAAGACCTTCACGCCCGCGCCGGGCACCATCCTGGGATGGGAGGTCGCCGACATCCGCGCGGCCCTCCGCGAGCTCGTCCCGCAGGGCGTGCGCTTCGTTCAGTGGGGCCTGCCCTTCATGAAGCAGGACGAGGACGGCGTGTGGACGCCGCAGAACGGCGACCACGTGGCGTGGTTCAAGGATCCGGATGGCAACGTGCTGTCCATCTCGCAGCACGCGCACCGGACGTAGTCGCCGCCCCGTGCGGTCAGTGCGTGCGCGCGTACTCGATCCGACGGCCGGCCACTTGCCGGCTCCTGCCCCGGACCTAGAAACGCTCCGCCTGGCTCCTGCGCCTCCACCGCGCGATGGTCACCCGTCCTCACGCCGTCGAGGGCGCGACGCTGCGACTGCACCGCGGCCACCTCGGCTCTGCGGCCGTCTCGCTCGACAGCGTCGTCTCCGCCGCGCCGATCCACCCGGAGGCCATCGCGCGGCTCTCCGAGCCTCCGGCGAGGCTGGACCTCGGCGGGGAGCGCGTCCTCGTCACGCTGCGCGAGCCCGTCGCGTACAGCGGCGCTTTCGGGCGGAGCCGCCGGGCGCGGACGCTCGTCGTGTCCGCGGACGATCCGGGCGCGCTGTGCGACGCGGTCGCGGCGCGGTGAGATCAACGAGGCCCGGCGCCGCTCGCGGGGGGCGGGCACGTGTTCACGCACGACGCGCAGCGCCCGTCGTCCGCGCAGCCGTCGTCGACCATCTTGTGCGTGGCGCAGTCCTGCACGGCACAGATGGGGACGGAGCGACCGCGCTTGGCGGGGCCGTGGCAGGCCACGGTGCCGATGCAGAAGAGCAGCAGGCACGCTGCGACGGCAGCCGAGCACACGAGGGTCGACGACGCCGGGCGCATCGCTTCAGGGCGAAGGTGCAGCAGTCGCAGCACCCGCCGCACGCGCCTTCCACCACGTCCCGAGCGACATCTCGACCTCGAATGGCAACAGGCGGACGACGTCGGCATCTCGCGCCGCGGCCACGAGCGTCGGCCGTCCGTCGATCGATTCGTACACTTCGAGGGTGTGAAGCTCGGGATCGATCAGCCAGACGTGCGCGACGCCGGTCGAGGCATAGAGGGGTAGCTTGAGCGTGCGATCGTCCGACGCGGTGCTCGGCGACAGAACCTCGGCGCACCAGGCGGGGACGATGCGCAGCGGATTGTCGTCGGGCAGCTCGGGGTGATCGGCGGCGCGCCAGCCCGCGAGATCAGGCACGGCGAGGCGGTCGCCCGGAAAACGCACCTCGAACTCCTGCCGGATCCACCAGCCGTGGCCACCGACCTGCTGGTCGAAGCGATCGAGCGCGCGACCGCAGTTGGCGAGGGTGTGACCGTGAGCCGCGCCGGGGCGCGACATCGTCGTGAGCACGCCGGCGGCGAGGATCTGCCCCGTGATGCCCTCCGGAAGTCGCTCGATCTCGCGGTAAAGATCGTCGAAGGTCGGCGCGCGCCTGGGGGCGGTGGACACGGTGAGCATGGTAGCACCGGGCGCCCCTGGAGCAGGCCGTGTGCCGGGTGCGCGACACGGGGATTCACGCACGCACCTGCGACGCGAGGGTGTCCCGGACGGCGCGGAGGGTGGCCGAGGACAGCGAAGGACTACGCCGCGCCGCGGACGAAGTCGTGCGCCTCCTCCGCCAGATCGATCCACGACGCCTTCGCGCTCGTCACCTCGAGCCACTCCTTCATCAGCCGGCCGTGCCCGGGGTCGTACGGCTCACCCACCCGGGAGGCGACCAGCGCGGCGACGCGCTCCTTCGGGAGCTTCACCACCAGCGTGCCGTGAGTGAACAGCGCGAACAGCTTCCCGTTCACCTTCAGACCGTTCGAGCCGAACCTCCGCCGCCCGGTCGCGGCCTTCTTGCTCGCCTCGAACGCGGCGACGACGGGAGCGAGCTTCGGCCTCGCCGCGAACGCCTTCATGAGCGCGGCGGCTCGCGGGTCGTCAGGCGGCAAGGTCGTCACTCCGCGGGGCGCAAGTCGTTCAGGACCCGGTAGCGACTCCAGCGGTGTCGGAAGGCGGCCACCTCGTCGGGGGTCGAGAGCCACCACAGGGCGGCCACGGCCGAGACATCGACCGTCGCCACGGCCAGGACGAAGAGGAGCCACGGCGTGAAGCGCCTCATGGATTCTCGATCGCGCGGATCCGCCGCTCGTGATCGTCCACGCGATCGCGGAGCGCGCGATCCTCGCGGAACGCATCGCGCACCTCGCGCACCGCGCCCACGACGGCGACGAGCTCCGTGGCGAGGCGCACCTCGCTCTCGGTCTGTCTTCGCTCGATCCTGTCGAGGCGCGTGTTCGTCTCGTCGAGGCGGTCGTTCGTCTGGTCGAGGCGCCCGTTGGTCGAGCGGATCTCGTCGCGTACGTCCTTCAGGATCTCGATCGTGACGTCGGTCGGTTCCATGCGCCGCGCTCCCTTCGAGTATGGCGCAGGCGGTGTGCAAGGGCGAGGCCGGCTCGCCGGCGCGCCGGACACGGGCGTCGCGTCACCGATCGCGCCTCTGGCGACTGTCCTTCCGTCGCTCCAGCGCGTCCGTGAACCGTCGGACGAGAGACATGCGGCGCTGATCGACCCCGGTGCGGGTCTCCTTGCGCACGATGTCCCAGATCGACGGCGTCAGGCGCAGGAACAGGCTTCCGTCGGGCATCCACTCGACCGCTTCCGCACCGAGCGCGTCGAGCCCCTCGAGCTTCTCGCGC
>DATBQU010000217.1:0-4471 GCA_036560665.1 Polyangiaceae bacterium
CGTACTCCGCTTCACTCTGCCGCTCCGGGTTGGCCCCCGGAGCGTTTGCCCCTTTTCCGCTGCACGCGGCAACCGCGGCGGACAGCATCAGGAGCGAGAAGAAGAACGAGGCTACCTGCATTCGTTGCAAAAATGCCACACCCTCCCTCAGGCTTGCTCGGGCTTGCTCAGGCTTGCGCGGGGACCGGGAGTACCTCAGTCGCGAGCCCCGCGTCAACGCTCCGAACGGATGTCCACCCTGGATTCGTTCAGTTCAGGGCTCTTGCCCCGCCAGCTCGTCCTTCGCTCCCAGCAGCGTGTAGAGGCGGCGCAGGGCATCGACGTCGGGGATCTCGATCCGCTCGCCGTGGATGCGGATGTAGTGGCGGTCGCGCAGGCGCTGCACGGTGCGCTTCACGGCCTCGACGTCGAGCCCCACCCGCGTCGACAGCTCGACGGGGGACATCGTCACCTCGGCCGCTCCGCTGGCGCGACCGGCCAGCTTGAGCAGCGCGCTCGTGACCTTGGACTGCACTCCGCGCAGCATCATGATCTCGATCTGGTCCTCGGCGTCGCGCAGGCGGCGCACGAGCTGGTCGACCGCACGCGCCGCGACCTGGGGATGCTGCGCGAGCAGCCCGCGGAAGGTGGCGGCGTCGAGCGCCAGGACGACGCCCTCGGTGAGGCCCACCGCCGTCGATCCGTAGGTGGGCTCGGGAGCGGTCGCCCCCGCTTCGGTGGCGCGCGAGACGAGCAGAGCCCCTTCGCCGAAGAGGTCACCCGGCTTCACCACCGCGAGGCTGCGGTCGGTCATCGCCACGCGTTTGAGCAGACGCACCCGCCCCTCTTGCAGGAGGAACGCCTCGCGCGCCGGCGTGCCCTCCTGGAAGATGGCCTGGCCCGCCGTGAACCGGCGTCCGTAGCGGCCGAGCAGCCGGGAGCGCTCCTGGGGGGCCATGTCCTCCGCGGAGGAGTGAGGCGCGCGATCGGCGTCGTCCATCGGCCCCGATGATACGCTAGGTGACGACCCCATGGGCCGATCGGCGAGCGTGTCGCGGACGACGAAGGAGACGAGCATCGAGGTGACGCTCGACCTCGACGGGACGGGACGGGCCGACGTGCAGACGCCGCTGCCCTTTCTCACCCACATGGTCGAGCAGATCGCCCGCCACGGGCTGGTCGACGTGGTCGTGCGGGCCAGGGGGGACGTCGAGGTCGACGGGCACCACACGACCGAGGACCTGGCGCTGGTGATCGGCCAGTGCGTGGCCAAGGCGCTCGGGGACAAGGCGGGGATCGAGCGGTACGGCTGGGCCACCCTGCCGATGGACGAGGCGCGCGCGAGCTGCGCGCTCGACCTGTCGGGGCGCGCCCATTTCGTCTGGGAGGTGCCGCTGCCCAAGGCCAAGCTCGGGACGTGGGACGTCGAGCTCGCGCCGGTGTTCTTCGAAGCGTTCGCGCGGGGAGCGCAGTGCAACCTTCACGTGACGCTCGAGCGGGGGGAGATCCTCCACCACATCGTGGAGATCTGCTTCAAGGCCCTGGCCCGAGCTCTGCGGAATGCCGTGAGGATCGAGCCGCGCGCGGCGGGGGTCCCCTCGACCAAGGGCGCCCTGGAAGACTGAGCCGAATACTGGTCCGGCGGGGCCGCTTCGTCGCACCATCCGTCCCATGATGGATCGCCGCATGAAGCGAAGCGCCGACCGCGACGAGGCGCTCCAGTTCCTGGTCGAGTCCGTGGCCGATCGCAGCGGGGTGCGCGCCCTGGTGCTGGTCGACGACGGCGGCCGCATCGTCGCCGGCATGGGGATGCCCGACGAGGTGGTCGGCCTGGTCCGCACCGCGCGGGACGTGGCCTGGGGCCGCGCCTCTCCCTCGCAGATCGACTCCGCCACGCGTGGTCGCGACGTGACCGCGCGCCCGGTGGCGACGCGCGAGGGGATGCTCTACTTCGCCGCGCTCGGCGACCGAATGACGGGCCTGGGCGACGCCGTCCGCGCCGTCCACCGCATCCTGGCCGCCTAGTCGAACGGGACGAAGCGGAGGCGACCCCCGTCGTCGCAGGCGGCGACCGCGCTGCCCTCGGCGAGGGCCCACACGGTGACGGGCCGAGCGATCGCGTGCGGCGAGCTGCGGGCCCGGGGCGCGTGCCCACCGCCGCGCCCCGCCCACAGGACGTTGCCCGGCAGCAGCACCGCCCAGTCGCACCGCCGCTCGCCGGCGTCCTCGTCGACGTACAGCGCGAGCCCCGCGGCCGTCGGCTCGCCGGGGATCGGCCCGAGGTCGACGCGGCCGACGCCCCGCACCCATAGCGGCTCGCCGTCGGGAGCGAAGGCCATGTGGGCGAGGCCGCCGTGCCCCGCAGAGTCCACGAAGAGGACGGACACGCGCGCGACGCCGCGGGCGTCGATGGAGACGACCGGATCGGCCCCCGATAGCAGCCTGGCCTCCTCGATGCGCGCCGCGCGCCACCTCGGCGGCGCCGTGTCGTCCTCGAGCGCTGCGTAGAGGACCTCGACGTCCCTCCCTCGCTGCGCCGCCATGACCAGCCCGGTGATCCGCGCCCCGGAGCCCCCCCCGCGTGCGGTGGAGGCGTGCGCGACGGGACCCGGCAGATCGAGCGCGGCGACGAGGCGCGGCGCCTCCGCGTGCACGCGCTCACGCGGATCGGCCAGGTCGTCGTCGTCGCTCTCCGCGCCGGCGTCCGCCGGCGCCTCGTCGCGGAGCACGGGGCCCGCGCACCGCACGCGCCACAGCGCGCGCCCGTCGTCGCGCAACACCAGCAGATCGGCGCCTCCGTCGTCCCGGGCGAGCACGCCCACGATGCGCGACGGCTCGCCCGGCAGCGGGAGGCGCACCTCGTGGAACAGATGGAACGCGACGCCGGCGTGGAGCGTCCTGCCCGAGAGCCACGCCACCCAGGTCGAGCGCAGGTCGGGCTCGGGCACCGGGCACTGCATCGCCACCAGGCCGTGCGCCCCCGCGTCGAGCTCGTGCACACGCTCGGAGGGCATGGCGCGGATGCGCTCGGCGTCGGAGATGTCGCCGTGGACGAGGTCGCGCAGCGTGAGCGCCGTGAGCCTCTGGCCGTGGACGACGGCCCAGCACGGCGTCGTCTCCACGTCCTCGCGGCCGGGGCATCGCGGCAGGGCGATCTCGAAGAGACCCGCGGCCTCGGAGAACCAGCGCACCTCGGGGAGCTCCCACCGGCCGCCCCCGTGCTCGAGCGCGCCGCGCAGGAGGTACTCGCCGGGGGCCGACACGTCGGCGGTCGCGTCGAGGGAGAAGCGTGCCTCGCGCTCGGCCTCGCCGAAGATGACGAGCGGCTCGCCCCCCCCGGTGCCGGACGCGGGCGGCGAAGGCACCTCGCGCTCCACGCCGTCGGGCCCGGTGACCCGCAGGCGCGCGTGGTGCCACCACCGTTCGGCGGGCAGCGGCGTCCGCAGCGGCTCCTCTGCCGGATTCCCCACCACCAGCACCACCTCGGTGGCCTCGTCCGGCAGACGCACGGCGCGCACGGCTTGCAGCGAGACGGTCATGGTCATCGCGTCGGCTCCTAGACGAAGTCCGTGTAGAAGGCGGTGTATACGTTGGTGACGCGATCGTCGGCGGGCGCAGGGGGCGCCTTGCCGGGCTGCGCCGGATCCGCGGCGGAGAACCCGGTCACCGCGCCGTGGCGGAAGAACGCCCAGCCGCGCAGGCGAAGCGCGCACCCGCCGCACAGGTGCAGCGCGTCGGGGTCGTAGTTCATGATGCACTTGGCGTCGTTGGCGTCGTGCATGGCCGCCTCGAAGGCGCCGCCCATCGGCCTGGCGTGCGGCAGGTGCAGGAAGTGGCCGAACTCGTGCACGGCGGTGGCGTTGCCGTCCTTGAAGTTGTTCTGGGGGTCGGCCAGGTCGCGGACCTTGTTCCTGCGGTTCGGGTCGCGGCGGATCATGGCGTGGTGCATCGTCTGGCGCTGCATGTTGTCGGGGTGGTCCCAGACCATGAACGCGCCCACCAGGCCGAGGTCGGCGTTCATCGACACCGAGGCGACGCCCCCGATGTCGCACTGCCTGGCGTAGACCGTCGTCCCGTCGGCGGCCATCGCCTCGAAGAAGTGCTGGTAGTGGAAGAAGGTCACGCCCTCGAAGCCGTCGGCCATGACCTTGCGCTGGTGCGCCTCCTCGGCGAGGTACACGAGCTTGGCCAGCTTGTACTGGTAGTTGGCGTTGGCCCACTCCTCGGGGCAGTCGGCCGCGATGTCCCACCCCTTCCAGCCGGCGGCCTCGTAGCGCACCTTGAGCTGGGGCTGGAGCTTGGTGCGCTCCTTGGCCGTCAGCACCTCGCTGTAGAAGCGCACGCGGAGCGGACCGTCGGCCACCGTCGGGTTCGCCGTCTTGAACTTGTTCCACCGGCGTTTCTTGTCGTTGATGCGCCGGTTCTTCTCGATGTACGCCTTGACCACCGGGTCGATGAACGGCGCCATCACCGCGTCGCGCCCCGGCACGGT
>DATBQU010000218.1:0-28991 GCA_036560665.1 Polyangiaceae bacterium
GTGCTCAAGGCGCCGCTGCAGTTCTCGTTCATCGTCAACGTCCTGGGGGGCATCCCGCCCACGGTGGAGAGCCTCCAGCTCCAGAGGCAGATCGCGCTCGACCTCGCGCCGGGCAGCGAGTGGGAGGTGATCGGCATCAGCAAGTGCCAGTGGCGGATGCTGGCCACGGCGCTGGTGCTGGGCGGCAACGTGCGCGTGGGCCTGGAGGACAACTTCTACCTGCCCGACGACACCACCATGGCCCGGTCGAACGGCGAGCTGGTCGAGGTGGCGGTGCGCATGGTGCGCGACACCGGGCGCAAGCCGGCCACGGTGGCGCAGGCGCGCGAGATCCTCGGCCTCACCGGGAACGCCTAGGCGATGCGCGACTACGGGCGCATCCGCGTCGCGCGGGAGGGGGGCGTGGAGACGCTCACGCTCGCCTACCCGGAGCGGCGCAACGCCATCGGGCCGCGGATGATGAACGAGCTGCTGTGGGCGCTGGAGGACGCGCGCGCCGCGGACGACGTGCGCGCCATCGTGCTGACGGCGGAGGGCAAGTCGTTCTGCGCGGGGGGCGACTTCGCCGAGATCACCTCGGGCGCGGCGGGCTCGACGCTGCCGCACAAGGGCGACTACGCCGACCTGCTCCTGGCGCTGATGAACAGCGACAAGCCGGTGGTGGCGAAGGTCAACGGCCACGCCATGGGGGGCGGCCTGGGCCTGGTCGCGGCCAGCACCTTCGCCGTCGCCTCCACCGAGGCGAAGCTCGGGACGCCGGAGATCGACGTGGGCCTCTTCCCCATGATGATCATGGCCGTGCTGGCGAGGCACGTGCCCCGCCGCCGCCTGGTGGAGATGATGCTCTTCGGCGAGAAGATCGACGCCGTCGAGGCCGCGCGTCTGGGCCTGGTCAACCGCGCCGTCGCCCCCGACGCCCTCGACGCGGAGGTGAAGCAGATCACCGACCGCCTCGCCACCAAGAGCCCCAGCACGCTGCGCCTCGGCCTGCGCGCCTTCGCCGCCCAGGACGATCTGGACCTCGAGGCGGCGCTCCCGCTGCTGCGCGACCGCCTGGCGGAGGTCCTCGCCACCGACGACGCGCGCGAGGGGCTGATGGCCTTCCTCCAGAAACGACAGCCGAAGTGGACGGGAAAGTAAGAGACGACCATGCCGACGATGCGTGAGCTGGTGGCGGACCTCGAGGCGCGGCGCGCGAAGGTGCGCGAGATGGGGGGGCCGGACAAGGTCGCCAGGCAGCACGCGCGCGGCAAGATGAGCGTGCGCGAGCGCGTCGCCGCGCTCTTCGACGACGGCGTCTTCTTCGAGATCGGGATGCACGGCACCCAGATGGGGCTGGCGGCGGGCCCCGACGGGACCGACAAGCCGCCCGCCGACGGCGTCGTCACCGCTTTCGGCAAGGTCGACGGGCGCATGGTGTGCTGCGCCGCCTACGACTTCACCATCAAGGGCGGCAGCATCGGCTACACGGGCGAGGAGAAGGTGACGCGCCTGCGCTCGATGGCCCTCAAGGGCCGCTGGCCGATGGTGTGGCTCATCGACTCGGGCGGCGCCCGCATCGACCCCGGATCGAGCCACCCGGACATGATCTCGCTCTTCGCCGGGACGGGTCACCTCTTCCGCGAGCAGGTGGTGATGAGCGGCGTCGTGCCGCAGGTGGCCGCCATGGTGGGCCCCGGCGCCGCGGGGACGGCCTACATCCCGGGCCTCGCCGACTACGTGCCCATGGTCAAGGGCATCGGCACGCTGGCCCTCGGTGGGCCGGCCCTGGTCAAGGCCGTCACCGGCCAGGAGATCACCGAGCAGGAGCTGGGCGGCTCGAAGATCCACAGCGAGGTGAGCGGCGTCGGCGACGGCGAGTTCGAGAACGACGCGGCGTGCCTGGCGGCGATCAAGAAGTACCTGTCGTACCTGCCGTCGAGCTGCGACGAGGCCCCGCCCGCGGTGCCGTGCGACGACCCGGTCGACCGCCGCGACGAGGCGCTGCTCGACCTGCTCCCCGAGTCGACGCGCAAGCCGTACGACATGTACAAGCTCGTCCGCGCCGTCGTCGATCACGGCGACATCTTCGACATCAAGCCGCGCTTCGCGCGCAGCATCATCACCTGCTTCGCCCGCATCGGCGGGGCCAGCGTGGGCGTCGTCGCCAACCAGCCCATGCACCTGGGCGGCATCCTCGACAACGACTCGGCCGACAAGGCGGCGCACTTCATCCAGATCTGCGACGCCTTCAACGTGCCGCTGGTGTTCCTGCAGGACGTGCCCGGCTTCATGGTCGGCTCCAAGGTGGAGCACGCCGGGATCATCCGGCACGGCGCCAAGATGCTGCACGTCATGAGCGCGGCCACCGTGCCCAAGCTCACCGTGGTGGTGCGCAAGGCCTACGGCGCGGGCTACTACGTCATGTGCGGGCGCGCCTACGAGCCGGATCTGCTGGTCAGCTGGCCCACCGGCGAGATCAGCGTGATGGGCGCGGAGGGCATGGTCGGGATCGCGGCCAGGAAGCTCTTCGGCGACGCCGAGCCGCCCCCCGAGGTGAAGAAGAACATCGTCGACATGATCCAGAAGAACATCGACGTCTACAAATCCGCCGGGTGGGGGCTGGTCGACGAGGTGATCGATCCGCGCGACACCCGGCGCGCGCTCGCCTGGGGCCTCGAGCTGGCGCGGCACAAGAAGATCGAGCGGCCCGCGCGCAAGCGGGGCGTCATCCCCGTCTAGGGGGCGGCGGGCGCGGGCTCGAGGCGCGGGCGGCCGAGCGGGGTCTTCCTGGCCCCCTGGTGCAGGCGCACCAGCGTCGGCGTCGTGGCGATGACCTCGCCGTCGAAGGTGCGCAGCCCCACGTCGACGCCCGAGGCCTTGCGCGTGTCGAGGATGGGCCGCACGACGAGCAGCCCGGGGCGGTCGAGCGCGTGCCCGCCGCAGTAGTCCCGCAGCATCACGGTGAGGCTGTCGCTCCCGCCGGGGCGCAGCGTGGTGAAGAGCTCGCGCATCGCCGCGCCGACCGGCTGCGGCCACCCGCAGTGCTCCGCCGCCCCGCCGCCCGCGATGTCGAAGGCCAGCGTCTCGGGGCGGAAGCGGACCGAGACCGGGCGCGACCCGGTGTTGCGCAGGGTGACGGTGAGGGTGGCCTGCCCGGGCGACGACGCGTCGACCGTCCGCGAGCCCACCAGCGCGAGCTTCGCCGGGTCCGGATCGTCCGGACGCCGTGGCACGGGCGCCGCCTGCGCCGGCGTGGGCTCGTCGGGCAGCGCGATGGGCGGCGCCTCGAGCTCCTTGCGCGGCGCCACCAGCGGCTCCACGCCGTCGATCGGCGCCACCTCGAAAGGCGGCTTGCCCTGCGCGCGCCCGGGCCAGCCCAGGTGCGCGACCACCGTCGCCTGCGGCTCGAGCGCGTCGAGCTCCCGTCCGCCGAAGCACAGCAGGCGCGGCTCGAAGCTCTCGACGTAGGTGCGTCCGGGCGGCAGCACCAGCGGCTGCTCCAGGTCGTCCGTCGGGCGCATGTCGTCGGCCAGCCGGCAGCGCGCCGCCTTCTTCGCGCCCCGCGGCGTGACCTCGAGCGTCAGCAGGCGCGCGTCGGCCACCAGCCGGACCGGGACCTCGCCGCCGTTGGTGACGCGCATCGTCCACGTCCCGCGCGTGGTGGGCGCGTCGACGGTGAGCTTCACGTCCGGCGCGATCCCCACCGGCGCCACCTCCGGCTTGGGCTTGCCCTTCGGCGCGGCGCCCAGGGCGGGCCAGGCGACGAGGACGGCGCCGAGGACGAGCGGCAGGCGGGCGATGCTCATCTATCTCCGGTCGGCCTTCACCAGCTGCGCCAGGGGCACGTTGCCTATCACGTTGCGCAGGCGCTGCACCTGGTGCTCGCTGATGTCCCCCGTGACCTCCACGCGGGCGCGGTCCTTGGCGCGGATGACGCGCACGGTGGCGCCCTTCACCCGCGGGCGCGCCACGATGTCGCGCAGGTCGCCGAGGACGCGCGGCGACAGCCCGCCGCGCGTCAGCTCGAGCTTGCCGTCCTTGACCTCCGCCACCGCGACCGTGATCGCCGAGCGGGCGTTCGCCCACACGAGCAGAAGCCCGATCGCGACGCCGATGGCGCACGCAACCAGGACCGCCACGGCCTAGCCCCGCAACGTTTCCAGCAGCTCGAGGTCGGGGATGGCGATGGCGAAGCGCGTCCGCACCACCCCCACCTCGATGTCCTCGAGCAGCTTGCAGATGGCGATCCCGTCGTAGAGGGCCACGGGCGGCGCGGCGGCCGCGGCGGCCTCCTCGCGCGCGCCGGAGAGGCACTGGCCCGTCGTCATGAGCCAGCCCGCCGTCGCCGGGCCGTAGTGGTGCAGCGCCCCGCGCAGATCGCTCACGCGCTCGCGGCCGATCTCGCGGCCGTCCTTGCGGATCACGATGGCGGTGGGGATGTTGTCGCCGCCCGTCTTGTGGATGGCCGCGAAGTGGGCCTCGCCGCCCGGCGATCCCGCGCGCCGCACCGCGCGCAGGCTCATCATGCCCGCGCGCTCGAGCGCCAGCAGCAGCAGCTCGATGAGCGCGTGCCCCGGTAGCTCCTGCAGGCGGCGCAGCATCGCGCGCCGCGAGGCCTCGCGGTAGCGCTCCACCGCCGCCACCACCTCCTGCTCCAGACGCGGCAGCTCGCCGCCGAGCGCCCAGTCCGTCGGCGCCACGCGTCCGCCGCTGGCGAAGCGGTAGCGCGGGCGCTGCCCGTTCATGCCGCGCCGCAGGTTGTCGGCCCGCAGCGACGCGCTCACCTGCGACGCCGCCAGCACCGGATCGCCCTGCAGCCGCCCGCGGCGCATCAGCGCCTCGGTGACCGCGCGGATGGGCACCGGGCCCGCGTTGCGATCGAACGACGCCAGCACGATGGCCGACGCGTCGGCCAGCTCGCGCCCGGACAGCTCGTCGCCCTCGCCGAGGGGGAGCTCGATGCCGGTGGGCGATCCGCCCGCCATGATCGACTGCCGGTCGCGCACCACCGGCCGCGGCGCCCCGAAGCCCTCGCGGGCCTCGACGCTGCTGTCGCCCTCGATGGAGACGATGGGCGTGGGCTGGATGGCGCCCTCCATGCGCGGCTGCGACGCGTCGGCCGCCCGCGGCCCGTTGAAGCGCTGCTCGCGCGGCTCGCCCGCCGCGTCGCCCTGGCTGCCCCCGCGCCCGCGGCGGCGACGGCGCCGGCGACGCCTGCCCCCCTCGGCTCCCTGCTGCGCCGCCGCGCCCCCCGGGCCGGCGGCCCCGGGCTGCGACAGCGGCGCCAGGATGGGCTGGTCGTCGTCGTCCTCGTCGTCGAAGAACTCGGCGCCGCTGGCGGCCAGGTCGGCGCGCAGGGCCTCCTCGCCCGACACCGGGGTGTTGCGGTCGCCCGCCTCGTCGTCCTCGTCCTGCTCCGCGCTGGCGGACGCGGCCTTGGCCTCGGCCCCGCGCATGGCGGCCTCGATCTCGAGGGCGTTGACCTCGACGCCCGCGTCCTCGCCGTCGGCCGTGGCGGCCTCGTCCTCGGTCGGGGGCTCGGGGGCGTGCGCCGCGGCGCCGCGCTTGCCCTTCTTGCCCTCCCACTCGCGCAGGGCGAAGACGCCCGGCTTGACCTTCACGATGGGGACGTCCTTGTCGTCCTTCTTGATGGCCGACGTGAGCCGGTGGCTCATCGTGACCTCGGGCGTCTTGCCCACGTGGCTGAGGAGATTCTTGGCGATGGCCGCCTCGGTGATCTCCTTGTAGTGCAGCGGCTTACCCGCGAGGCGCAAGACCTCGGCGGCTGCTTCGATGAACGTCATGTTGTCGCTTTTTGCCGTCCCCTCTGCGGGGACCTTCCCTATGTGGAGAGCGCTCTCGGGGGGGCCCGCATGGCCGCGCCCGCACTGTCTCTCTTCGCCGCGGGCCGGCGCCGGCTCCGCCACCCGAGACACCGGGGGCAAGCCGCACGCTGCGCGCTTCGAAGGGTCACATACCCCGCCCCCGGGGGGACGTCAATTGGCGCCGGCGGGAGGCGCCGGGGGAGCGGGCGCCGGAGGGGCGGCCTGCGGCGGCGGGGCCGGGGGGAGCGGCGCCGGGGGCGTCTCGCCGGTGGTCTTGGTCTGCTCGAGGAGCTTCGCCAGCAGCTTCTGCCGCGTCGCCTCGTCGGGCAGCCCGCCCGCCTTGCCGACGTCGAAGGTCAGCATCGGCAGCGCGCCCGCGTTGTACTCGGGCAGCTTGCCGTCCCACCGCTCCAGCGCCCGGTACTGCAGGACCGTCGGCGTCATCGACAGGCGGATGGTCTCGTTGGCCAGCGCCTGCGCGCGCGCGTTGATGAGCAGCGCGTCGGCGTCGCCCTGCGCCTTCTGCCGCGCCGCCTCCGCCGCGCCGTGCGCCTGGGTGATGGCCTGCGTGGCCTCGGCCTCGACCTGCGCCACCCGGTTGCGGCTCTGGATGGCGTTCTGCGTGGCCTCCATGGCGCGGTTGATGGCGTCCGACACGTTCTGCGGCAGGCGCAGCGTCCCGTTGATGGTGAGCTGATCGATGATGATGCCGTCCTTGCCGAAGACGTCGCGGCACTTCTGCGTCACCTCGGCCAGCATCTTGCTCTTGCCGGCGCCGTAGATGTCCTGCACCGCGAGCTTGGAGGCGACGTCGTTGAACGCCTCGCGCACCGTGTTGTGCATGTACCCGTCGGACAGCTTCTCCAGGTCGTTCAGGCGGAAGCGGCCGTAGAGCTTGGGCGCCAGGCTGGCCTCGATGTGGAAGCTCAGGCCGATGTCGGCGTTGACGTTGACGCCCTCCGACGAGCTGAAGGTGATCGACTCGTCGAAGGACTTGCCCTCGTGCGCCGACTGCGTCCACACCACGTTCTGCACGCTGGTGGGGAAGAGGATGATCTGCTCGGTGAGCGGGTTGTAGAACACCCAGCCCGTCACCACCGGCATGTCCTGCACGCCGCGGTCGCTGCCGGCGAGCTTGACGCGGATGCCGACGTGCCCCGCGTCGACGCGCGTGGTGGTGGAGCAGCCGACGTAGAGGATGCCGACGGCGATGACGGCGACTACCGCGAAGCGGCGCAGCGAGCGGCCGGCGCTGGCGGAATCGAAGTTGACGAGCCTGGCCATGGGGGAGAGGAGAGCACAGAAAACTCCGGGGGCGTGATACGCATGGCGGCGCATGCGCCCCGCGGCCCTCGTCTTCGTCGCGCTCTCGGTGGTGGCGACGGCCATCGCCTCGTATTTCGCGTTCCTGCCGCAGAGCTCCGGCACGGTGGCCTTCTGGGTGCTGGCCGGCGGGCCGACGGTGGTGCTGGCGGCGGTGGCGGCGGCGTGGGCGAGGCGCGAGGAGCTGCTGCGCGAGTGGCTCTTCCCGCGCTGGGGCGACTTCACGCGCGGCGCGGTGGGCGCGGTGCTGCTCTTCGGCATCGCCTGGGCGGCGGTGCGCCTGCTGGCGCCGGTGGGGGGCAAGCGCGAGATCTGGCTGGTCTCGCTGTACGGCCAGATCGGCGACCCTCGCCTGCTGCAGGCGCACGCGCCGGCGGTGGGCGCCACCATCGCCGTGGTCGCGCTGGCCGAGGAGCTGGTCTGGCGCGGCATGGTGACGCAGGTGCTGGCGGACCGCATGGGCTCGCGCACCGCCTGGATCGGCGCGGCCTTCCTCTACGCGCTCGCCTACGTCCCGACCATGTGGTCGCTCCGCGCCGACGCCGGCCCCGGCGCGGGCCTGAACCCGGTGCTCCCGCTGGCGGCGCTCGGCGCGGGCCTGCTTTGGGGCGCCATGGCCCGCTCCTTCGGCCGCCTGGCGCCGGGCATCCTGGCGCACGCCCTCTTCGACTGGGCCGTCGTCATGATGTTCCCCCTGTGGGGCCAGCGGTAGCGGGGGAGCGAGAAAACCGCAGAGACGCAGAGGACGCAGAGGGATTTGTTCCTCCTCCTCTGCGCTTTCTGCGTCTCTGCGGTTCTCTCGGACGCAGGGACCAGCCTCGATCACCGGACTCGGGCGGTCGATCGGGCGCTACCCGCGCTCGATCGCGGGCTACCCGGCGTCGATCGGGCGTTACCCGGGCTCGATCGAGGGCTACCCGTCGGCGATCGGGCGTTACCCACGCTCCATCGGGCGTTACCCGGCGTCGATCGCGCCCTACCCGCGCTCGATCAGGCGTTACCCGCGCTCGATCGCGCCCTACCCACGCTCGATCACGCGATGTTCTCGCTCGATCGCCCGCGATCGCCGCCGGGTAGGCCGTGATCGACGCCGGGTAAGGCGCGATCGCCGACGGGTAGCCCGCGATCGCCGCCGGGTAGCCCGCGATCGCCGCCGGGTAGCCCGCGATCGCCGCCGGGTAGCCCGCGATCGCCGCCGGGTAACCCGCGATCGACGCCGGGTAGCCCGCGATCGACGCTCCCGGTCTACCCTCGGACCGTGCGCGTCGCCGGATCCACGCCTCCCACCGCGGCCGAGCTGCGGGTGATGCTGGGGGAGGCGTACCCGGCCCTCGCTCCGGCGCTGGAGCGGCACCCGGAGGACCTCGCGGCCATCGCGCGGGGGACGAGGCAAGCGCGCGATCTGCGGGGGTACCGGCGGCTCGCGGCGGGGGCGGTGGGCGACCTGTCCGACGCCGACCTCGTGCGGCGCGGGCTGCGGCGCTTCGCGGCGCGCGAGAAGCTGCGCATCGCGGCGCGCGAGCTGCTGGCGCACCCGGGGCACGACGTGGACGTCACGGCGCGCGAGCTGTCGGACCTGGCCGACGTCTGCTGCGAGGTGGCGCTGGCCGAGGCGCTGGGGTGGGCGGAGACGCGCTTCGGGCCGCCCGTCGCGGCCGGCGGCGGGGCGTGCCCGCTCGTCGTCGTCGGCATGGGCAAGCTCGGAGGGCGCGAGCTCAACGCCGGCAGCGACGTCGACCTGATGCTCTTCTACGAGACCGACGACGGCGCCGCCGGCAAGCAGTCGCTCCACGAGCACTTCACGCGCGTGGCGCAGCGCTTCGTGGCCACGCTCGACGAGACCACCGAGGACGGCACGGTGTGGCGCGTCGATCTGCGGCTGCGCCCGGAGGGGACGCGCGGGCCCCTCGTGAACGCGCTGGCCTCGGCCGAGCGCTACTACGAGACGTGGGGCCGCACCTGGGAGCGGGCGGCGCTGGTCCGCGCCCGGCCGGTGGCGGGCGACGCGCGCTTCGGCGGGCGGCTGCTCGAGGCGCTCGCGCCCTTCGTGTGGCGGCGCGCGGTCGACCCGCGCATCGTCGACGAGATGACGGCGATGCTGGTGCGCGCCCGGGCGGAGGCCGAGGGCGACGCCGGCGACGACCTGAAGATCGGTCCGGGCGGGATCCGCGAGGTGGAGTTCTTCGCGCAGTCGCTGCAGCTGGTGTGGGGCGGGCGCGAGCCGCGCGTGCGCGGGACCAACACCCTCGACGCGCTGAGGCGGCTGCGCGGGCGCGGCTTCGTGAGCGCGCGCGAGGAGGCGGAGATGTCCGACGCGTACCTCTTCCTGCGCCGCATCGAGCACCGCGTGCAGTTCGCCACCGGCCTGCAGACGCACGCGCTGCCCGCCGAGCCCGGGCTGCGCGAGCGGGTGGCGCGATCGCTCGGCTACGACGGCACGGCGGCGCTCGAGCGCGAGCTGGCCGCGGTGCGCGCGCGCGTGTCGGCGCGGTTCGCGTCGCTCGGACGCGAGCCCGACGGCGCCCCCGCGACCCCGCCGGGCAGCCGCCGGCACGTGAGCGAGCACGATCTGTCCTTCGAGCGCCTGGCCGTGGCCCTCGACGCCCGCGACGAGCAGGCGGTGGCCTCCGCCGCCATCGCGCGCTTCGGGGCCGCGGCGACGAGCGATCTGCCGCGCCACCTGCTCGCCCTGTCGCGGCGACCCGACGCGCCGCTGGGCGCGACGACGCGCGATCGCGACGGCGCCTTCGCGCGGCTGCTGGTGGACGCGCTCGCCGACGCGGCCGATCCCGAGCAGGCCGCGCGCCTGCTGGCCGCCTTCTTCGCGCGCCTGTCCACGCCCGGCGTCTACGTGAACGCGCTGGCCGACGATCCGCGCATGGTCCGCGCGCTGGCGTCCTTGCTGGGGGCGAGCGCCTTCCTCGGCGCGGCGCTGGTGGCCCACCCCGACCTGGCCGACCGCGTCGTCTACGCGCGCGGCGTGCCCACGCCGGAGGTGGCGCGCGCGCAGCTCGACGAGGAGGTGGCGGCGCTGGAGGGCGACGACGCGGCCGACGTGGACGCGTTCGTGGGCGCCCTGCGGCGGGCCAAGCGCCGCGTCACCTTCGAGGTGGGCCTGGCCGATCTCGCCGGCGAGCTGTCCACGCGCGAGGCGGCCCACGTGCTGACCGCCCTGGCCGACGGCACGCTGGAGCACGCCTGCCGCTTCGCCATGCGCGAGAGGGGCCTGGACGACCAGCGCGGCCTGGCGCTCGTCGCCATGGGCAAGCTCGGCGGACGGGAGATCGGGTACGGCTCCGATCTCGACCTCTTCTTCGTCTACGACGCCACCGACGACGACGCGGCGGAGCGCTTCGGGCGCGTCGCCCAGCGCGTGCTGCGCCTGGTGGGGACGACGCACGGCGAGGGGCCGGGCTACGAGCTCGACACGCGCCTGCGGCCGTCTGGCAGCCACGGGCTGCTGGTGGCGTCGCTGGAGGCGTTCGCCCGCTACCAGGAGGAGAAGGCCGAGGGCTGGGAGCGGCAGGCGCTGGTCAAGGCGCGCGCCGTCGCGGGGGACCCCGGGCTCGGCGCGCGCGTCCTCGCCGTCGCCCGCGCCGCGGCCTACGAGCGCGGGGCGCCGCCGCCGGAGCGGCTGCACCACCTGCGCACGCGCATGGAGCGGGAGCTCGCGCGCGAGCGGCTCGACCGGGCGCCGGCGCGCTACGACCTGAAGCTCGGGCGCGGAGGCCTGGTCGACGTGGAGTTCGCCACGCAGTGGCTCCAGATGCAGCACGGGCGCGACCCGCGGGTGCGCACGACCGAGACCGAGGTGGCGCTGTCGGCGCTGGAGACGTGCGGATACGTCGACGCGCCCTCGGGCGACGCGCTGCGCGAGGGGTGGCGCTTCCTGCGGCGCCTGGAGCAGCGGCTGCGCGTGTCGAGCGGCACCAGCGCCACGCTGCTCGAGGAGGGCGCCCCGGGGCTGGCGGCGCTCGCCCGCCGGACGGGCATGCGCGACGGCCCGCGGGCGAAGGCCGAGACGGTGCTGCTCGAGCGGTACGTGGCGGTGACCCGGGAGGTGCGGGCGACGTACCTGAAGGTGCTGGGGATCGACGGATCGGTGGCGGAGACCAAATAGAATACGCTCGCCGTGCGTATGATCCCTCGCATGCGCCTCTCCCCACGGCTCGCGGCGGGCTCGCTCCTCGTCCTCGCCACCGCCTGCGCGCCCGAGGGCGGCCCGGCGCGCTCGGCGGCGCGGCCGGCGCCGGCTCCGGAGCCGAGCGCCCCGGCGGTGCCGCCCATGCCGCCGCAGTACGTGGTGGCCGATCCAGCGCGGGCGTCGGCGCTCACGCTGCTGCCCATGGGCGACGACGGGGCGGGCGTGGTGCTCGAGGGGCTGCGTGTGGTGGTCCACGGCGTGGACGTGCGCGCGGCGAAGGACGTGGCCGACGTGCCCATCCAGTCGGCCTGGCGCGTGCCGGCGCGCCTGGGGGGCGGGTACCTCTTTCGCGCGCGCGGGGCGCTCTACGCCAGCGACGCCTTCGACGGCCTGCTGCGCCCGGTGGTGACGCTGCCGGCCGACGTGGCCGAGGTGGCCTTCGCGTCGAAGGCGGCGCTGGTGCGGTCGGACACGGGCGAGCGCTGGATGATCGAGCCCGCCACCGGCAAGCGGCTGCCCATCGCCCCGGCGGGGCTGCTCGACGTGGCGGCGCTCGACGACGGCCGGGCGGCGGCGCTGGTCGAGGGGCCGGGGCTGCTGGTCACCACCGACGCCGGCGAGCACTGGACCGACGCCACGGCGCGCCTGCGCGCCCCCGCCAAGCGCGTCTTCGTCGACCACGCCGCGGGCCGCGACGACGCGCTGTGGGTGGAGACGCAGGGCGGGCCCGCGCTGCGCCTGATGCCGGGCGGTCGCCTGGCCGAGTTCGACGCGCCGCCCGCGGCCACGCCCGCGCCGGCGCTCCGCCCGAAGCAGCCCGCGTGGCGCGAGGAGGAGGCGCCCATCCGGCGCGCGGTGCGGGCCGGCGCGCCCGCCGGGGACGGGACGGCGCTCGTCGTCAGCAGCGGCGACCTGGTGAAGGTCGATCTGGTGACGGGCGTGGTCGACGTGCTGGCCGCGGGCAAGCTGCCCCCGGACGCGACGTGCGTCGGCACGCGCACGGCGGACGACGTGGTCTTCACCTGCGGGCGCCCCAACGGCGGCAGCTTCGTGGTGTCGCACGCGCTCGACAAGGCGCCGGTGGTCGAGCAGACGTTCACCGAGTCGGGGCGCTTCGTGGTGAGCGACGACGGCGGCATCGCCTACCTCGGGCAGTGCGACAAGCCGGTGGGCAACAACCGCAAGACCGCGTGCGTGCGCTCGCCGGGCGGCGGGTGGCAGCAGATCGACTTCGACGCCGCCGGGGACGCGGGCACGGGGCCGACGTTCAACGTGGTGCGCTGGGTGCCGCGCGCCGACGGCGGCGCCATCGCCGTGGTGAGCGACGTGGGGGGCGTCTCCAACGCGTGGGGGCTGGTGGACGGGCGGACGGGCGAGCTGCACGCCTGGCCCACCGACGCGGTGACGCCGATGCTGCGCGCGGCCCTCCAGGCCACGGGCGAGAGCACCAAGGGCTCGCCCATCGATCTCAACCGCCTGGCGGAGCGCGGCTGGACGGTGACGCCGCAGGGGACGCTGCGCGGCTGGGCCAGCCTGGGCGGCGGCACCGGCGCCATCGAGATCGGCGTGGACGGCTCGGTGCAGACGTCCGCCTTCACCTTCGAGCGCGTCGCCGGCGCGGGCAGCATCGCCCTGGCCCGCCAGCGCGACGGCCGCATCTGGCAGACGCTCGACCGCGGCGCGACCTGGAGCGAGGTGGCGGGGCCGCCGGCCTCCAAGCCCGGGGGGTGGCTCGACACCCACGCCTGCTCGCTGGTCGGGTGCGACCTCGGGCAGTGGTACCGCGTCGGCTGGGCGCCCACGCCTCCGGCCACGCAGCCGCCGGCCACGAGCGCGCCGCCCGCGCCGCGCATCGAGCGCGCGCCGCCTCCGGTGATGACGTGCCGGCCCGCCGGCGAGGTGAAGCGCGCCGCCGCGCCGCGCGGCGAGCGCAGCCCCGAGGACCTGGGCCTGGGCGCGTCGCGCGTGGCGGCGTCGGATCCGAACGGCCGCTTCGACTTCCTGCGCCTCTCGTTCCCGCGCAAGCTGGTGGGCGCCGTGCGCGACACCGACGCCGCCGACGACGCGGCGCCGCGGGCCATCCTGCACGGCCCGGCCACGCAGCCCGGCGACGACCGCCTGGTGGTCTCGGGCTTCAACCGCGACGTGATGGCGCTGGTGCGCAACGTGAGCTTCGTGCCGGCGTTCGATCCGCTCGGCGCGATCCGGCGCGGGCCCATCGCCATGCGCGACCTGGTGCAGGCGGCGCGGGCCGCGGGCGTTCCCCTGGCGGACGCGCTGCGCGAGGACCCCGTGCCGAGCGGCGTGGTGCCGCTGACGCCGGCCGATCCCGCGGCGCCGGCCGACCTGCTGGTGCAGATCGCCACCGGCGCGCTGGCCGTGGTGCGCGCGGCGCCGTCGGCGACGGTCAAGCCGCGCTTCGCCTTCGAGCCGGGGCGTGGCGACGAGTGGCGCATCGTGAGCGCGGCGGCGCTGGACGGCGAGGCGGTGGCCTGGCTCGAGGAGGACTCGTCCGGGCACGCGCGCGTGGTGCGCCTGGGCGCGGGCGCGACGCCGGCCACGGCGTTCGAGCTCGACGCGCCCCCCAGCAGCGACCTCTACCCCGCCAACATCGACGCGCTGGCGGTGGGCCCGCGCGGCGATCTCGCGGTGGTGCGCGCCCCCTCGGGGAGCGAGCCGGCGTCGGCCATGGATCCGGCGGTGGTGGTCGCGCCGGGCGTGCCCTCCACGCCGCTGGCGCCGTGGTCCACGCTGTTGCCGGCCGACGATCCGGCGTGCAAGTCGGACGCGGCGGGGTGGCGGGTGACGCTGCAGACCATCGCGCCGTGGGTGCGCCTGGTGGGCGCCAGCGAGCTGCGCGGGATGGACGAGGCCACCATGCTGGCGCGCGTCCGCTGGAGCACCGCGCGCGTGTGCCTCGAGGCCGTCGAGCTGCGCACGCAGGACACGACGGTCAGCGCGCAGGGCACGTCGTCGCAGTGGGGCTCGCCGTGGGACTCGCCCGTCGAGAGCTGGGTCGTCGCCCGCTTCGCCGGCGGCGCCGCCGCGGGCCGCGTCATCGTCGTCGCCGGCGGCGAGCAGCACCAGCCTCTCGAGTGCCGCCTCGGCCCCCTGACCAGCCCGTAAAAGCCGAGATCACCGCCAGGACGCCAGGGTCCGCCAAGAGCGCGAGACAGACCAAGCCTGCTCTCTCCGTTGGCGTCATTGGCGTCCTGGCGGTGATCTCTCCCTCTGCTGAGCAGGGGGCCGAGCGACACGCGCGGCGGCGCGAGGATGGTAGCGTGGGGGAGCCGGCGATGAAGATCTGCCCGCGGTGCTCCGAACCGTTCGCCGAGGACGCGGCCTTCTGCCCGTTCGACGGCAGCGAGCTCGCGCGCAGCCCGGATCCGCTGGTGGGGCGCACGCTCGCGGCCCGCTACCGCCTGGTGCGGCGCCTGGGGAGCGGCGGGATGTCGCTGGTGTACCTGGCGCGGCACGTGATGATCGACCGCCTCTCGGCCATCAAGCTGCTGCGGCACGACCTGGGGATGAGCCCCATGCACCGCGAGCGGTTCCTGCGCGAGGCGCGCGCCGTCAACCGCATCAACCACCCCAACATCGTCGAGATCACCGACCTCGGCGAGAGCGACGGGATGGTCTTTCTCGTCATGGAGTACGTCGACGGCGAGTCGCTCCTGGCCACGCTGCGCAAGGGCCGCTTCGCCTGGACGCGGGCGGCGGCGGTCGGCGCGCAGATCGCGTCGGCGCTCGGCCGCACCCACGAGCTCGGCGTCATCCATCGTGACCTCAAGCCCGAGAACGTGCTGCTGACGACGCGCAACGGGGCCGACTTCGTCAAGCTGACCGACTTCGGCATCGCCAAGATCCTCGACGCGCCCGCCCTCACCTTCAGCGAGCAGCGCTTCGGCACGCCCGGCTACATTCCGCCCGAGTACGCCGAAGGGGCGCCGGCGGGGGCGAGCGGCGACCTCTACGCGTTCGGCGTGGTGCTCTACGAGATGCTCACCGGGATGATGCCCTTCGACGCGCGCGGCGCCGACCTGCTGGTGGCGCCGCTGCGGGAGGCGCCCATCACGCCGAGCGCGCGCGTGGACGGCATCCCGGCCGAGGTGGAGGAGCTCGTGCTGCGCCTGCTGGCGCGCAGCCCCGCCGACCGGCCGCGCGACGCGTTCGCGGTGGTCGACGCGCTGAACGACGTGCTGCGCCGCCTGGGGGGCTCGGTCCGACCGCCCCCGCCCTCCGACGACGAGGGGCGCGAGTCGATGCTGACCGCGGTGGAGGGGCCGCCGGTCGTGTCCTCGCGCGCGCAGCTCACCGCGGAGATCGCGTCGCTGCCGACGGCGGAGATCGCGGCGCGCTGGCACGGGATGCTGACCGACCTGGGCAAGCACGTGGACGTGGCGCGCGCGTCGCGCGGGGAGTCGGACGCCGGCGTGCGTCGCGCCCACGAGCTGCAGGAGCTGGGGCGAGACCTGGTGCTGTCGCTCGAGCGCGCCAAGGGCACGGTGGCCGAGCACCAGGCGCGCGTCGATCGCCTCGAGGCGCACGCGCGCGCCTTCCGCGGCACGCTGGGGCACGCCATCGACAGCCTCTCCCGCGAGCGGTCGCGCGAGCGGGCGCACGTGGAGGCCATCGCCTCGCGCCGCAAGGGCATCGACGAAGACTCGACGCTGCCGGAGGTCGACGCCATCGGACGCGAGACGCTGCTGTGGGAGCAGGCGGCGCTGGCGGCGGAGGAGGCGCGGGCGCGCGTGCTGGAGGAGGACCTCGGCTACCAGATCGAGGCCCTGCAGCGGCAGCTCGCCGAGCAGAACGTGCGCTCCGAGCTCGACCTGGCCGACGCCACCGGCAAGCTGGAGGGCGCTCTGTCGGCGCTCCGCCGTCTCACCGGCGAGCTGATCCGGACCATCGAGGAAGCCGCGAGCGCGGTGAGCCGTTGAGCGCGAAGCGCGAATGTCGTCGTGCTACCTGCACGACGTTGAGCGCGAAGCGCGAATGTCGTCGTCAGAGGCAGGGAGGCGGGCCGCAAGTGCCCGCGGAGCCCTTGGAGCAGCACACGCTGGGCGACGAGCAGCTCCCGCAGTTGCCGCACGCGACCGCGTTGCACGTGCCGTAGCAGGGGGCGCCTCCCGGGCAGCACTTGCCTCCGTCGGGAGGCGGGGGCCCGCCGTCGGCGCAGTAGACCGGCCCGTCGTACGGGCCCGGCGGGGCATCCGCGTCGGCGTCGGCAGTCCCCGAGGTGCCGTCGCCGGCGCCGCCTTCGGAGGCGTCGTCCCCCGCTTCGGGGCCGCCGGTCTCGGCGGTCGCGTCGTCGGCGGTGAACGTCACGTCGGGGACCGAGCACCCCAGGGGCAGGGCGGCGGCGGCGAGCGCGAGCGGGATCCTCATCGTTCGAGCGGCCCGCTCACCACGAGCATGCCACCCCTCTGCGATACCACGGGGGAGACGTGCACGCCGCGCGCGGCCTGCTGCGGGGCGTCGGAGGGGTTCGACGCCATCAGCCAGATGCCGACGCCCAGCGACACGGCCGCGCCGGCGGCGAGCCCGATGCCGAGCGGACCCTCGACCTTGGCGGCGTTGCGCGCGTCGTTCACCTCGCCCGTCAGCCGGGCGGGGCACGAGAGCTTCCCGTCGGAGCCCGTGGTGCAGTCGCGGTCGAGCGTGCTCAGGTTCGACGAGCGCAGGACGAAGGAGACCACGGAGCCCGCGGCCAGCGCCCCGCCGAGGCCGATGGCGACCCAGGCGCCCGCGGGCACGCCGTGGGAGGCGGGCGGCGGGGGCGGGGGCGGCGGCGCGGTGGCGCTCCCCGTCGCGCCGCCGGCCTGGGCCCCCGACGGGGCCGGGGGCGCCAGCGGCTCGAGGGTGACGGTGATCGAGACGCGGCCGCCCTCGGGCAGCGTCACGCCGGTGCGGAACGGCACGTCGCCAGGCGCCGTCGCGGTGATGGTGTGGTGGCCCGGATCGAGCGGCACGCCGGAGGGCAGGGCGGCGACGTCGACGGGGGCGTCGTCGATGCGCACCTCCAGCCCGGCGGGCGCGTCGCCCGGCACGAGGACGGCGAGGCGCGGGACGACCTTGTCGAGCGCGGTCGCGCGCGCGGTCGCCGCCCGGACGACGTCCGCCGCCGTCCGGTCCGACTGGCCCAGGCGGACCGCCGCCTCGTAGCCGACCAGCGCCTGCGCCTTCTGCCCCAGCGCCTCGAGGCAGCTGGCGATGCGGTAGTGGACGTTGGCGGTGTCCTTCACGGCGGCGACCTGCCGGAACTTCTCGAGCGCGCTGTCGTAGCGCTTCGCGTTCTCGTCGGCGACGGCCTCGGCGAAGGTCTTGCGCGCGGCGGCGAGCTCGTCCTCGGACTGCGTGCGCGCGGCGGTGGCGGTCGACAGGGACGCGGCGAGCAGGGCGAGCGCGACCCCCGTCCGGAGCGAGCGTCCGCCACGCATCGGCCGCACGTTAGCACCGAAGCCGCTTCGTTGAAGCTGGTACCATCGGGCGCGGATGAGCAGCGAGGAGACGCGCGGCGGGACGGAGGTCAACACCGGGATCCGTATGCGGACGGTGACGTCCATCCCGAAGCTCGTGGCCATCGCGGGCCCCGGCCTGGGGCGCGCCCTGGCCATGTCGAGCGCGCTCGCCACCGTGGGGCGCCACCCCACCAACGACCTCGTGCTCCACGATCCGCAGGTGAGCGGCGTGCACCTCGAGCTGCGCCGGGTGGGCGAGCGCGTGCACGTGCGCGACGGCGGCAGCACCAACGGCACCTGGCTGGGGCCGCACCGCATCACCGAGATCGAGCTGGCCGCCGGGGGCGAGATCAAGGTGGGCGCGACGACGCTGCGCCTCGAGCTCGACGACGCGTCGGCGACGGCGGCGGTGAGCCTGCTCAACGCGTTCGGCGAGCTGGTGGGGCAATCGACCGAGATGCGCGAGCTCTTCGCCACGCTGGAGCGGGTGGCGCCCAAGGGGCTCGGCGTGCTGGTGCAGGGCGAGACGGGGACGGGCAAGGAAGAGGTGGCGCGGGCGCTCCACGACCGCAGCCCGCGGGCCAGCCAGCCCTTCGTGGTGATCGACGCCACGGCCCTGCCGGAGACGCTGGCCGAGTCGCTGCTCTTCGGCCACGAGAAGGGGGCCTTCACCGGGGCCGACCAGCGGCGCATCGGCTTCTTCGAGGCGGCCACGGGGGGGACGGTCTTCATCGACGAGATCGGCGAGCTGCCGGCCACGCTCCAGTCCAAGTTCCTGCGCGTGCTCGAGCGGCAGGAGGTGGTCCGCGTGGGCGGGCACGCCCCGATGAAGATCGACGTGCGCGTCATCGCGGCCACCCACCGCGACCTGCGCCACGAGATCGAGGCCGGCCGCTTCCGCGAGGATCTCTACTACCGGCTGGCGCAGGTGCGGGTGATGCTGCCGCCGCTGCGCGATCGGCTGGAGGACATCCCCATCCTCTGCCAGAAGCTGCTGACGTCGCTGCCCGGGCAGCGCGACGTGCCGGTGCTCATCGAGCAGGGCGCGCTCGACTTCCTGGCCACGCAGCCCTGGCCGGGCAACGTGCGCGAGCTGCGCAACGTGCTGGCGCGCGCGGCGGCCATGGCCCAGGACGGGATCGTGCGGCGGCACGACGTGGCCGGCGAGGGCTTCGGCTTCCGCGGCACGCGGCAGGAGCGCGAGGCGCTCGACTTGTCCGGCACGTTCGCCGGGGCGAAGGAGCGCTCCATCGAGCGCTTCGAGAGCGCGTACCTGGCGGCGCTGATGAAGCGCTGCGGCGGCAACCTGTCGCTGGCGGCGCGCGAGGCCGACGTGGCCCGCCACCACCTGCGCGACCTCCTGCGCAAGCGCGGCCTCTACGGCGTGTCGTGGCTCGAAGACAAGGGCGACGACTAGCTCCGCCGGAGCAGGCCCCCCAGCGCGCGTGGTCGCGGCGCGGGGTCGTTGTCGCGCAGGAAGCGCAGGTTCGCGGCGTTGATGGCCACGTGCGCGGCGATGGGGCCGGCCAGGCTGCCGGTGGCGGCGAAGAGGGCGCCGAAGACGACGCCCATCAGCGTGGCCCACGCCATCCAGCCCCACCGCGCGGGCCCGCGGATCTGGTGCAGCCCCCCGAAGACCAGGGCCGAGACCAGCACGCCGAAGATGGGCACCATCAGGCCGCGGAAGAGGAGCTCCTCGCCCGCGGCGCTGGCGACGGCGATGGCCAGGAGCCAGCCGTCGCCGGCGCGGTGCACCGTAGGCCGCAGCGCCGCGTGCAGGGCGCGCGCCCACGCCGCGCGGCGCACCATCACCCGCGTGGCGGCGATGGTGACCGCCGCCACGCACACCCCGACGCCCAGGCTGAGCAGCAGCGCCGCGGACCCGCGCGTCCCCAGCCAGCCGTCGCACGACACCGGGTCGCGATCGAGCGCGAGCGACAGCGCGGCGGCCACGACCCCCACGGCCACGTACGCCGCGAGCACGACGGCGACCGCACGCCGTCGCCCGAGGACGCCCGGGAGGTCGTCCCCGGCTCCGAGCCGCTGCGCCTGGGCCGCCAGCGCGTGCGCGTGCCTACCCGCTCCAGCTGCCATCGCCGGCAGGCAAGCTTCCACGCGTGCCGGCGCGATGCAAGCCGGCGTGCCTGAGCCCGCGTTCGAAGGGTGGCGTCGGACCTGGGCGGATCTGTTAGAGTTCGGGCTTCCGCGTCGTGACGAGCCCGACGATGTCGATGTCCTCCGCCCCCGACGAGCGTCCGCGCGTCCTTATCGTCGACGACGAGAAGTTCATCCGGGACATCCTGGCTGACTTCCTGGGGATGGAGGGCTACATCGTCCGCACGGCGGAGGACGGCGCCGCCGCGCTCAACGAGCTGCACAACGCCCACTACGACCTCATCATCAGCGACCTCAAGATGCCCCGCATGGGCGGGATCGAGCTGCTGGATGCGATCGGCACCGCCGCTCCGAACGCGCTCACGGTCATCATGACCGGCTTCGGCACGGTGGAGACGGCGATCGACGCCATGAAGCGCGGCGCGTACGACTACATCCTCAAGCCGTTCAAGGTGGAAGAGGTCATCCGCGTCGTGCAGCGCGGCCTCGAGAAGCAGCGCCTGTCCGCGGAGAACCTGCGCCTGCGCGAGGCGGTGTCGCTGTACACGGTGAGCGAGGCCATCGCCGCCAGCCTGTCGCTCGAGGAGGTGCTGGCCACCATCGGCGACACCGCCATCCACGAGCTCAAGGGCGACCTCGTGTCCACCTGGCTCGACGACGGCGAGGGGGGCTACTTCGAGCGGCAGCGCCTGGTGCAGCCGCGCAGGCCGGGCGAGTCTTCGCAGCCCCCGCCCAACTCCTCGCGCACGACCGACCTGCCGGCCTCCGGCGAGCGCCAGGCCATCCCGCTCGAGGACTCCGGCGGCGCGATGCGCATCGGCTCGGAGTACGGCGTCCTGTCGCCGCAGACGTTCATCGACCACTACGCGGCGCACTCGACGCTGCTCGAGCAGGGCGGCAAGGGGTCGCGCTTCTTCGCCACCCCCCCGACGGCGCCCCTGGGCTCGCTGGTCTCGGTTCCGCTGCGCATGAAGACGCGCCTGCTGGGGTGGATCGCCGTCGCCAGCTTCACCAAGCAGAAGCGGTTCAACGAGGGTCACCGCAAGCTGCTCTCCATCGTGGGCTCGCGCGCGGCGGCGGCCATCGAGAACGCGCGCCTGTACGAGGACCTGCGCGCCACCTTCCAGCAGACCATCCAGGGCCTGGCGCGCGCCATCGACAAGATGGACCGCTACACCGCCGGCCACTCCGAGCGCGTGGCGACGTACGCCATGTACCTGGCGGTGAGGCTGGGCCTGCCGGCGGAGGTCATCGAGATCGTCCGGCAGAGCGCGCTGATGCACGACATCGGCAAGATCGGCTGCGTGATGAACCTCAACAAGCCGGGCAAGCTCACGCAGGACGAGTACGAGATGTTCAAGCGCCACCCCACGTACGGCAAGGACATACTCGATCCCATCAAGTTCCTGCATCCGCTGGTCCCCGGCGTGCACCTGCACCACGAGCGCTGGGACGGTCGCGGCTATCCGCTGGGGCTCAAGGGCAACGACGTGCCGCTCATCGCGCGCATCATCTCCGTGGCCGACACCTACGACGCCATGACCAGCGACCGCGCCTACCGCCGCGCCCTGCCGCACGAGGTGGCGGTGGGCGAGATCGAGCGCTGCAGCGCGACGCAGTTCGACCCCGAGATCGCGCACAGCTTCGTGGGGGGTCTCGACGAGTTCCGCGACGAGCAGACGGGCAAGGGGCACAAGATCCCGGATTGACGGGCAGCCCGTTCGCAAGGCGCGGGCGCTGCGCTATACACAGCCATGCTCGACGACAAGCTCCGCGAGTGCCTGACGTTCGACGACGTCCTGCTCTCTCCCGGCTACAGCGAGGTCCTGCCCAAGGACGTCGAGGTGAAGACGCGGCTCTGCCGTGGCCTCGAGCTCAACATACCCATCGTCAGCGCGGCGATGGACTCGGTCACCGAGGCGCGCACCGCCATCACCATGGCGCGCGAGGGGGGCATCGGCATCCTCCACAAGAACCTGCCCATCGCCGACCAGGCGCGCGAGGTGGAGCGCGTGAAGCGCGCCGAGAGCGGGATGATCCTCGGCCCGGTCACGGCGCGGCCGTCGCAGTCGCTGCGCGCGGCGCTGGAGGTGATGCGCGAGCACGACATCAGCGGGGTCCCCGTGGTCGAAGGCGAGCGGCCGGTGGGCATCCTCACGGCGCGCGACATCCGCTTCGAGCAGAACCTCGACCAGCCCGTCAGCGCCCTGATGACCAAGGAGCTCGTGACCGTGCCGCCGGGGGTGAGCGTCGACGAGGCCAAGCGCCTGCTGCACAAGCACCGCATCGAGAAGCTGCTGGTGGTCGACGGCGACGGCAAGCTGGCCGGCCTCATCACCATCAAGGACATCCTGCAGGCCGACAAGTACCCGCAGGGCAACAAGGACGAGCAGCGCCGCCTGCGCGTGGGCGCCGCCATCGGCCCCGGGCCCGACCGCCACGAGCGCAGCGCGGCGCTCGTCGCCGCCGGGGTCGACGTCATCGTCATCGACACCGCCCACGGTCACTCCAGGGGCGTCCTCGACGCCGTGCGCGCGACCAAGAAGGAGTTCCCGGGCGTCAAGGTCATCGCCGGCAACGTGGCCACCACCGAGGGGACCGAGGCGCTCATCGACGCCGGGGTCGACGCGGTCAAGATCGGCATCGGCCCGGGCAGCATCTGCACGACGCGCGTGGTGGCCGGCGTGGGCGTGCCGCAGATCAGCGCCGTCAGCGACTGCGCGCGCGTGGCCGACCGGCACGGCATTCCCGTCATCGCCGACGGCGGCGTGAAGCACTCGGGCGACGTGACCAAGGCCATCGCCGCCGGCGCGAGCAGCGTCATGATCGGCTCGCTCTTCGCGGGGACCGACGAGTCGCCGGGCGACCTCGTGCTCTACCAGGGGCGCAGCTACAAGGTGTACCGCGGCATGGGCAGCCTCGGCGCGATGAAGAAGGGCAGCCGCGACCGCTACGGCCAGGCGGGGACGGCGGACGAGAAGCTCGTCCCCGAGGGGATCGAGGGGCGCGTGCCGCACCGCGGGTCGCTGGCGTCCATCCTCTACCAGCTGGTGGGCGGGCTGCGCAGCGGGATGGGCTACACCGGCAGCAAGAGCATCCAGGAGCTCCGCACCCGCGCGCGCTTCGTCCGCATCACGTCGCAGGGGCTGCGCGAGAGCCACGTGCACGACGTCATCATCACGGAAGAGGCGCCCAACTACTTCCGATCCTAGATGGCGCGCGCGTTCACCGCCCACTGGCTCGGCCGCGTCCGTTACGGCGAGGCGCACGCGCTGCAGGAGCGGCTGGTGGCGGCGCGCGTGCGCGGCGAGGTGGGCGATACGCTGCTGCTGCTCGAGCACGAGCCGGTGGTCACCCTGGGCCGCGGCGCCCACGGCGAGAACGTGCTGCTGCCCCGGGCGGAGCTCGAGCGGCGCGGCGTGGAGCTGCACGAGACAGGCCGGGGAGGGGACGTCACCTACCACGGGCCCGGGCAGCTCGTGGCCTACCCCATCTTCGATCTGCACCCCGACCGCCTCGACGTGCGCCGCTACGTCCGCGATCTCGCGCGCGTGATGATCGCGCTGGCCCGCGAGCACGGCGTCGAGGCCAGCTTCCTGGAAGGCGACGCGAAGCTGGTGGGCGTCTGGACCGACCAGGCCAGCCCCGACCGCTGGCGCGGCGATCCACGGCAGGAGGGCGGCGCCAGCAGGCCGGCCAAGCTCGGCGCCATCGGCGTGAAGCTCTCGCGCTGGGTGACCATGCACGGCTTCGCCTTCAACGTGTCGACCGACCTCGACGGCTTCCGCCTGATCGTGCCGTGCGGCATCACCCGCTACGGAGTCACCTCGCTGGCGGCGCTGGGCAGGCCGGCGCCGGCCGTGGAGCAAGTGGCGCGCGAGAGCGTGGCCTGCTTCGAGCGCGTCTTCGAGGCGGAGGGTCGCGTGTCGCCGGAGCCCCCGCGCGGCTGGCCGGCGGGGTAGTCCGGTCAGGGCTTCGAGCCGTCCGCTCCCGTGTCCGGTGGCGGGGGCGCGCTGGTCCGGGCGTTCGCCATCATGCGCAGGTACATCTTGGCGCGCACGTTCTCGGGCTCGATCTCGAGGACCTTCTTCCACTGGTCGCCCGCGCCGTCCGTCTCCCCCAGCGACAGCAGGGTCACGCCGAGCTGGATGCGCGCCGGGACGTAGCTCGGTCGCGCGGTGACGGCGGCCTCGTACTGCTCGCGCGCGCGCGGCAGGTCGTTGATCTCGCGCAGCAGCGTCCCCAGGCGCGTGCGCAGGTCGGCGAACTGCGGGCAGAGGCCCACCGCCTTCTCGTATTCGGCGATGGCCTCGCGCGCGAGCCCCGCGTCGGCGTAGGCCTGCCCCACCTCGGCGTGCATGTTGGCGATCTTGCCCCGCGCGAACGGGTCGAGCCCCTGGAGCGAGCCGCCCGGCGTCCCCTTGATGCGCGCGTAGACCTGCCGCGCCGACTCGTACTTGCCGCGGTCGTTGTAGGTGACCGCCAGGTTCAGCGCCGCCTCGGTGTAGTTCGGGTTGATGGCGAGGGCGCGCTCGAAGTGGTACTCGGCCTGCGAGAAATTGCCGCGGGAGTGGGAGATGACGCCCAGCATGTCGTGCACGTCCGCCAGGCGGTCGTCGGTCTCGAGGACCTGGCGCAGCATCTGCTCGGCCTTGTCGAAGTCGCGCTTCTGGTAGTGCTCGCGGCCGAGGAGAAGCAGTTGCTTGGTGTGCTCATCCATCGCGGTGTGCGGCGCGCAGGCACGTCGCAACGGCGAGGTTACGACGAAACGCCACGGCAGCGGGAGGGCAATCTGACGCGCCCTCCACGACCCTCGTTGCCCCGGTTGCGCGCGCGCGCCTCTCCCGGTAATGGCCTTTGTCCAAGTGGACGGTCCGGAGCCCAAGACCCCGGCCGACGCCGCAGCGCCCCAGGAGCAAGGGGGAGAGAGCGCAGGCGCGTCGGACCCGGTGGAGAGCACGGGAGAGACGCCCCAGACGGCGTCGATCGCGCCGACACCTGCTTCGAGCGAGGGGGGCCGGCGTGCGCGCAAGGGCCTCGACTTGCCCCCCCGCCTGCGGGCCGCGCTGGCCGTGGCGGGGGGCGCGGTGGTCATCGGCGCCATCGTGGCTCCGCTGACGCTCGGCGCCGGCGCCTCCGGTCCCATCGCGCAGGCGAGCGCCGCTCCCCGGGCGGGAGCCGCGTCGGGGGCGGGCGCGATCGCCGACGACGGCGGAGTCGACGCGGGGCCCGATGTCGTGGAGGACACGGCGCCTGCGCGCCCCTCGGTGTGGCGCGTGGCCCGGCTGGCGGACGACGCGGGCATCACGCTGGTCGAGGGTGTCCTGGGGCGGCGTCCCCTCCTCGTGGCGCTGGGCTCGGCGGGAGTGTCGCGGTCGGAGTCGCAGCGGATCGCGCGCTCGCTGGGCGACGTGCGCGACGTCGACCGCTTCGGCCCCCGGGACACGTTCACCGTCGCGCGCGACAAGGCGAGCGGTCACGTCGTCGCCTACGAGATGGCAAGCTCGCCCATCGACGTGTGGCAGGCGCGGGAAGAGCCGCAGGCCGACGGCTCGATCCGGCTGATGCCGCGCAGGCTCGACCTGCAATCCGAGCGCGTGCGAGTGCGCAAGGCCGTGCTGGTGGGCGCCGACCTGCGCGCCTCGTTCGCCGACGCCGGTCTCGGGCCCATCGACGACGTGCTGGCGATGCTCGACGACGCGCTCGAAGGGCACGCCGAGCTCCCGGACCTCCGCCCGGGGGCGCGCTTGCGGGTCCTGGCCACGCAGGAGCGCGTCGACGGCGTCTTCACCCGCTGGACGTCGCTCGATGCGGTCGAGTACTTCCCGGCGGCCCCCAGCGCCCCGTCGGTGCGCGTGTACTGGTTCGGCGACGACGAGCGCCCCAAGGATCACCACGGCTGGTACGACGCCAGGGGCCGGCAGCCCAACCACGGGGGCTGGCGCACGCCCCTTCCGTTCGCGCGCATCGCCTCGCGCTTCAACCCGCATCGCATGCATCCGGTGCTGCACGTCGTGATGCCGCACAACGGCGTCGACTTCGCGGCCGGGGTGGGCGCGCCGGTCTACTCCACGGCCGCGGGCGTGGTGACGGCGGTGGGCATGGAGGGCCCGTGCGGCAACCGGGTGGAGATCGCGCACGCGGGGGGGATCAGCAGCGTCTACTGCCACCTGTCGCGCTTCGCCGCGGGCCTGCACGTGGGGCAGCACGTGGAGAGTCGCCAGCTCATCGCGTACGTGGGGCAGACCGGACGGGTCACCGGGCCCCACCTGCACTTCGGCATCAAGCGGGGCGGCGTGTTCATCGACCCCATGACGCTCCGCCTCGATGGCGTGCGCGTCGTCCCCCGGGGCAAGCGCGACGAGTTCGACCGCCTGAGGGCGGAGCTCGACGCCGAGCTCGACGCGATCCCGCTCCCTGCGCCGGGCCAGGGACCGCAGGCGGGAGCGCCGGGGCAGGGCCTTGGGCAGGCCCCTGGCGAGTCCCGTCCGCCCGAGGCAGAGCCCGAGACGGACACGTTCTACGAAGAGCCCCCCTGAGCGGGCTGGCGCTGACCGGGTCGCGTCTCGATCTGCTCACAGCGTGAGTTTCCGTTGATTCCAGGCCAGGGAATGCCATTCTCCTGCTGTGCGCAAAGCGGGCTCCTGGTGGTGGGTGGGCCCGTGCGCCGTCGCGATGGCCGTCAGCTGCGGCGGCAGCGGCGGGGGCGGCACCTTCTCGCCGGGGGGCAGCGACAGCGGCGGGGTGACCTCCGACGGCGGCGGCACCGGCGACGACGCGTCGTTCGGGGACGACGTCACCACCCTCGACAGCGGCGGCGTGCTCGCGGAGTCCTCGCTGCTCGACATCCAGTTCCCGGACGCCTTCTTCGGGCCCGAGGCGGGCGACGGCGGGGGCACGCCGGACGCGGGCGGCGACGGGGCCACGTGCTCTCCTGCCGGCGTCACCTGCCAGGGCAACACGGCGTACACGTGCAGCAACGGCACGCTCACCGTGACCGACTGCACCCAGCTCACGCCCGCCCAGACGTGCGCGAACGGCTACGGCTGCGTCGTGTGCCAGCCCGGCACCGGCTCGTGCTCCGGCAACACGGGGTCGCAGTGCAAGCCCGATGGCAGCGGCTACACCACCAACGTCTGCGACCCGCTGCTGGGTGAGAGCTGCAACCCCTCCAACGGCCAGTGCGCCGGCGACTGCGCGAACCTCGGGGCCAGCTACATCGGCTGCGAGTACTACGCCGTCACCATGTCGAACAGCGCGCTCGACCAGGCCACGTTCTACTTCTCGGTCTCGCTGTCGAACACCAGCAGCAAGACCGCGAACATCAACATCACGGGCCCCAACGCCACCAACGTGAGCGACACCATCCCCGCCGGGACGCTGAAGGAGTACCGCCTGGGCTGGGTGCCTTCGCTCTCCACCAACCAGACGACGACCCTCGTCGCCGGCGGCGCGTATCACATCCGGACCACGGAGCCGGTGACGGCCTACCAGTTCAACGCGCGCGACTACCAGATCGGCAGCACGTACTCGTACACCAACGACGCGTCGCTGCTCATCCCGGTCAACGCGATGACCGGGACCTACCGCGTCGTGGCCGGCGCCACGTGGTACTTCCCGGCCGGCGGAACCCAGTACCCGGGGAACGTCGACATCATCGGCACCGTCGACGGCACGAAGGTGACGTACGCGACGCCCGGCGGCAACCCCATCCAGGCCGCGGTGGGGCTGTCGGCGACGGGCGGCACGGTGACGCTCAACCACGGCGACGTGCTCCAAATCGCCGCCACGAAGAATGCCTCATCCGGGGTGTTCGGGAGCGATCAGACCGGCGGCAGCGTCAGCGCCACCCAGCCCGTCGAGGTATTCGGCGGCGTCGACTGCACGTACATGCCGGCGAGCGTCCAGGCGTGCGATCACATCGAGGAGATCAACTTCCCCGTCGAGACGCTGCGCGGCGACTACCTGGTGACGTTGCCGAACAACACCAACGGAGCGCCGCAGCAGTACGTGAAGATCGTCGGGACGCAGAACGGCACCACCCTCACCTACGACCCGCCCCAGGCCGGCGCGCCGGCGTCGCTCGGCGCGGGTCAGTCCTCGTTCTTCCACTCGACGTCGCACTTCCACGTGGTGGCCAGCCACCCGGTGCTGGTGGGGCAGTTCATGGAGAGCGAGCAGAACTTCGCCCAGACCGCCACCTCGGGCGATCCCGCGCTGTCCGCGGCCGTCGCCACCGGGCAGTTCCGCGGCAGCTACCAGTTCGTCGCGCCGGCGAACTACCAGCAGAACTGGGTCAACGTGATCGCCCCCGCCGGCGCGCAGGTCAGCGTCGACGGCACGGCCGTCGGTGGGTTCGCCGCCATCGGGTCGAGCGGATACGGCGTGGCCTACGTCCCCCTCTGCGCGAACAACTCGTGCTCGGGAGTCCACACCGCCAGCGGGAACGTTGCCTTCGGCATCGAGGTCTACGGATACGGAAGCTACACGAGCTACATGTACCCCGGCGGCCTGAACCTCGCCCGTCAGTAGCTCCTCACGTGCGGCGAACGCTGGTAGCGTACCCGCAGCGGGAAGATGGCGAGAGGTACGCAGGCAGCCAAGGTCGGGCTCTTCGTCGCGCTGACGGGAGCCGCTGCCTACGGCATCTACCGCTTCGTGAGCCCCGAGGTCACCGGCGGCAACGGCTACACCGTCCACGCCTACATCCACGACGCGACCGGGCTGGCTGCGCGCTCCCGGGTGACCATCGCCGGCATCCCGGTGGGGACGCTCGACTCCATCAAGCTCGAGAACGGCGCGGCGCGCCTCGACGTGAAGGTCAAGAACGAGATCGCCCTCTACGACAACGCCACCCTCGGCAAGAAGAGCGCGTCTCTGCTGGGCGAGTCGATCATCGTGCTCACCCCCGGCACGCCGGATCGGGTGAAGCTCCACGACGGTGACGAGATCCACATCATCACCGACGAGACCACGCCGGCGGACCTCATGGCCGAGGTCAAATCAATCGCCGACGACGTGAAGGAGGTCTCCAAGCAGCTCGCGGCCTCCATCGGGACGCAGCAGGGGGGCGAGAACATGCGCGCCATCCTGCAGAACGTGGCCGACGCGACCGACGCCCTCAACAAGACCATCCGCGAG
>DATBQU010000219.1:0-2407 GCA_036560665.1 Polyangiaceae bacterium
CCCTTCCTCGGCTTCTTCGACGGCGGCGCGGACGCGGCGCAGATCAACGGCGACATCGTGGGCCAGCCGTCGACCGAAGACCCGAACATGAACATCGTGAAGGCCGGCGATCCGTCGAGCAGCTACATGATGCACAAGCTCGACTGGGACGAGTGCACGCTGGCGACGGAGTGCGCCAAGGGCACGAGCCAGTACCCGGACTGCGGGCAGGGCATGCCGTTCTCGTCGCCCCAGCTCGATCAGGCGACGCGCGACACCATCCGCCGCTGGATCGCGCAGGGCGCGAAGAACGACTGAGGGCACTGACCCAGGGGCGATCGCCCGACGTCGACGGCTCCGTGCTCGCGGCGGGGTCGGCCCCACGAAAGGCCTCACGGCCTTTTCGCGGTGACCCCACCTCCCCCGCCGCTGCGCGCGGAGCCGTCAACGTCGGGCTCCTCGAGGGGGGAGCCTGGGGGGGCGGATCGCGATCCTCGGGTGCAGGATCGCGATCCTCCGGCGCAGGGATGCGATCCTCCGGCGCAGGGGTGCGACCCTCCAGCGCAGGGGCGCGATCCTCCAGCGCAGGATTGCGATCCTCCAGCGCAGGGGTGCGATCCTCCAGCGCAGGCGTCGGATCCGGCAGCGCAGGCGTGGGACCCGCCAGCGTAGGCGTGGGACCCGCCAGCGCAGAGGCGCCCTCCTGCGCCGGAGGCTCGCGATCAGCGGCCTCAGCCCCCCCAACTAAGGAGCCCGAAGTCGACGGCTCCGCGCGCAGCGGCGGGGGAGGTGGGGTCACCGCGAAAGGCCGGGAGGCCTTTCGTGGGGCCGACCCCGCCGCGAGCACGGAGCCGTCGGCGTCGGGCGACGCTCTTCGACCGCGGGCGACGGGCCCAGTTCCTGCACCTCTCGTTGCGAGAAGCGAGAGCAGTATCCCGATGCGCGTCACGGCAGTGTGGGCAGCAGCGATGGCGATGGGAGTCGCCGTGTCGGGCTGCGCCGCGCGCGGGGGGCACGCGACCGCACCGCCGGGGGGCGAGGCGAGCAGCTGGAGGTACGAGGTCGTCGCCGACGCGGGCGCCCGGCAGCTCCGGATCGAGGCGTGGCTACCCCCCGGATCGCTGGCAGACCTGGTGGTGCGCCGCGGCGCCGAGCGCTTCGTGCGGGACGCCGAGGTGGAGGACGAGGACGGATGGCGCGACGCGGCGATGACCGGCGCGGCGCTCCATGCCCCGGAGTGCTCCCGCGGGTGCCACATCCGCTACCGCTTCGAGCTCAGGCGCGCGGCCGAGGCGTTGCACGACATCGACGCCGCCAAGGCCTGGGGCGAAGTGGTCGAGGCGTCTCCGTCGGTGTGGCTGCTGCACCCCACGCTCGCACCTTCGGGCACGCGCTACCGCCTTCACGTGCGGACACCGGGCGGCCTCGGCTTCGCGACCGGCGTCTTCGCCGCGGCCGACGGCCCGCCGGGCACCTACGAGGCCGACGCGACCAACCTCGCCTTCGCGCCCTACGCCGCGTTCGGGCCCGTCCGCGTGCGGCACGTCGAGGCGGTGGCGGGCGCCACCATCGACGTGGCCATCGCCCCGGGAAGCTACGCGGCGGGCGACGACGCGCTCGTGGCGTGGGTGTCGCGGAGCGCGCGCACCATGGCGCGCTTCCTGGGGTGCTTCCCCATCGAGCGCGTGATGGTGCTGGTGGTGCCTGCGCCCGACGCGCACGTCGTGCGCCACGGCGAGACGATGGGCGACGGCGGCGCGGCGATGGTGGTCGAGGTGGGCGAGGAGGCCGACGCGCAGGCGCTGGCGGACGACTGGGTGCTGCCGCACGAGATGGCGCACCTGGCGGTGCCGAGCGTGTCGCGGCGGCACCACTGGATCGAGGAAGGGCTGGCCGTGTACGTGGAGCCCATCGCGCGCGCGCGGTCGGGCGAGCTGACGGCGGAGCAGGTGTGGCGCGAGTTCATGCTGGGGATGCCCAAGGGCGTGCCCGCGCCGGGCGACGCGCGCGTCTTCGCCCTCGACGACACGCCCGACTGGGCGCGCACGTACTGGGGCGGCGCCACGTTCTGCCTGCTGGCGGACGTGGCCATCCGCCGGCAGACGAGCAGCCGCCTGGGGCTGGAGGACGCCATGCGCGGCATCCTCGCCTCGGGGGGCAGCGTGGCGACCATCTGGGACTTCGACCGCCTGCTCGAGACGGCGGACGCCTCGGTGGGGATGCCGGTGCTGGTGCCGATGCACGCGGCGATGAAGCGCGCCCCGTGGAGGGTGAACCTGCCCGCGCTCTTCCGCGACCTCGGCGTCCGCGTCGAGGGCAACGGCGTGAAGCTCGTCGACGACGCGCCGCTCGCGTCGGTGCGCCGCGCCATCACCGAGCCGCTCCCCCCCGACGCGCCCGATCCCAGGGCGTGCCCGTGGGCCTCCCC
>DATBQU010000220.1:0-7533 GCA_036560665.1 Polyangiaceae bacterium
CGCGGCTCGGCCAGGACGAGCGTGCGATCCAGCTGTGGGAGAAGCGACTCGCGGAGGACGAGCACGACGCCGAGGCCCTCGACGGGCTGGCAGAGCTGCTCGAGCGAACGGGCAAGAGCGCACGCCTCGCAGACGTGCTGGAGCTCCGCGCGCGCGCTGCCACTACCGACGATCGGCGACGCGCCGACCGGGTGCGTGTCGCCAGGCTGCTGGGCGAGGTGCTCGATCGCCCGAAGGACGCCATCGCGGCATGGCGCGGCATCGAGCGTGAGTATGGCGAGGCGGACGACGCGGCGCTGGCGCTGGCCACGTTGCTGCGGGCGACCGAGATGTGGAAGGAGCTGGCCGACCTCCTCGAGCGGGGGGCCGCGCGGACGTCGGACGATGCGACACGCGCGGAGCTCTTGCGCCAGCTCGGCGACGTGGATCGGGAGCAGCTCGGCGAGCCCGGTGCCGCGGTGAAGACGTACGCTCGCGCGTTGGCGGCCGACCCACGCAACGCCGGAGCGCGCGCCGGGCTGCAGGCGCTCGCGAGCGTCGATGACCATCGCCCTGGTGCGGTCGAAGTCCTGCTTGGCGCTCTGCGGGCGTGCGACGACTGGCAGGCCATCCTCGAGCTGACCTCCCATCGGCTGCTGGCCGCGCGCGGGAACGACGACAGGCTGGCGGTCCTGCTGGAGGCGGCGGCGATCGCCGAGCGTCGCGCGGGGGATGCCGGGCTCGCGTTCGAAGCAATGAGGCAAGCGTTCGTGGTGGCGCCGGGGCACGGCGACGTCGACGCGGAGGTCGCCCGCCTGGCCGAGAGAGCCGGCACGTGGCCGCGGCTGGTCGACGCGTATCGCGAGGCCATTCACGGCGCCGCCCACGGCGACGCAGCGCTCGTCGCGCGGCTACGCGGGAAGATCGGCTCCGTCCTCGAGACGCGGATGGACGACCCTCGCGGAGCACTGGCGGCGTACCTCCAGGTCGTGAGCGACGCAACGGAGCTCGAGGCCGGGTGCGCCGCTGTCCGCGTGGCAGGCAAGCTCGCGGAGTGGGACGTGGCCGCACGGGTGGTGATCGACCTGGCGCGCGCATGGGGTGCCGCGTCGCCCGAGCTGCTGGAAGCCTACGAACGCGCTGCCGAGGGATCGGGGGCGTGGGACGACGCGGCGCGCGCCCTCACCGACGCGACGGCCGCTGCCGGCGTCGAGGGGCCGGCGGCCCGCGACGTGGAGGCCCGCGTCGCCGAGTGGCACCGCGAGCGGCGGGGCGATCCAGACGCTGCCGAAGGAGCCCTCAAGCGGGCCTTGAGTCACGATCCCGCGAACGCGACGCTCCTCGCTGCGCTGGCGCACCTGCAGCGTCGCGCCAGGGGGCGACCGCTGGTGGACAGCCTGCTGCGACTCTCCCGCGCGACCGGGGGCGATCTGGCGTTGCTGCGCGAAGCGGCGGAGACGGCGCGCGACTCGGTGGGCGACCGCGTGCTCGCCCGTTCGGTCCTGAGCGAGCTGCTGGATCTGACGCGCTCGCGCTGGATGCGGGAGGGCGACGACGGCCCGGTCACCGTCGATGGCGCGACCGACTTGCCGGCGTACGCGGAGTGGGCAATCGAGAGTCTGGTCGGGCTGCACGGCGAGGAGGGCGACGCGCGCGCAACCGTCGACGTGCTCGTGGAGGGGGACCGCCTGCCGTTCGAGGCCTCGGTGCGACGGGGAATGCGGCGACGCGCCGCGCGTGCCGCGCTCGACCAGCTCGGCGATCACGAGCGCGCCATCGCGCTCTACCTCGCGCTCTTCGACGAGGACGCGCACGACGAGGAGGCCATCGATCGTCTCGCGGCGACGTATGCCGCGCACGGGCGCACGCGAGAACTGCTCGTCATGCGCGAGCGGCAGGTCGCCGCTGCGCACGACGCCGACCACCGCATCGCGCTACGGCTCGAGGTCGCTCGCCTCCTCGCCGACCTGGGAGACGGAGGCCGCGCTGCACAGACGCTGCGCGCGAACCTGCGCGAGGAGCCGCGTCACATGGCGACCGTCGAGGCGCTGGTCGCCGTGCTCGACGCCGAGGTGCGCACGCGCGATCTGCGCGACCTGCTGGCCGAGCAAGCACATCTGGCAGAGGGCGCAGGCGACACACCGCGGGCAGCCGAGCTGTGGCTCCGCGCGGCCACGCTGGCCGAAGAGCGCCTGCGCGATGCAGAGCGGGCGGAGACGTTCCATGCGCGGGTGGTGGCGCTCGAGCCGCGCCCCGCATCGTTCGACGCGCTGGCCCGTCTGGCGATGATGCGGCGCGATCCGGCAGCGGCGTCGGAGTGGCTGGAGAGGCTGCTCGAGGTGGTCGAACCCGGCCGCCGCGTCGAGGCCATCCTGCGGCTGGTCGACGCCCTGGTCGACGCCGGTCAGGGGCCACGCGCGGCTGAGCGCCTGGAGCAGTCGCTGGCGACAGGGGCCGACGTGGAGCGGTTGGGCGACCGCCTGGCGACGCTCTACCGCGAGCAGGGCGAGTGGGCGCGTCTGGCGCAGCTGGTGGCGGGCTCCGCCTCGCACGCGTCGGACAAGGCAACGCGCATGGCGCGGCTGCTCGAGGCCGCCAACCTTTTTTCGGAGCGCTGCGGGCAGCCCGAACAAGCCATCCCGCTGCTCGAGCAGGCGAGCGACCTGGCGCCGGAAGACCCGGCGGTGCGCCTGAAGCTGGCCGACTCCCTGGCCAGCGGACGCCGCTTCGACGATGCCCGCGCGATCCTGCAGTCGATGATTGACGCGTTCGGCGGGCGCCGGCCGAAGGAACGCGCGCCGGTCCACTACCAGATCGCACGCCTCGAGCTCGCGATGGGCAACCGCGCGCGCGCGCTGGTCGAGCTCGACACGGCGACGCGCGTCGATCCGCAGAACCCGGAGATCCTCCGTACGCTGGCGGAGCTCGCCCGCGACGACGGGCAGTTCGAGCGCGCCGAGAAGAGCTACCGCGCGCTGCTGGTGGTGCTCCGACGCCGCGAGGAGGCGGGGGAAGCGCAGAGCATCGCGCGGAGCGAGGTCCTCCTCGAGCTGAGCGCGATCGCGGAGCGCCAGGGAGAGAGCGACCGGGCCCGGGAGATCCTGGAGAGCGCTCTCGAGGCAGCGACCAAGGGCGACTTCGAGCAGGAGCGGCTGGAAGGGACCTTGCGGGCACGCGGCGACCACGCGACGCTGGTGCGGGTGCTGGAGTCGAGGCTGGCGCGCCTCGGCGACTCGCCGGCGGCGGCACGGACGCTGGCGGAGCTGGCCGATGTGCTCGCCGACAGACTCGGCAAGCCCGAGCAGGCCCTGCCGGTGCGCTTGCGCGCCGTGGCCATCGATCCCCGATCCCCGGCGGCGCACGACGCGGCGCTGGCGCTCGCCCGCTCCGTCGGCGGCGTCGAGCGATACGTCGACGGCGCCAGCACGCTCGTCGACCGTGCAGTCGAGGCCAACGACGTCCAGCTCGCGTGTTCGCTCCTGGTGCGTCTCGGCTCGGTCGCGGAGCAGGACCTGCTCGACGACCGGCGCTCGGCCGAGCTCTACGAGCGCGCGGTGGAGCTGGGCCTCCGGTCACCCGAAGTACTGCGCGCCCTCGACCGCGTATACGAACGGTTGGGGGACGCCGACAAGCAGGCGCGCGTTCTGGCGATGCGCGTCGAAGTCGAAGCGCTCGACGGTGGACCGCGGGCTGCGAGCGACGCCATCTACCGCCTCGCGGCGCTCCGCCTGAGCTCGCAGGATACGCTCGACGATGGCGTCGAGATGATGCAGACGGCGCTCGATCTGGACCCGCAGCTCGATCGTGCCGAGGAGGCACTCCGCAGAGCGGTCGCTCTCGACCCGGCGCACCGACGGCTCGTCGACCTGTACGAGTACATCGGGCGCCAGCCGGGGCACGAACGGGCGCTGGTCGACGCGCTGAGGCTGCGCTCCCAGCTGCCCGGTGGAGACGTCGACACCGTTCGCGAGGCCGTCGACGTGGCGGTGCGCATCGGCGACCCCGCGCTGGCCGAGTCGCTCCTCGAACGGTTCGTGGAGGGCGAGCAGACGGCGAGCCAGAACGTGGCCAACCTGGCCTGGGCCCTCGGCGCGCTGGCCAGCCTGCGCGAGGCGGCCGGCGACCTGCGTCGGGCGGTGGAGCTCAAGAGGGCGGCGGCGAAGATCGCGGACCCGGAGGTGGCGCGCAAGCTCGCGTTCGAGGTGGCTCGCCTTGCCGCGGACAGGCTGGAGGATCTCCCGCTCGCCGCCGAGACCTACGAGGTCCTGCATCGCGGCGACCCGGCCGACCGCGACGCCTGGGAGCCGCTCGCGGCCGTCTACCGTCGTCTGGGCGACGCGGAGAAGCTGGCGGAGCTGCTGGGCTCGGTGGCCGACTACGTCGACGACCTGACCGAACGGGCCCGGCTGCGGCTGGAACGGGTGCGCACGATGATGCAAGGGCTGGCGCTGGGCGACGCCGACGCTGCGCCGCTGCTTCGCGAGATCGTCGATGAGGACGCCAGCCAGGTGGAGGCAGCGCTGATGCTCGCGGCAATCCTCGAGCGCACCGGCGCGCGCGACGAGCTGGCAGAGCTTCTGGCGCGTCAGATCGAGTCGGCGAAGGACCGGAGCGACGCGGCTTCGATCGCTTCGCTGGCGCGGCGACTCGGCGGGCTGGTCGAGCAGACCGATCCGATGCAGGCACGCAACGTCTACTACACCGGTCTCGACTGGGAGCCGAAGAGCCGTGACCTGCTCGAGGCTCTGGTGCGGCTGTTGGACGGCAAGGGCGACGCGGGAGAGCGCGCGGATCTGCTCGAGCGACGTCTGGCCGTGGAGGAAGGGCCGGGAGCGGAGGCCATGGCGCTCGCGCTGTGGACGTCGCGGATGGAGCTGGGCGACGAGACCGCCGCGGAGCGCGCGCTCGAGGTCGGCTATCGCGCGCACCCCGCGAGCGCGGCGCTCCGCGAACGACTGGAAGCGATCTTCCGCGAGCGCAACGAGTGGCGCAAGCTGGCCGAGCTGTGCGTGCTCGACGCGAGCGCTCGCGTCGATGCGGACGAGCGGGTGTCACGACTGCGAGAGGCGGCCGTCATCTGGCGCGCGGAGCTGGGGGATCCGGCCGGCGCAGCGGCAGCGTTGAAGCTGGCGCGCGAGGCTGCCCCCGACGACGCTTCGCTGCTGCGCGATCTGGTGGATCTGCTGGTCGAGGCGGGCGACCACCGGGGCGCCGTCGCCGAGCTGTCGTCGGCGATCGAGCTACTGGCAGCCGATGCGCCCCCCCGCGCGGCGTTGCTTGCCGCGCGGGCGACCGTGCGCTCCGCGACGGGGGACGAGTCCGGAGCGCTGGAGGATCTGGAGGCGGCGTTCGCCATCGACCGTGAGGGTCACGCCGTCGCCCTGGCAGCCCAGCTCGAGCGTGCACGCGTAGCGGCGGCGAGAGAGGGCGACGCGGCGGCCGTGCGCGTGCTGCGGCTGCGGCAGGCACAGGTGCTGCCGTACGCCGGGGACGTGGAGACTGCGCGCGCCGCGCTGGGAGAGCTGGTCAAGCAGGACCCCAAGGATCGCGACGCGCTCCAGACGCTGGCGAGCCTCGAGGCGGCGCTCGAGCGGTGGGACGCGGCGAGCGCCGCGCTGCGGAGGCTGGTGGGGCTCGAGGAGGGCGAGGCGGCCGTCCAGACTGCGCTTCGCCTGGCAGACGCTTGCGAGCGAGCGGGGCGGCCCGGCGATGCGCGCGGAGCGCTGGAGCGGGCCCGCCTCGTCGCGCCGCAGGATCGCGCCGTACGCGAGAGACTCGAGCGCGTCTACGACCAGACCGGGGCGTGGCACGAGCTGGCGGATCTGGCGCTGGAGGATGCACGAGCGAGCGGCGACGTGGCCCAGCGCTTCACGCTGCTGCTCCGCGCCGGCGCGCTGCTCCTGGAGCGGGCTGGTGATCCGGCGGCCTCGATCGCCGCGCTCGAGGAAGCACGGGCGCTGCGACCTGCAGACACGGAGTGCCTGGGATTGCTGGCCGACGCCTACACGCTGTCGGGGCGCGCGCAGGAAGCGCTGGCGCTGCTGGAGCAGGTCATCGCGCCGCACAAAGGCAAGCGCGCGAGGGAGCTGGCGCCGCTCTACTGGCGCCTGGCGCGTGTCTCGCGCTACCTGGGCGACGCGCCGGGCGAGGGGCGTGCCCTGGTGCAGTCGCTCGACTGCGATGCGCAGAACGGACAGGTGTGCTCGGACGTCGCGCTGCGAGCCATCGAGATCGATCAGTTCGAGCTGGCCAACCGTGCGCTCCGGGCGATCACGCTGCTGAAGACCGCCGGGCCGATGAGCAAGGCGCTCGCCTATCAGTACATGGGGGAGATCGCGCGCAAGCAGGGCGACGGCAAGCGCGCTGTCATGCTTCTCCGGCGCGCCCTCACCGAGGATCCGACGCTCGAGGGCGCGCGCGCCCTCATCGACGCGATCGAGCGCGGCCTCTAGACGTCGTCCCAGCCACGGTCGAGTTCGTTCAGCGGAGGATCGGACGGCACCGGCGCTGCCTCGATGGTGGGGAGCGCGGGCGCGTCGCCCTCCGTCGGCAACGGGGGCGCTTCGATGCGGACGAACAGGCTGTCGACCGCGATCTCGATGGGCGGCGGCGGGATGCTCGTGCGCCGGACCAGCTCCGTCGCCGACAGAGTCATCCGGCGCGCGCTCTTGCCCCGGAGACGCAGGGGGGCGACCAGATGCGGTACGCGGTCGACGGCGCGGGTGAACTCGGCAAGGGGAGCGTCGAGCGTGAAGGGCGACAGGAGCCGTTCGCGCAAGCCTCCCCCGAGCTCCGTCCCTACGTCGACCACCGTCGCGTCACCCTCGGCCTGGAGGTCGATGAACAGGTCGCCGTCGATCCAGCCGCACGCCGTCGTGGCCATGCGTGCGAGCACGAGCAGCACCTTGGCGGCACCCGTATCCGGCGCCGAAACCTCCGCCAGTCGGGCGAGCAAGGTCCGGGTGGCGTCGCGGGTGGCTACCGCGTCGGCGATGTCCTTCTCGCGCAGGTCCAGACAGCGCGCGATGTGAAGCAGTCCCGTGCTCATCCCCTGCACGGAAATGTACGCTTCAGAGCGGCTCGAGCGCGAGCGCCTCGTAGAGGATCTGCAGCCGCTCGGCGAGCTCCTCGTTGTTGGGCTCGCATTGAAGCGCGCTCACCAGGTGGACGCGCGCATCCTCCAGCTTGCCGGCCGTGATCAGGCGCTCGGCCTTCACCGCGTGCTGCTTTGCGCGCGGCGTCCGGGCCACCATCTCCAGCGTCCGCATCGGCAGGGGTGGCGGCACCGTCGATGCCCGTGTGGCCTCCAGGCGGAGCCTGCCGCGGGCGAGCGCGCGGTCGTAGCGGTCGCGCATCGGACGGCGGGACAGACAGCCGTAAGCCTCGACCCCTCGCTTGTAGATCTCGGTGGCCACCGCGCCCACCTCGCGCGGCGAGTCGACGTAGCGGTCCGGGTGGTAGAGGAGTGAGAACTCGTGGAAGGCCGACTTGACCCGAGCGGGCGTCGCGTCGCGCGCGATTCGAAGAATGTCGTAGTAGCTCTTCCTCTCGAGC
>DATBQU010000221.1:0-11049 GCA_036560665.1 Polyangiaceae bacterium
CACGGCATGAACATCGGCGAGCTGCAGTGGAACGCCTTCATGGAGGACCTCTCCATCGCCTTGAAGACGCGCAACGTCGACGACGCGCTGGCCAAGGAGCTGGTCGACAAGCTCACCGAGGAGACCAAGGGGGACATCGTCACCGGGAAGGGGAAGTGAGTTGAAGCACGCGTCCGACGCGATCCTCCGCACGGAACAGGCCGACTACCTCGACGCGCTGCACGCCACCGGCGTGCGGGCGCTCGCGGCGATGGCGGGTGTGTCCCCCGTCGACGGCCACGACCCGCTGCTCGCCAGGATGGAGGCGCGGGCGGCGGAGCGTCGCTATCCCATCAGCGATCCGGAGGTGGCGTGCCTGCTGGCGATCCTGGCGCGGATGGCGCGACCCGAGCTCGTGGTCGAGGTGGGGACGAACATCGGCTACGGCGCCATCGTGCTCGCGCGCGGAGCGGGCCCGCGCGCGCGGGTCGTCACCATCGAGTACAGCTCGGACCTGGTGCAGGAGGCGCGCGGCTTCATCGCCGAGGCGGGCCTGGCGAAGCAGATCGAGGTCGTCCACGGGCTGGCCATCCCCGAGCTCGAGAAGATCGACGGCCCCATCGACCTCGTCTACGTCGACTGCGTGAAGGAGGAGTACACGCGCTACCTCGACATCGTCGCGCCGAAGCTCTCGCCGCGCGGCGTGATCGTGGCCGACAACGTCCTGTGGAGTGGACACGTGGCCCACGAGTCGCCCCCCGAGAAGGAGAGGGTGCGGGCCGAGGCGCTGCGCGCGTTCAACCTGGCCCTGGTGACCCGCCCCGATCTCTGCGGTGTCGTGCTGCCGCTCGGGGACGGCGTGGGGCTCGCCGTCAAGATCTGAGGGCTCGAACCCGGCTAGACGGCGACCGGCTGCTCGGCGCCGAGGGCCGGCGCGACCGTCCCGCTCTCCTCGGCGGGCTCCCCGACCGGCCGCTTGTACCCGCACTCCTTGTTGGCGCAGGCGATCATGGGCTTGACCCGCGTCCCACCCATGACCAGGAACGGCGCGCCGCAGCTGGGGCACGGCTCGGTGAGCGGCTTCTGCCACAGCTTGAAGTCGCACTTGATCGACTCGCTGGCGTAGTTCGAGCAGCCGTAGAACGTCTTGCCGCCGCGCTTCTTGGGGCGGATCTCGATGAGGTCGCCCCCGCACTTCGGGCACTTCACGCCCAGCGGCACCGGCTTGGCGTTCTTGCAGCCCGGGTAGCCCGAGCACGACAGGAACTCGCCGTAGCGGCCGCTGCGGATGGTCATCGGCTTGCCGCACTTGTCGCAGTTGATGCCCGTCTCGCGCGGGACGGTGGGGACGCCGTCCTGCCCCAGGTCGCGCGTGTTCTTGCAGTCGGGGTAGTTCGCGCAGCCGAGGAACCAGCCGTTCTTCGACCAGCGCTTGAGCATCACCCCGCCGTCCAGATCGCACCGCTCGTCGGTGGGCTCCGGCTCCGGGTTCCAGCGCTTGCCCTTCTTGCTCAGGTCGAGCTGCGCGCGGAAGCGCTTGTAGAAGCGCTTCAGCAAGACGACGCGCTCCTCCTTGCCCGCCTCGACCTCGTCGAGCTCCTCCTCCATCTTCGAGGTGAAGGTGGGGTCCATGAAGTCGAGCTTGCTGCCCACCAGGCCGTCGACCACGAACTTGCCGAGCAACGTGGGCCGGAAGCGCGTGCCGTCGATCTTCTCCACGTAGTCGCGCGCCTGCACCTTGCTGATGATCTCGGCGTAGGTGCTGGGGCGGCCGATGCCGCGCTCCTCGAGCTCGCGCACCAGCGAGCCCTCGTTGTACCGCGGCGGGGGCTGCGTGAACTTCTGCTCGGTCACCACCCCGGGGGGCGTCACCAGGCCGAGCGTCTGCCCCTCGTCGAGCTCGGGCAGCGTCGCCTCGGCGTCGTCGGCCAGCAGATCGCGCGCCTCCTTCTTGGGCTCGCCCTCGGTCGCGTCCTGCTCGCCCTCGCCGGCCAGCGGGTTCGCGGCCTTGGGGATCTCGCCCTTGCCGTAGGCCTCGAGCCAGCCCGTGAACTTGAGGATCCGGCCGCTGGCGCGCAGGCCGTACACGGTCCCGTCGGCTGCCGTGGCCTCGATGTCGACGCTGGTCTGGTCGTAGACCGCGGGCGTCATCTGGCTGGCCAGGAAGCGCTCCCAGATCATCTTGTAGAGCTTGAACTGGTCGTCCTTGAGGTGGCGGCGGACGCTCTCGGGCGTCAGCTCGAGCGACGTCGGCCGGATGGCCTCGTGCGCGTCCTGGGAGTTCTTCTTGGACTTGAAGACGTTCGGCTGCGCGGGGACCCACTGCGCGCCGTACTTGCCCGTCAGGTACTCGCGCGCGGCCTGCACCGCGTCGGGCGACAGGCGCGTCGAGTCGGTGCGCATGTACGTGATGAGGCCCACCGAGCCCCCGTCGTCCTTGCCGAGATCGATGCCCTCGTAGAGCCCCTGGGCGATCTGCATGGCGCGCTTGGCGCCGAAGCCGAGGCGGTTGACGGCGTCCTGCTGGAGCTTGCTCGTCGTGTAGGGAGCCGGCGGGTTGCGCTTGCGCTCGCTCTTGGTGACCTTGGCGACGCGGTAGCGGGCGCCCTCGAGGTGGGAGCGGACGGTGGCCGCCTCCTCGCCGTTCTTGACGGCGATCTTCTCGCCTCCGCGCGACGCGAGGCGGGACATGAAGGGCTGCTGGGCTCCGGGCGCGGTCAGCGCGGCGCCGCAGTTCCAGTACTCCTCCGGGACGAACGCCTCGATCTCGCGCTCGCGGTCGACGATGAGGCGGAGGGCCACGCTCTGGACGCGTCCCGCGGAGAGGCCGAAGGCGAGCTTGCTCCAGACCAGGGCCGAGACGTCGTAGCCGACGATGCGGTCGAGGACGCGGCGGGCGCGCTGCGCGTCGTACAGGTGCTTGTCGAGCTCGCGCGGGTGGGTGACGCCGTACTCGACGCCCTTCTTGGTGATCTCGTGGAACTCGACCCGCTTGGTGGACTTCTTCCCGGCGTGCAGCTCCTCGGACAGGTGCCAGGCGATGGCCTCTCCCTCACGGTCGGGGTCGGTCGCCAGCAGGACCTGATCCACGCCCAGGGCGGCTTCCTTGAGCTCCGCCAGGACCTTCTCCTTGCCGGGGACGACCTCGTACGTCTCCTTGAAGCCCTTTTCGATGTCGATTCCGAGCTTTTTCGGGAGGTCCTTGATGTGCCCCTTGGAGGCCATGACCTCGTACTTGGAGCCGAGATATTTCTTGATCGTCTTGGCCTTCGCGGGCGATTCGACGACGACGAGCGTCTTTCCCATCAGGGGCGTCTCTTTCGGATTAACGAACGATCTTCATCATTTCAGGGCGTCGCGTCGGCGGAAGAAGCCCGGCGGGCCCTCTACTACTACGTTCTCCAAGGCAAGCGTCAAGAGCGCGACCGCCACGGCCGCGGCCGGAGACTGCGCCCTCGCGGCGATCTCGTCCAGGTGAAGCGGTACGCCCGAGGTGGAGGCCAGCACCACGGATTCGCTCTCCGAAAGGGGTCGGGTGACGATCGGGAGCTCTGCCGCGGAGGGTCCTGCCGGCGGCGGTGGGGTCGGCGCGAGGCCGAGCGAGGCCAGCAGCACCTCCGTCGACGTGAGCGGCCGCGCGCCCTTCTCGAGCAGGAGGTGCGAGCCGAGGAAGGGTTCGCCCAGCCAGGGGGGAGCCGGCACGACCCACAGCGGCCGCATCAGCGCGCGAGCGCAGGCGGCGGCGCCCAGAGCCCCGGACGGCAGTCCTGCCTGCACGACGACGACCGCGTCGGCCAGGGCGGCCAGCACACGGTTGCGCGCGGGGAAGCCGCCCCGCTGCTGGTAGTCGGGCGCGAAGGGCCACACCATCGCTCCCGGGCCGCGCCCGATGGTCTCGAACAGCTCCTTGTGCCCGGGGGGAAAGCAGCGCTCGTGTCCGGTCCCGGCGACGACCCAGGTTCGCCCGCCCGCGAGGAGCGCGCCGTTGTGCGCGGCCGCGTCGATCCCCACGGCGCCGCCGGACACCACGACGGCCCCCGCGCGCGCGAGCGCGCCCGACAGCTCCGCCGCGTACTTCGCCGCCTCGGGGTGGGCGTCGCGCGAGCCCACGATGGCCACGGCGCGCGCGGCCTCGAGCGATCCTCCGCGGACGCTGAGGGTGGCGGGCGGGGCCGGGAGCGACCGCAGGCGCGAGGGATAGAGCGGATCGAGGGGCGTGAGGTGCCGGAGCGTCGTCACGCCCTCTCATCGGCCGCTCGGCGGCGAGAGTTGCGGGGCTCCTCGCTACTTGCTCTTCGAGTAGAGCTGCACGGCCACGTCGCCCGCCCCGGCGTCCGCGTAGATGTCGAGCTTGTACGTGATGGCCGTCGACGAAGCGGGGCACATCGGCTGCGGCGGGCCGCCGATGACGGGCCTGCTGTCGTCGGTCAGGTCCTGGCCGGAGAGGACGCCGGGTGGAAGGAGCAGGTAGAGATCGAGGTCCTTCACCTTCTTGGAGTAACCCACGATCGAGTAGCACTTGCCCGGCTGCAGCGTGATGTCCGCCTGCAGGTGCTGCTTCTCCTTGATGCTTCCCATGGCCATCGGCCCGTCGGGCTGCATCCCGGCCGGCAACCTCTTGGCCGCGTCGCGCACCCCCTTGGCCAGCGGGTCGCCCCCGGTCACGCCGTTGGCCTTGAGCGTGGCCGGCGGCGCGGCGCTGGCCGCCTGGAACATCTTGATGATCTGCCCCGCGTCCGTGGTCAGCACCTGGGCCAGGGGACCGGGCGCTTCGTCCGTCGGCGCGGCGGATGCGCTGGTGTCGAGGGTGGCGCTCGACGCGCTGTCCGCCGGGCCGCCGGTCTTGCCGGGCGTCTCCTCGAGCGCCGAGGTGGCGCTCGGTTCCCCGCCGGTGTCGGCAGGCTTGTGGCTTCCGCCGCAGGCGATGGCCGGCAGGACGCCGGCGCCAGCGAGGCCGCAGAGCACGAGGAAGTTCGCCGTCGTCTTTTTCATGCGGGGGACAGTCTACAGGCAACGGTCGCCGGGAGAGCAAGCCCTCTCGACGACCGCCCATCCGGCCCGCTACTTGTTCTTCGAGTACAGGGCGACGGCGACGACGCCGCCGCCGACCCGGGCGTGCACGTCGAGCTTGTACTGCAGCGGGAACGCGATGACCGGGCACATCGGGGTCGGGACCGCGCCGGGCGACGACGCGACCGGGATCGTGGGCGTGTTGTTGTGCGTGAGGTCCTGCCCGGCCGTCGTCATGTAGAGCGGCGGCATCATCAGGTTCAGGTCGAGATCCTGCACCGCACCGGGCGCCGAGAAGCCGACGATCGTGTAGCACTTGCCCGCCTGCAGCGTGTACATGACCACGGCGTCCTGGCCGGGCTGGAGCGACTGCTCCATGACGCCCTGCTCCTGCTGCATGCCGGGGGCCACCTTGAGCGCGAGCGCCTGCAGGCCCATCGCCGTCAGGTCGCCGGCGCCCCCTCCGCCGCTCGGGGTGACCTGGCCCTGGAGCGCGTTCTGGAGGCCCTGCAGGATCCCCTGAAGGCTGTTCGGATCGGTGGGGGCGAGGGGACCGGGCGGGGTCGTCGAGCCGCTGGGCGTGGGGCCGGGCTGCGGCCCGGGGCCGGGCTGGGTCCCGGGATAGCCGGGCTGCGGCTGTCCGGGATAGCCCGGCTGGCCCGTCGCAGGGGCTCCGGGGTACCCCGGCGGCGCGCCCGGATAACCGGGAGGCGGCGTCCCGTAGCCGACGCTCGCGGTGCCCGCGGTGTTCGCCGGGGGGTTGCTTCCGCCGCAGGCGGCCGCCAGCGGGAGGATCGCGGTGGCGCCGAGCGCGACGAGCGACCACGTCCTGACCTTACGATTGTCGTTCATTGGGAAAGCCTCCATCGGATAGCGGCGCGACGATACCGCTCCTTCAACGCACGGGCGAGCCCGGGATTACATCTACTGGCGCACGAACTTGAACGAGAAGCTGGTCTTCTGCGCGCAACCCATGGCGGGGAAGTGCCAGCTCTTCACGTCGTTCTCGATGCACTTGGCCACGGAGGGCTCGTCGCCCGAGGCCACGACACCCTGCGGGCTGCCGTCCGGCCCGATGGTCAGCGAGACCCCCACGTTGACCGTGAGCTTCTGCGTGGGGTTGCGCTCCCAGCAGCTGCGCCGGATCGAGACCTGGTGCAGACCGATGACCTGCTGCACCTGACCCTCGGAGAAGCACTGCCCGGGCGCCTTCGGCGCGTCGCCGCCGCCCGGATCGTCGGTGGGCGTGACGTTTCCTCCGGTGAGCGAGTGAAGGTCGAGCGGGCCGTGCCCCGCGGGCGCGGCGGTGCTCGCGGTCGCCTTCGGCGGGCCGCCCAGGGCGATGGCGCCGCCCTTCGGCGCGGTGCCGCCCGCGCTCGGCGCGGGCTCCGACGAGTCGGTCGACGTGGCGGTGGGAGCGGTGGGCGTCGCGTTCGTCGCGGCGGGGCCGGGACCGGGCAACCCGGGCGCCTGGATCACGACCGGCGCGGGCGCGGCCGCCGGCCGGAGGAAGACGGCCAGGCCCGCCGTGATGCCGAAGGCCGCGGCCGCCGCGACCATGGCGATGGCCATCCAGGGTGGCGCCTTCTTCGCGGGCGCTCCCGTGGCCATGGGCCCCGAGTGCATCGACGGCGTCGCGGAGGCCACGTGCGGCGCCGCCGCGGCCGGCTGCGGGAGCATGCTGCCGGCGGGGGGCGGGGCCACGCGCGGCGGGGAGGCGAACGGATCGGGCACCACCGAGGTGCGCACCGGCTCCTCGGTGATGGGCGGCCCCGTGAAGGGGCGGGTCAGATCGTCGGGCTCCTCGGCCAGCTTCTCCGCCGTCGCCAGGCGCGAGGTGATGGGTACGACGTTGCTGCGCGCCGCCGGCGGGGGAGGGCTCGCCACCGGCGCAGGGCGCATCGGCGCCCTCGGGGGCACGGCCGAGGGAGCCGCCGGGCGCGTCGAGGTCCGGGGGTGCTGCGGGACGATGCTGGCGCGCCCCTCGGGCGGGGGAGGCGTGAAGGACGACCGGCCCGAGGCGAACGCCTCGCGCACGATGGCCGCCAGCTCGGGGAAGGACCGCAGCGGCCGCCACTCGTCGAGCCCCTCTTGCCAGCACAGCGACTCCTCGGTCACGGCCCCGAGCGCCGCCTTGCGCCGGACCTCGGCGATGCGGATGGGGCCCACCGGCACGCCGTTGATGGCGACGTACCACTCGTCGCTGGGCGACAGGTCCGACATGTCGATCGGGGCGGAGACCTCTTCCTCGCGCTGGACGTTGCTCTTGAAGGCCCCCGCCAGCGCGCCCGACCGCTCGCGCTCGGGCAGCTTCGCGGGCTTCGTGGCCGCCAGGCTCGTCGCCAGCGGGGCGCTGCGGGGCGCGGGGGGCCTGGGCGGCTTGGGCGCCGGGGTCACGCGCTGGCCGCCGGGGGGCGGCCCCGAGGGGGGGCGGCTCGAGACGCTCGACTCCGTCACCGCCGCGCGGACCTCGATTAGGTAACCGCACTTGCGGCACTTCATCCGCACCGTCTTGCCGGCGGCTTTCTCGTCGGCAATCTGGTACTTGGCCTTGCACTGCTCGCAGAGGAACTTCACGCGCGCGTCCCGCCGGTCATCACGTTAGCAAGGAAGGATACGCCAGCGCGAGCGGTCAGATCAGCTTGAGAAGATGCTCGCGGATCGTCGCACGGGTCGCGTCGTCGGGCGCCGCGGCTGCGCAGCGCTCCCACATCTCGACCGCCTTGTTCTTGAACCCCGCCTTTTCGTAGAGGACGGCGAGGTTCTTGAGCGCGGCGAAGTGCTTCGGGTAAAGGTCGATGGCCCGCTCCAGCTCCTGGATCCCCTCGTAGACCTGGCCTTTTTTGCCGAAGAGAAGGGCGAGGTGAAAGTGCAGCCGGTAGGCCAGGGGGTCGATCCCGACGCCTCGCTTCAGGTGCTCGATGGCCTCGTCGATCTGGCCAGCCTTGTACGCGGCGATCCCCTGGTTGAGGGCCTTCTCCGCCTCGGACGACAGGTACTCCGGGTCGCGCTTGGACTCGGCGGGTCGCGCGTCGTCGCGGGTGAGGAGGCGCTGGACCTTCTCCATCACGTCCGCGATGCGGAACGGCTTCTCCAGGTACTCCTCGACCCCGTAGTTCTGCTTGAGGTCCTCCGCGATGCGCCAGCCCCGGTAGACGGCGCTCACCATGATGATGGGGATGCGGCCGTACTTGGCGCTCCCCTTGATGCGCCGGGCGATGTCGAAGCCGTGGAGCTCGGGGAGCATCGCGTCGAGGATGATGAGGTCCGGGACGTGGTCCTTCACCAGGCGCAGGGCGAGGAGCCCGCGGTCGGCCTCGATCACGCGATGGCCCTTCTGCGTGAACAGGCGCTTGAGGAGCTTGCGGATGTCCTCCTCGTCGTCGACGACCAGGATGAGCTTTCCCCCGCCGACCGCGACGGCGTCCGCCGCCTGGGTCGCGCGCTGCCGCAGCTCGTCCGGCAGGTTGGTGACGCTCGAGATGTCCTGGCTGATCGCGCCGAAGTCGCTGGTCGAGATCTCCGTGTTCTGCGACGACGTCTCCACCGCCTCGTCGAGGATGACGGACTCCTTGGTCGGCGACGTCGGGAGCTTGGGGCGCATCGGCGGCAGCGGCGGTGCAGCGGCGGCGCCGGGCCTCGGCGGCGCGGCCCGCGGCGGGGGCGGCGGCGCGCCGGGCTTTGCCGCGCCCGTGCCCGTGCCAGTAGCCGCGGCGGCGGGTCGGGGAGGCCCGGGAGCAGCCGCCGTCGCCGGGCCCGGCGCGGGCGCGACCGGCGTCGCCGGTGCGGCGGGTGCCGATGCCGTCGCGGCCGGCGCCGACAGCCCGAGCTGACGGAGCGTCTCGGCCGGGACGCGCGGTCCGAGGTAGTGCTTCTCCCCGCGCGCCTTGGCCTCGTAGGCCGCCTCGATCGCCCGCGTCAGCGTCGAGTGCACGGCGATGTACGGGTAGACCTTCTTGCCGGTGACGAACTCGAGCTCGTCGACCACCCGCTTGTCGTGCGGGTCGGCCATGGCCAGGAAGATGCGGTCGCCCCGCATCAGCACGGGCAGGATGCGATGGGTCTCGGCCACCTCGCGGGGCACGACGTCGAGGTGGTCGAGCACGATCGCCACCTGGGTGAGGTCGATCCCGGGCACGCCGTGCTGCTCCGAGAGCGCGCGGAGCGCCTCGATCTCGTCGACCGTTCCCTCTTCCACGAGGACGGAGGCGAGCGGCGCCGGGGTGCTGGAGCGCTTCTGCGCCCTCAGCGCGGCCTCGAGCTCCTGCTGCGAGACGAGCTTGCGCTGGAGCAGGATCTTGCCGAGCGGCCGCTTATCGTCGCTGGACATTCGTGCGCCGGATCACTCCTTGCTGCAAGGTTACGCTGACCCGCCCTCCGCTTCCATGGCGGAGATCGTCTCGCGCGCCCACGCCGCGTAGATCCCGCGCGAGATGGCGTCCCGCGCGGCGGCGACGAGCTCGCCGTACCAGTGCAGGTTGTGGAGCGAGAGCAGCCGCAGGCAGAGGATCTCGCCCGCCAGGTAGAGGTGGCGCAGGTACGCGCGCGAGTAGCCGCCGGAGCAGCACGCGCACGCGCACCTCTCGTCGATGGGGCGCGGGTCGTCGCGCCACCGCGCCTGCTTGACCACGACGCGGCCGGAGCGGGTGAGCGCCTGGCCGTTGCGCGCGTTGCGCGTCGGCAGCACGCAGTCGAACATGTCGACGCCCGCGCCGATGGCGATCACCAGATCGCGCGGCGTCCCCACGCCCATGAGGTAACGCGGCCGCCCGGCGTCGAGCGCGGGGGCGGCCTCGAGCAGCATCTCGTGCATCTTCTCGATGGGCTCGCCCACGGAGAAGCCCCCCAGCGCGAGGCCGTCGAAGGCGAGCGCGCCGAGCTCCTCGGCGTGCGCGCGGCGCAGATCGGCGAAGCAGCCTCCCTGCACGATGCCGAAGAGCGCCTGCCCCTCCGGGCGTGCCGCCGCGAGGGCGCGCTTCGCCCAGCGCGTCGTCCGCGCCACCGCCGCCTCGACCACGGGCCGGGGCGCGTCGCCCGGCGGGCACACGTCGAGCTGCATCTGGATGTCGGCGCCGAGGAGCGCCTGCACGCGCACCGCCTCCTCGGGCGTCAGCAGGTGCGTGGACCCGTCCAGGTGGGACTTGAAGGTGAACCCGTCCTCCGCGGCGCCCACCAGCGCCGGCCCGCCGCCGCCGACGGACAGCGAGTAGGCCTGGAAGCCGCCGGAGTCGGTGAGCATCGCGTGCGGCCAGCGGGTGAAGGCGTGGAGGCCGCCCAGGCGGGCGATGGTCTCGGCGCCGGGGCGCAGCATCAGGTGGTAGGTGTTCCCCAGCACCACGCGCGCGCCCGTCGACGCCACCTCGTCGGGCGCCAGCGTCTTGACGCTGCCCTGCGTGCCCACGGGCATGAAGGTGGGCGTCTCGACGTCGCCGTGCGGCGTGGTCAGGATCGCCCGCCGTGCCTGTCCGTCGCGCGCCGTGGTGCGGAACGAGAAGCCCGTCGCCCGCGGCGTCAACCGCTCCTCCCCAGGAGCATCGCGTCGCCGTACGAGAAGAAGCGGTAGCGATCGACGACGGCGGCGCGGTAGGCGTCGAGCACGCGCTCGGTGCCCGCGAAGGCGCAGACGAGCGCCAGCAGGGTCGAGCGCGGCAGGTGGAAGTTGGTCATCAGCGCGTCGACCACCCGCCAGTCGTACCCGGGCTGCACCAGAAGCCGCGTGTCGCCGCTCGACGGCAGGATGTGGCCCGGGCGCGCGGGATCGGCGGCGCTCTCCAGCGCGCGCACCGTCGTGGTGCCGACCGCCACCACCGGCGCGCCGCGCGCCCGCGCCCGCGCGACGGCGTCGGCGGTCGACTGCGAGACCACGTAGCGCTCGGAGTGCATCGGGTGCTGATCGAGATCGTCGACGGTGACCGGCTGGAAGGTCCCCAGGCCGACGTGGAGCGTGATGCTGGCGACGTCGCAACCCCGGACGGCGAGCCGGCCCAGCATCGCGTTCGTGAGGTGGAGGCCGGCGGTGGGGGCGGCGACCGCGCCGTCGTGGCGCGCGTAGACGGTCTG
>DATBQU010000222.1:0-2430 GCA_036560665.1 Polyangiaceae bacterium
GGGGGCGGGTGCGGTCGCGGGCGCGGTCGCGGGCGCGGGCGCGGGCGCGGGCGCGGGTGCGGGCGCGGGCGCGGGCGCGGGCGCGGTCGGGGGCACGGTCACGGTCGCGGGCGGCGGGGGGGCGGTCGCGGTCACGGGCCCCGGTACCGTCACCGTCGCTGCCACCGCCGCGATCTCCGTCGCCGGCGCGACGCCCATGAGCGTGTGCGAGCGCGCGCGGGCGGCCGGCATCGCGCGCGACGTCGTGCCGTGCGCTGCGCTCTTCACGTCCTTCCAGAACGCGCCCGCGTCCGGTTGCCGCTTCTCCGGCGCGCGTGAGACGGCGCGGGAGAGCACCAGATCGAGGTTGCGCGCCAGCTTCAACCCGTGCACCTGCGGGGTCGGCCGCCTCTTCATGTCGAGCGCGCGGTCCACCAGCGCGCCCGTCTCGTGCCCTTCCATCACGATGCGATCGGACAGCACCTCCATCACCACCAGCGCCATCGCGTAGACGTCCGTCCACGGGCCGACGTCGCCCACGGACCGGTCGAGCTGCTCGGGGGCGGCGTAGGACGGAAAGAGCACGCGCAGCCCCTCCGGCGGGCGCGAGTCGTGCGGCAGATCCGCCTGGAGCTCGTTCATCGCGTGGGCCACGCCGAAGTCGAGCACCTTGAGCGATTGCCCGTCGTCGCTCTTCGCCAGAAAGAGGTTGCTCGGGCTGAGCGACAGGTGCGCCACGTCGTGGCGGTGCGCGAAGGCGATGCCGTCGACGGCCGGCTCCAGCAGCGCGATCGTCTCCTCGACGCTCCGGCCCTTCTTGCCCTCGGCGCGCCGCCGCGCGAGCTCCGACGACAGCGACTCGCCCTCGAACCATTCGCGCACCAGGTAAGGCACGCTGGCCCCCGTGCGCGGCGCGATGGTCTGCCCCGCGGCGATGCTCTGGGCGATGTTCATGTTGCCGCGCGCCAGGCGGTAGTGCAGGCGGCTCGCCTCGCGAAAGGTCTCCACCAGCGGCCGGACCAGCGCCTGATCGAGCGTCGCCGGCAGGTTCAGGCACTTGATGGCCACCGTGGCGTCGACGCCGATGTGGTGCCCCTTGTAGACGACGCTGAGATCGCCCTCGCCGGCGAACTCGTCGACGCGGAACTGCCCGTCGAGCGTGTCGCCCACGAGATCGAACGGGTCCCCGTCCATTCGAGCGAGATCCATGATCGCGGAGCAACCTCATCATGGCCAGGGCCGCGGGCCGGAGGCAACGGAATAGCGGGTGGTCCGGCCGTGGTCGGGGCGGTGACCATCGCGGCGCACACCGTCCGGTGGGCGGATTGTGCTGGCGCCGGGGGCCGGATCGGGTCAAGACGGGCGCCGTGCGGTCGAACTGCGGGTGGCTAGTGGTCTGCGCGGTCTGGGCGTGCTCCTCGTCGCCCTCCGGCGCGGCGCAGGGCGGGGACGGCGGCATCACGACGTGCGGCGGATTCACGGCCCCCTGCGCTTCCGGCGAGACCTGCATCGAGGGCTACTGCCTCGCGCCGACCTCGTCGACGTGCCACCTCGCCGACGACGGCAACGACGGGTGCGGCGCGAGCGCGATCTGCGTGGACCAGGGCCAGGGACCGGCGTGCTACGCGGCGCCGCCGTGCCCGGCCAACGGCATCTGCCCCACGCCCCCTTCGCAGCCGAGCAGCGCCACGTGCAACACCGGGGCGCTCGCGAACAAGGGGGCGATCTGCATCCCCGACCGCTGCCTCGGCGACGTCGACTGCGCGCCCGGCAGCCACTGCGTCCGCCGCAAGACCGGCGACGTCCTGGGGATCTGCTACGCCGGCTCGGAGTCGCTCCAGTCCGACGGCAGCGGCGCGGGCTGGGAGGAGTACGGCTGCGAGATGAAGCCGTCCGTGCTCGTCGGGCACGGCGCTCCCGGCACCCCGTGCACCGACCCCGTCCAGTGCGCTCCCACGTGCTGCTCGTGCCAGGGCGGCCAGAGCGCCCAGCTCGCCGCGAAGTGCACCTACGGCGACGCCGGCGCACCGCTCCAGGGGACGTGCGCCTCGCCGGCCGAAGCGTGCGCGGCCATACGCGTCGGCGGCACGCCCGGGACGTGCACGACGCCGTAAGGCGCACACTCCTTCCGCGCCCGCGCCCGCCGCGCCCGCGCCCGCGCCCGCGCCCGCGCCCCGCGCCCGCGACCGCGACCGCGCCCGCGCCCGCGCCCGCGTCCAAGACGCCACGTTCGTGGCACCCGCGTACCCTGCATCGAGCGGAACCCGCCTTCTCCTGCGCGGCACGCAACCTGCCTGACGACGCTGCCGGACGCTCATGAGCGAACGCGCCGGATGCCGGGTGAGAGCCTTCGTCGCGACCGGCTGCGTGGCGCTCGCCTGCCTGTCCGGCTGCGAGGCCCTCGTCGGCGACGGGAGCTTCTCGCTCGCCTTCGGCGACGACGCAGGGAGC
>DATBQU010000223.1:0-5021 GCA_036560665.1 Polyangiaceae bacterium
GGCGGAAGCAGCGGCGGAAGCAGCGGCGGAAGCAGCGGCAGCAGCAGCGGCGGAAGCAGCGGCAGCAGCAGCGGTGGTCAGGGAGGCGACGCGGGCGGCGACGGCGGCGACGCCGGCACGGGCGGCAGCGGTGGCTGCGCCGTGAGCACCCAGGGTCGCTCCTCCTCCGACCTCGCCGGCATCGGCGCTCTCGTCCTCGGCCTCGCCGTCGTGACCCGGCGGCGTCGCAACGGGCGCTGAGAGCCGGGAAAACCGCCAGGGCGCCAGGGCCGCCAAGAGAAGGATGCAGGGCCATCCACCTTTCCACTGGCGTCCTTGGCGCCCTGGCGGTGCTCTCTACGTTCCCCGCAACGGCAACCCGGCCCCGCGGTACAGATCGTCGATGACGCGCATGTTCTTCACGGCGTCCTCGGCGTCGGTGGGGACGGGCTCTCCGCGCAGCACGGCGCCGGCGAAGGCGCGGAGCTGCCCGGTGTAGGTCGGCTCTCCGGGGACCTTCTCGCTCCGGCGGCCGCTCTTCGTCGTCAGCGTGAGGCGGTTGGTCACGACGTGCGGGGCGATCGGGTTCAAGACGTCCATCGTGCCGTCCTCGCCCTCGACGCGCGCGCGGATCGACAGGAGCGTCGCCGAGAAGATCGAGCAGATGACGCGCCCCGTGCGGCCGTCGTCGAAGGCGACCTCGGCCCGCATCCAGCGATCGACGTCTGGCGACGAGAGCCGCACTTCGACACGTCCCACGCGGGGCTCGGCGGACGCCAGGTGCCGCATCATCGACACGGCGTAGCAGCCGGTGTCCATCGCCGCGCCTCCGCCGAGCTCGAGGCGGTAGCGGATGTTGCCGGGCAGCGGGAGCGGGACGCACATCGCCCTCTCGATGCGCTTCACCCTCCCGAGCTCGCCGCTGGCCACGACGGCGCGCATGCGGTCGGCGAGCGGGTGGTAGCGCCAGTGGAACGCCTCCATCGCCACGCGTCCGGACCGCTTCGCCGCGTCGGCGACGAGGCGCGCCTCGGCCTCGTTGGACGTGAAGGGCTTCTCACAGAGCAGGTGCTTGCCTGCTTCGAGCGCGCGGATCGACCAGAGCGCGTGGAGCGTGTTCGGTAGCGGGTTGTAGATGGCGTGGAGCGACGGATCGGAGACGAGCGCCTCGTAGCTCTCGGCCACGCCGGCGATGCCGTGCCGGCGCGCGAAGCGGCGGGCGCGCTCCGGATCGCGCGCGGCGATGCTGGCGATTTCCACATCCTCGACCACGCGGGCGGGCGCGAGGAGCGCGGTCGGCACGATGCGCGCCGCGCCGAGGACGCCGATCCGGAGCTTGCCGCTCATGATCTGCCCGCGCGGGGCGTCGCCTACTGGAAGGTCGCGGGGCTGGCGTTGTTGGTGTAGGCGCGCAGGGCGACCGTCCACGGCCCGGCGTCGAACGAAGTCGGCGCCTGCTGGTAGGACACCACGCCGCCGGCCTGGAGCGTGCCGGACGCGAGCGGCGCGAGGGCGCTGGCCGGGACCGTGCCCTGACCGGTCGTCGCGTCCCAGGAGCAGAAGGTCGACGCCGATGCGCCGCTCGTGAAGAAGGCGCTGAGGGTCACGTTCACGCGCGCACCGGTCTGCCCCCCGGTCCACGTCACGTCGAGCGGCTGCGCGGTGGGGATCACGATCGCGCCGGCGTCGCCCGCGTCCGACGGCAGCGGCGCGGTGAGGGTGATGGTGCCGGGCGCCACCAGCGCCTGCGCGGGGAAGGCGGGCACGGTGCCGCCGGCGGCGGACACGGTCAACGTGTCACCCGGCGCGAACATGGGGCCGGTGGTGTTGTAGAGGTACGAGCCGAGGTTGTTGGTGCCGAGCTTCACGCCTGCGTCGCCGAAGGCGCCCCCGGTGACGGTCAGCGTGCCGGCCGACACCAGCGACACCGCGCCCGCGTCCGTCGCGCCCTGGCTGGGGCAGGTGGTCACCAGGCAGGAGCCCGCGTCCGAGGCGGTGGTGGTGCAGGCGGACTGCGGGAGCGCGGTGGTCTCGTAGAAGGCCGCGATGAACTGCCCGCCCGCGCCCTGGAGCTGGTTGAACTCGATGAAGCCGAACGTGGCCGCGTCGCCCGGCCCGGTCGCGGTGTCGCCTCCCCCGTCCTTCACGTCGCTGCCCGAGTCCGCGGTCGAGCCCTCGGGCGGGGCGGCCTCCGGGGCCACGCCGTCGCTCGCCGCTGCGTCGGACGAGGCGACCTCGGTACCGGACTGGTCGCAGGCGGCGAGCAGCGAGGACAGGGCGACGAGCGACGCCAGGGCGGCGAAAAGCGCGAGGAGCGTTGGCGCGAAACGGCGGGCATTCATGGTGGCGGCGAGGATACGCGATCCTCGGCCACCGTTGCCTGGTCCAGCGCTTTTGGGCACTCTGCCGCCCCCAACGCCATGACCGACCGCAGCTACCTCACCGCCAGCGACCTCGCCATGGATCGAGCGGCGATCGAGCGCTCGTTCGCCTCGCACGTCGAGTACACCGTGGCCAAGGACGAGTACTCCGTCACCCCGCGCGATTTCTACCGCGCCATCGCCCTGTCGGTGCGCGATCGCATCGCCGACCGCTGGAACAAGACCCAGCAGCGAACGTTCCGCGCGGCCGACCGGCGCGTCTACTACCTGTCGCTCGAGTACCTCATCGGCCGGCTGCTCGACGACGCGATGCTCAACCTCGGCATCGCCGCCGAGGCGCGCGGCGCGCTGGCCGACCTCGGCATCGATCTGTCCGAGATCGCGCGGTACGAGGACGACGCGGGCCTGGGCAACGGCGGCCTGGGCCGGCTGGCGGCCTGCTTCATGGACTCGATGGCGACGCTGGGGATCCCCGCCGTCGGCTACGGCATCCGCTACGAGTACGGCATCTTCCGACAGTGCATCGTCGACGGGGCGCAGGTCGAGCAGCCGGACAACTGGCTGCGCTACCCCAACCCCTGGGAGGTGGCGCGGCCCGAGCGCATCTTCATGGTGCGCTTCGCCGGACGGGTGGAGGTCGAGACCGAGGGCGGGCGGCAGGTGTTCCGGTGGGTGGACACCGAGAACGTAATGGCCATGGCCTACGACACGCCCGTGCCGGGCTACCGCAACGACGTGGTCAACTCGCTCCGCCTCTGGTCGGCCAAGGCGACGCGCGAGTTCGACCTGTCGACGTTCAACCGCGGCGACTACGTCGCGTCGATCCACGACAAGACGGCGACCGAGAACCTCTCGCGGGTGCTCTACCCCAACGATCAGGTCGCGGTGGGGCGCGAGCTTCGCCTCCGCCAGGAGTACTTCTTCGTCTCGGCCACGCTGCAGGACGCGATCCGCCGCCACCTCGCGCGCTGGCCGTCGGTGCGCAACCTCCACGAGGCGGCCGTCTTCCAGCTCAACGACACCCACCCGGCGGTGGCCGTGGCCGAGATGATGCGGCTGCTGGTCGACGACAGCGCTCTGTCCTGGGACGACGCCTGGGCCATCACCACGCGCGCCTTCGCCTACACGAACCACACCGTGCTGCCCGAGGCGCTCGAGCAGTGGTCGGTGGCGCTCTTCGGGCGCGTCCTGCCGCGGCACCTGCAGATCGTCTTCGAGATCAACCGGCGCTTCCTCGACGAGGTGCGGGCGCGGTTCCCGGGAGACGAGGCGCGCGTGCGGCGCATGTCGCTGATCGAGGAGGGCCCCGAGCAGCGCATCCGCATGGCGCACCTGGCCATCGTGGGCAGCGCGCACGTCAACGGCGTGTCCGCCCTGCACAGCCGCATCCTTCGCGAGCGCCTGTTCCGCGACTTCGCCGAGCTGTGGCCGCGCAAGTTCGGCAACCAGACCAACGGTGTGACGCCCCGGCGCTGGCTGCGCAAGTGCAACGCGCCGCTGTCGGAGCTGGTGACCTCGAAGATCGGCGAGGGCTGGGTGGTCGATCTGCCCCAGCTGGCGAAGCTGGCGCCGGCCGCGGAGGAGCCGGCCACGCGCGCCGCCTTCCGGGCCGCCAAGCGCGCGAACAAGGAGCGTCTCGCCGCGTACGTCGAGCGGACGATGGGCGTGCGCCTCTCGCCCGACGCGCTCTTCGACGTCCAGGTCAAGCGCATCCACGAGTACAAGCGGCAGCTCTTGCCCATCCTGCACGCGGTGCACCTGCACCAGCTCGCATCGCGCGGAGAGAAGCGCGTCCCGCGCGTCGTGCTGCTGGCGGGCAAGGCGGCGCCCGGTTACGACATGGCCAAGCGCATCATCCGCCTGGCCTGCGACGTCTCGGCCACGCTCCAGCGCGACGCGAGCACGCGCGACCGCATCGAGCTCGTCTTCCTGCCCAACTACTCGGTGACGCTGGCGGAGCTCGTCATCCCCGCCGCCGATCTGTCCGAGCAGGTCTCGACCGCGGGGACCGAGGCGTCCGGCACGGGGAACATGAAGCTGTCGCTCAACGGGGCGCTGACCATCGGGACGCTGGACGGCGCCAACGTGGAGATCAAGGAGGCCGTCGGCGACGCGAACATCTTCGTCTTCGGGATGACCGACGAGCAGGTCGAGGCTCGCCGTCGCGCCGGTTACGATCCGCGCGCCGCGCTCGCCGCCGACCGCAGCCTGGGCGACGTGTTCGAGGCCATCGCCAGCGGCGCCTACTCCGGTGGCGACGCGGGGCGCCACCGTCCGGTGCTCGACGCGCTGCTCACGCGTGATCCGTTCTTCGTCCTGGCCGACTACCCCGCCTACGCCGCGGCCCAGCGCGACGTCGAGGCGGCGTTCCTCGATCCCGAGCGGTGGTCGGCGATGGCGCTGCGGAACGTGGCGGCCATGGGGCGCTTCTCGAGCGACGAGACCATCCGCGGGTACGCGCGCGACATCTGGCGCGTCCCCGTCGAGCGCTGAAAGCGGTACACTCGCGCGCGTGAGTCGCGCCTTCCCCCCGCTGGTGACGCTCGTCGCCTGCGTCGCGCTGGCCGCGTGCGCCGTCGACACCGTCCCGCAGGGGCTGCGCGCGACGCCGACGGGAACCGGGCCGACGGTTGTCTTCGACCTGCTGCACCGGCCGCTGCC
>DATBQU010000224.1:0-10407 GCA_036560665.1 Polyangiaceae bacterium
CGACAACGACACACCGGCGGTGCTCTCCGAGTACGCCGCCAAGGCCCACGCGGACCTCGCGCGGTGGACCTTCGTCACCGGCCCGGTCAACGACGTGACCAACGCCGTCGTCCTCGGCTTCAAGGTCTCCGCGGCCAAGGTGGCCACAGGAGCGAACGACTACGACGTGACCCACGGCGACTGGTTCGTGCTGGTCGACCGCGTCGGGGCCGTACGCGGCTACTACCCCACCGAGGAGGCGCAGGATTTCCGTCGCCTCGTCGACGACGCGAGCCGCCTCGACCAGGAGAAGCGATGATGACCCACGCCGAGATGGGCGACGTGCTCGCGGCGGTCAACGCCACGCTGAACGGCACCGCCGCCGTGCTGCTTCTCTCCGGCCGCGTCGCCATCGCGCGGCGCCGCACGCGCACGCACCGCGCGCTCATGCTGACGGCGTTCGCCGTCTCGGCGCTCTTTCTCTGCTCGTACCTCACGCGCGTGGCGCTGACAGGCACGCATGCCGACCCGCACCAGGGCTGGGTACACTGGGCGTACCTCGCCATCCTCGGTACGCACATGGTCCTCGCCATGTGCGTCGTGCCGCTCGTCGTCACCGCGCTCATCTTCGCCTTCCGCAAGCGCTTCGAGCGGCACCGCAGGGTGGCGCGCTGGACGTTCCCGGTGTGGCTCTACGTGTCGGTGACGGGCGTGGTCGTCTACGCGATGCTCTACCACCTGCCCGCGTGAGGCAGGGCAATCGGCGCGCACGTGTCGTTCTTCGGGACGCACGCCCGCCACGCCTGACCGGCGAGATCCTTCACCCACGCGCACGTCCGGTCGGGCGTGCAGAAGCCGTCCTTGGAGCATCCGGGCTCGCACGTGCCCGCGCCGCTGCCCCGCGCGAAGCAACCGACCTGAGGGCCGCACTTGCCGTCGTCGGGGCATGGCGTGCACACGGCGGGCGGCAGCGCCGTGACGCCGCCGTCGCCGAAGGCCGGGATCTCCGGCGGGGCGCCCCCGTCGGCCGCAGGATCGGAGGCCACCGCACCGCCGCACGCGAGGAGCGCCGCGGCCAGGACGCAGGCGACCGCCGTCACGCTTCGCATCAGCGGACCTTGGTGCGCCCGGTGCGGTCGGCGCGCCACGCCTGGTCGACCACCTGCCGGATGGCGGCGACGCCGGCGGCGATGCGCTCCTCGCTCGCGGCGTAGCTCACGCGCAGGTACCCCGGGGCGCCGAAGCCGCTGCCCGGGACGGCGGCGACGTGCGCGCGATCGAGCAACCAGAAGGCCACGTCCTCGTCGGTCTCGATGGCCTTGCTGCCCCAGTCGAGGCCGAAGAGGCCGCGCACGTCGGCGAAGGCGTAGAACGCGCCCTCGGGCTTGCGGCAGCGCACACCCGGCACCGACTCGAGCCCCGACACCATCGCGTCACGACGCCTCTCGAACATGGCGCGGATGCGCGCGAAGTCCTCGATGGGCGAACGCATGGCGGCGAGGGCCGCCTGCTGAGCGACGGCGGCGGCGTTGGTCGTGCTCTGACCCTGCACGAGGTCGAGCGCCTTGATGAGCGCAGGCGGGGCCAGCGCCCAGCCGATGCGCCAGCCGGTCATGGCAAAGGTCTTCGACACGCCGTCGACGATCACCAGGCGGTCATGAAGGTCGGGCGCGAGCCTGGCGGCCGACACGAAGCGGAACCCTTCGTAGACGAGCTCGGCGTAGATCTCGTCGACCACCAGCCAGCAGTCGTGCCGGCGGACGACGTCGAGCAGCGCGCGCGTCTCGTCCTCCGTGTACGCGGCGCCGGTGGGGTTGGAGGGGGTGCACAGGATGACGGCCTTGGTGCGTGGCCCGAGGGCGGCCTCGAGCTTCCCCGGCGACACCTTCCAGCCCTCTTCCTCGCGCGTGTCGACCAGCACGGGCGTGGCGCCCATCATGCGCACCTGCTCGGGGTAGCTCACCCAGTACGGCTTGGGGATGACCACCTCGTCGCCCGGCTCGTAGAGCGCGAGGGCCAGGTTGAAGAGCGCGTGCTTGGCGCCCACAGTCACGCAGACGTTCTTCGGCTCCGGCCGCCATCCCCGCGTCTTCTGGGTGAAGTCGCAGATGGCCTCCTTGAGCGGCGGGATGCCGGTGACGGCGGTGTACTTCGAGCAGCCGGCGTCGATGGCCTTCTTGGCGGCGTCGAGCACCGCCTGCGGCGGCTCGAAGTCGGGCTCGCCGACGCCGAACGCGAACACGTCGACGCCGCGTGCCTTCAGCTCCATCGCGCGCGCGTTCATCGCGAGCGTGACGCTCGGCGCGACGGCGTTCAACCGTGTGGCGAGTTGTCGGGGCACGCCACCCCTCTAGCACCCTTTTGCCGGTCGTTCAGCGCACAGCCGTCGGCCTCGCGCCACGAAACAGAGCGGAAACAGAAGCTCCGCGCGCTCGGGGGACGTCCCCCGACGTCAGGCTTCCTTGGCCTTCGCGTCCTTGTCGGTCTTCTCGGGCAGGGCCTTGTCGTCGGCCTTCTTGTCGGCGTCGAGGTCTTCCGCTTCCTTGATGCCCTGCTTGAAGTTCTTGATGCCCTGGCCGAGGCCCTTGCCGATGTCGGCGATGCGACCGGCGCCAAAGAGCAGCAGCGCGACGAGCGCGATGAGCAGGATCTCCGTGACGCCGATGTTGCCCATGGTTCAGACCTTGATCCACGTGCTAGCAGCGCGACCACTGTATCGCAAGCGCGAGAGCAGCGCGGCCATCGCGAGGCAGCATGCGCACGCGACCGGCGGCAACAGCGCGAAGAGAGCCGGACGCGCGTCCGCGCGCTCGAGCAAGCGCAGCAGTCCCAGCGCAGCGAGCGGACCCGCGGCGCCCACGAGGATGGCGCCGAGGCGCGTGCGGACCGAGCGGCGCAGCACCGACCACGCCGCGAGCGACGCCACCGCCCATGCGGTGACGGCGAGCAGCACGGCGCGCAGTGTGGCCGGTAGCGTCGAGGCCTGCGCCCAGGGCGCCATGCCGTGAAGCGAGAGCGTGCTGGCGTGGACTGCGACGGGCGGCGTGCCGGCCAGGAGCACTCGTGCGTCGTCGAGCTCGAGCGCACGGAAGTCGCCCGCAATGCGCGCGTCGCGGGCGGTGAGCACGGCGCCTCCCATGGAGGGTGCGGCGCCTACCAGGCGCGGCTCGCGACCGGGGGCGCAGAGCCAGGTCATCTCGGTGAAGGGGATGGAATACGTGGTTGGCGCGCTGGCGCGAGCGCACGAGGCGCGCGCCTGGGCGACGAGCTCGGTGGCCACGCGGCCCGGAGCGCGGGCGTCGCTGCCGTACACCAGCGCTACCGCGGCGAGCGCGAGCGCGAGCATTGCCCCTTGCGGTCCGAGGCGCCTCACGGTCGCGGCGGGGTGCTCGCCCAGCGAGACCAATACGCGCGCCTCGCCGCTCTCGACCGAGCGGAAGCACGCCAGCGCCCAGCCCACCGGCCACCCGACGAGCAGCGCCGCCTCGAACGCGACGGCGGCCAGCCCGCGCGCGAACGGCGCGGCCACGCGCCAGGGGACGGCGGGGTCCAGCAGCCACGGCAGCAGACGCACAGCGCCGGCGACGATGCCGACCAGCGCGATGGCGACTGAGGCGACCACCGCCGAGCGGACCGCGGAGCGCGTGAGCGGGAGCACGAGACCTCAGTCCACCTCGAGGACGATCTTGCCGAACACCTCGCGCGACTCGAGGGCGCGGTGGCCCTGCGCAGCCTCCCAGAGCGGCAGGACACGATCGACCACGGGCTTCAGCCTCCCGGCCTTCACGTGCTCGAGAATCGGGAAGAGCGCGCCCTTGGAGCCCATGGTGGACCCGAGGATCTCGACCTGACGGAAGAAGACGTGGCGCAGGTCGATCTTGGGCTCGAAGCCGGCGGTGGCGCCGCAGGTGACGATGCGGCCGCCGGCGGCGACGGCGAGGACGCTCTTGGTCATCACCTCCCCGCCGACGTGCTCGATCACGGCGTCCGCGCCGCGCTTGCCGGTGAGCTTCTTCACCTCGGCCACGAAGTCCTGCGTCACGTAGTTGATGACCTCGTCGGCTCCGAGGGCGCGCGCGCGGTCGGCCTTGGCGTCGGTGCTGGTGGTGGCGATGACCCGCGCGCCGTGGAGCCTGGCGATCTGGATGGCGGCGCTGGAGACGCCGCTGCCGGCGGCCTGCACGAGCACGGTCTGCCCCGGGCGGACGCGCGCCTTCTCCACCACCATCTGCCACGCGGTGAGAAATACCAGCGGCACCGCGGCGACCTGATTGAACGGCAGGTCGCCCGGGTACGGCAGCAGGTTCGCGTCGGGCACGACGGCATGGCGCGCGTACCCGCCCTGGGTGTGCTCGCCGAGGATGGCGTACTGGCGGCACAGGTTGTCCTGCCCCGAGAGGCAGCGGTCGCACACCCCGCAAGAGACGCCGGGGTTCACCACCACCCGGTCCCCCGGCTTGAAGGGGCCGTGGACGCCGGGCCCGAGCGCGTCGACCTCGCCGACGATGTCGGCGCCCAGGCGATGCGGGTACTCGAGCTTCAAGTTGGGGAGCCCGCGGCGGACCCACATGTCGAGGTGGTTGATGGCGACGGCGCGCACCCGCACACGCACCTCGCGCGGCCCCGGCTCAGGCAGATCGATGGTCTCGCGGACGAGCACCTCGGGCCCGCCGTGGGCGCGCAGGACGACGGCTTCGGTCTTCATCGGGGCGACCGTGCCCCGGCGCTCCGCCCGCGGTCAAGCCATCAGCTCGTCGCGCCCTCGCGCCGCGCCGTCGACGGGGACGACGGCGTGCGAGAGGCAGAGTGTGAGGAGCACGATGGCGCGGTAGACGCCGTGGACGTCGTCCACGTCGACCTCGCGCGGCTCCGGCGCCTCGACCCCCTCGGCGGGCGTGGGCGGCTCGAGCGCCGCGTCGACGTGCTCGTGCACGAACGCCAGGACGTTCGGCTGCTCGAGCGACACCACGTCGTCGAGATCGAGGGGCTCGTCGCCGTGCGCGGCCCGGAGCTCTTCCTCGAGCTCGATGGCCTGCTCGGTCGCCTGGAGCGCGTCGGGCGACACCTCGCGCAAGCGGCTGTCGCCGAAGGTCCGCTCGAAAGAGAGCCAGATCGAGATGGAAAGGAAATAGCCGAGGGCCAGCGCCGTCTCGTCGAGCGGCTTGGAGAGCACCTGCGAGATGGTGTCGGCCAGGTGAGGCTGGGTGGACTCGAAGCGCGCGAATGCGCCGTCCAGCTCCTCGCGGGCGCGGGGTGAATCGTCGGCCAGCTCGCGCTCGATCTGATCGAGCGTCGAGGCGCCGACGACGGCAAACCTCGGCACGGGGCGGATCGCCGCGCCTCTCACCCACATACGCACGATGCTAGCAGAGCGCGGAGCGTCAACTGCGCGCTTCTGCCGCCATGTGAAGCAAGGCGCGCACCGTCCAGGCGACGCCGAGCGTCAACACGACAGCCATGAGCAGCACACCCTTGCCCAGCGCGCTCGCCCCGATGGGCTCGGTCCCGAAGTCACCGTGGAACTGCGCATAGGTGCCGCTTACGGCGAGGCGACGCGCGGCGAGCATGACCCCGACCATGGCGAGCACGCCGGGCGCGACCACCATGGCGACGACGGGCCCGGAACGCCGCTTGCGCACCGGTTTGACGGTGAGCCAGAAGCCCCCCAGCACCGCCGCCCCCGCGAGGAGGGCCAGGCCGAGGTCGATCGCGCTGGGCACGCGCTGCCAGGGGACGAAATAGAGGTACGACCAGTCGCCGTGAAAGACGAGGAAGTACCCGACGGCAGGGACCCACACCAGCCCCGCGAACGCGGCGACGACCGCAAAAGGCCGTGACGCCACGATGGGCCCGTCGACGCGAGCAAGCTCGGGCGCCGCGATCCACGCGAGCACGGCGCCGAGCGCGAGCGCGACGAAGGGGGCGAAGGCGATGGGCATCGCGCGGGCTTACTTCGAGTACGCCTGCCCCGCGACGACGCCGCCGCCCTTGGTGGCCTTGATGACCCACTGCGCCGGCACCGGGACGGGGATGAGGGCGAGCTTGATGCACTTGGCCCCGGGGCCGAGCACGACCTTGCCGCCCGCGCCCGTCTGATCGCCCATCATCGGCGCCAGGCCCGGGAAGGGCGTCGTCGCCACCAGCTGGATCTCGAGCTGCTGCGGCCCCACGCCGGCCGCGATGAACGTGTAGCACTTGCCTGGCTGGATGGTGATCGGCTGAGCCAGCGTCTGCCCGTCCTGGAAGGTGCCCGCCATGGGAGCGCCCTCCTTGGCCATGCCCGGCGCGTCCGTTGCCGCCATCGCCATCAGCGCCAGCCCGGCCGCACCCGCCGCGTTGGGGTCGAGGGGCGTCGCCGTCGAGCCGTTCCCGGCCGGAGGAGGCGGGGGGAGGGTGCCCGTGTTGGTAGGCGGAGGAGGAGGCGGCAGGGTCGAGGTCCCGGTGGTCGGCGGAGGAGGCGGAGGCATCGTGTTGTTCCACGTGCCGGTGCCGGAGGGGTTGGGCGGCACGTTGGTGGAGCTCTGCCCTCCGCCGCAGGCGATGGCGGCGATCGGCAAGAGGAGCGGGAGGACGATGGTGAGGCCGGAGATGGAAAGGGCTCGGTGCATGGCGAACGCGAGGGTACAGGGGCCAGGGCGCGCCGTCGACGGCCCATCGGCGGGTGCTACGCTCGCCCCTCCCAGGATGGATCCCAAGCGTGTCCGCGAGCTTCTGGAGGGCGTGCAGCGCGGTGCGACGAGCGTGGACGACGCCGTGGCCGAGCTCCGGGACCTGCCCTACGCGGACCTGGGGTACGCGTCAGTCGATCACCACCGCGCGTTGCGGCAGGGGGCGCCGGAGGTGATCTTCGGGGTGGGGAAGACGGCGGCGCAGATCGCCGGCATCGCGCAGGAGCTCGCGCGCACGGGACAAAACGTGCTGGTGACGCGGCTCGAGAGCGACAAGGCGAAGGAGGTTGCAGCCACCGTCGCCGGGCTGAAGTACTCGGAGCTCGCGCGGACGGGGACTCTGGAGCAGGCGCCGATCGCGGCGCTCGGGACGCGGCCCGTGGCGCTCGTCAGCGCCGGCACGGGGGATCTGCCGGTGGCCGAGGAGTGCGCGGAGACGCTGCGCATGCTGGGGGCGAGGGTGGAGCGGGTCTACGACGTGGGGGTGGCCGGCATCCATCGTCTGCTCCACAAGCGCGAGGTGTTCGAGCGGACCAGCGTCACCATCGTGGTCGCCGGGATGGAGGGTGCCCTGCCGAGCGTGGTGGGAGGCATCGTTTCCGGGCCGGTCATCGCGGTGCCCACGTCGATCGGGTACGGCGTGAGCTTCGGCGGGCTGGCGGCGCTGGCCGGGATGCTTTCGAGCTGCGCGTCGGGCGTGGTGGTGTGCAACATCGACAACGGCTTCGGTGCGGCGTACGCGGCGGCGAGGATCCTGCGGGCGCGAGAGCGCTACTAGAGGGGGCGATGGGGCACGAGGACGGGCACGACCACGCGCACCCGCACGAGCACGAGCACCCGCACGAGCACGAGCGCGAGCGCGAGCACGAGCGGGAGGAGGGGCGGGAGGAGCTGGAGAGGGGGGCGGGGGCGGGGAAGGTGTTGTTCCTCGACGCGCCGAGCGGGCTGGCGGGCGACATGATCATCTCGGCGCTGGTCGATCTCGGCGTGCCCAGGCGCCTCCTGGCCGATGCCATAGCCGTGCTTCCCCTCACCGGCTTTCATCTGCATTTCGGGACGCGCGTCCGCAGCGGTATCGTCGCCGCCTCGTTCGAGGTGCACGTCGACGACGCGCAGCCGACGAGAACGTACGCGACCATCCGCGCGATGCTCGACGCGGCTCCCCTGGCCGACGGGGTGAAGGCGCGTGCCCACGGGACGTTCCGACGACTGGCGCTCGCCGAGGCGAAGGTCCACCGCTCGCCCCTCGACGACGTGCACTTCCACGAGGTCGGAGCGATCGACGCCATCGCGGACGTGGTCGGCAGCGCGGCGGCGCTGGACTACCTCGGCGCGGAGCTGATCGTGTCGCCGCTGCCCATGGGACGAGGGTTCGTGAAGGCAGCACACGGGACGCTCCCGCTTCCGGCGCCGGCCACGGTCGAGTGCCTCGCCGGGCTCGTGACGTACGACGGCGGGCTCGACTTCGAGTTCGTGACGCCGACTGGCGCCGCGATCGTCGGCGCCCACGCCAGCGGGTCGCACCGCTGGCCCGCGATAGCACCGGAGCGCGTCGGGTGGGGGGCAGGCAGCGCGAACCTCTCCGACCGGCCCAACGTCCTTCGGGCCGTGCTCGGCGCACCATCCACCGCGACCAGTAGCGCGGGACGACAGGGTACGTCTCATGCCGTGCTCGAGGCGAACATCGACGACGCGACCGGAGAGCTCGCGGCGAGCTGGATCGAGGCGCTGCTCTGCGCAGGCGCCGTCGACGCATGGGCCACGCCGATCACGATGAAGAAGGGGCGGCCGGCGCTGACGCTCTCCGCCCTGGCCCCGCTCGAGCGCGCCGACGCGGTGGCCCACGCCATGCTGACGGAGACGACCAGCTTGGGGGTACGGCGCTACGAAGTTGCGCGCGCCGAGCGCCCGCGGCGGACGGTCGAGGTCGACACGCCCTACGGCCTCATTCCAGTGAAGGTGGCCGAGGGCCCGTTCGGCCCTCCCCAGATGAAACCGGAGTTCGACGCCTGTGCCGCCGCGGCGAAGGCGCACGGCGTCCCGGTGCGGGAAGTGGTGCGCGCCGCCACGGTTGCGGCGGCAGACGTAGGGCGCGTGGGGCACGGCGCCTGAAAACCCGCATCGTCGCTCGCACTTTTGCGCGCGACTTCGATATGCTCTCCCGTGCGCGCCACGCTCCCCGATGGGACCGGCGCACGAAAGGCGACAAAAGGGCGAACCATGAGCGCATGCCCGCAATGCGGCACCGTGGCCAAACCGAGCGACAAGTTCTGCAACGTCTGCGGCACCCCGATCGCGCAAGCCAGCGCGGAACGGGGCGCCGCCCCGGGCGCGCCCGCTTACGGGGCACCTGCGCCGCCGCCTCCGGCCTTCGGTGCGCCGCCACCCGCACCCGGCGGGTTCGGAGGGCCGCCCGCGCCCGCGTTCGCAGCGCCGGGTCAACCCGGGCCCGCCCGCTGCCAGATGGGACACGAGATCGCCCCCGGCGCCAGCTACTGCGCCCAGGGGCACCCCATCGCTCTCGAGCAGATGCAGTTCTCGAACGACCAGTACGGCGGCCCTCCCCAGGGGTTCGGCGCGCCGCCGGGGCCGCCGCAGGGTTTTGGCGCTCCTCCGCCCGCTCCGGCGTACGGGGCCCCCCCCCCTCCGCCGGCTCCGGCGTTCGGCGCTCCCCCGCCTCAGCAGGGCTTCGGCGCTCCCCCGCCCCAGGCGTTCGGCGCTCCCCCTCAGCCCGCGCCTGCATTCGGGGCTCCTCCTGCGCAGCAGGGCTACGCCCCGCCGATGCAACAGGGGTTCGGCGCTCCTCCTGCCCCCGCCCCGGGCTTCGGCCCGCCGCCCGGCCCGCCACCCGGCCCCCAGCCCGGTTTCCCACCCGGCAACGACACGGCGCGCGACCACGCTCCTCCGAAGATCGTCCGCGGCTTCCTGGTGGCCTACGGCAGCAACCCGGCCGGCGACTTCTGGCCGCTTACGGGCGGCCGCCTCACCGTTGGACGCCTCACCGCCAACGACGGGATCGACATCTCGCTCCAAGATCCAACGATCTCGTCGCGACACGCGGCGGTCGTGGTCGACGCGCAGAGCAGCTCGGTCTCCGTCGAGGACACGGGGTCGACCAACGGAACGTTCGTCAACGACGAGCACATCGGATTCAACGGACGCCGCGAGCTTCGCGACGGGGACCGCCTGCGGTTCGGCGGATTCACGACCATCGTCAAGGTGATCGGCCGCGTCTGAACCAGCACGCTCACTGACGCTTCGCAACCGACGAGGTCCCGTCGAGATGGTCCGACGACTGTCGCTCTTCTTCGCGTTCGTGCTCGCCGCGCTCACCCTCACGCTGGCGGGGAGCGCCGAGGCTGCACCCGAAGCGCACATCCTGCGGATCGATCCGCGCGCCGGGGTGAGCGGCGGAAAACCGCTGCTCACCACGGTCATCGAGGTCGTCCAGTTCAAGCGCGTATCCGACGTCCTGCAGCCGTGCGCCGGCGTGACCGGAGCCGGCACGCTGAGCTGCTGGAGCGAACAGCTCGAGAAGCCGGGCGCGCTGTGGGATCCGTTCCCGTTCCCCGAGGCGAACGCGCACCTGCTGGTGAAGGTGTCCGGCGAGGACACGCTGACCAAGTTCGTCGACAAAACGCAGTGGGGCAAGGCGCAGAACCAGCCCGGCGTGGGGACGGCGTGGCTGGTCTCGATCGACGCCTCGAGCGGCATGGGCGCGCGCTTCGGCGATGCCCGGGCGATCGCGCACGAGCTCATC
>DATBQU010000225.1:0-24094 GCA_036560665.1 Polyangiaceae bacterium
CGCACCTCGACGCGGGATTCGCCAAGGCCGGCATGAGCAAGAGCCTGAAGACGTTCGACGTGGCACCGACCATCGCCTGCATCCTCGGCTCCGATCTCGAGGCCTGCCGGATGCCGCTGAAGATGAGCCTCGCCCTCTACATCGGGGGGATGGGGGCGAAGGACAAGAACTTCTACAACGCGTACATCCGCCGCGTGGGCTACGAGGCCGAGGCCATCCAGATCCAGAACCTGTTCCTCGCCGGCAAGCGCGAGGAGGCCATCGCCGCCGTTCCGGATGCGCTCGTGGACGCGCTCCACCTCGTGGGCCCAGCCGAACGCATCCGCGAACGCTTCGCCGCGTGGAAGCAGCTGCCGATCGGCACGCTCATCGTGGGGACGCAGCAGATCGAGGCCGTGCGCCTGCTCGCCGAGCTGGCGCAGTCGTGACCGGCGTCAGGTGACGCCTTCGAAGAGGACGCCGGCCTTGGCGCCGTATCGTTTGTTGAGGTGAAGCAGGACCGGCGTGAGCGCCTCCAGGGCGACCGCGTTGCGCAACGGGCCGGCGTCGAGCCCTCGCAGGCCGAGGTCGCCCACCAGGTCGATGGCGAGCGCGCGCGCGTCGTCGTGATCCGAGCACACCAGGACGTCGCACCGGATGGCCCGCTCCGGGTCGCCGAGGTGCGAGGAGCTCACGTGATGGAGCGTGGCCACCACGCGGGCACCCGCCCCCAGGATGGTCTGGGCCTCCAGCGCGGCGGCCTGCCCGGGAGGGAGGTGGACCTCCTGGACGCGTGGTGGTCGCAGGGGAACGGTGATGTCGATGACCACGCGACCCTGCAGGACGGCGCGGAGCTCGGTCAGGAGCTCGGCGTGCGCCGCGTAAGGCACGCAGACCAGCACGATCTCCGCTTCGCCGGCCGCCCAGGCGTTGTCGCCGCCACGGATGTCCCCGCACCCCAGCGCGGAGAGCTCCCCGGCGCGGTCGCGGGCGCGGCCGGCGTCCCGCGACCCGAGGACGACGGCGTGCCCCGCCCTCGCCCAGCGCAGGGCCAGGCCGCGTCCCTCTTTTCCGGTGCCGCCCAGGACCGCGATGCGCATACGCTCACTCCCTTCCGCTTGGTCGTAAGTAGAACATGTTCTATCATGGCGGGGATCGGAAGGGTAGATGCGGATCGCTTGCAGCGCGCGGCTCGAGGCCTTCGCCGTTCCCGGGATCCCGGTGCTGCAAGCGGGGGACGACCTTCCGGGCGCGGTGATGCGCGCGCTGGTCGCAGAGGGACTCGCGCTCCGCGACGGCGACGTCGTCGTCGTGACGTCGAAGGCGGTGTCGCGCGCCGAAGGACGCTTCGTCGACCTCGCGACGGTCGAGGCCTCGCCTCGCGCGCGCGCACTCGCGCTCGAGGTGGGGAGCGACGAGCGGGTCGTCGAGCTCGTGTTGCGCGAATCGGTAGCCGTCTCCCGTGCGGCGCGAGACGTGCTGGTGGTGCGCCATCGCCTCGGCTTCGTCTGCGCCAACGCGGGCATCGACCTGAGCAACGCCAGGCCCTCCGGGACAACCGGGCCGGGCGGCCCGTGGGCGCTGCTGCTCCCGGCCGTGCCGGACGACTCGGCCGAGGCCCTGCGCTCCGTCCTCGCCCGTGCGAGCGGCGCTGCGATCGGGGTGGTGGTCAGCGATTCCTTCGGTCGGCCGTTCCGGCTGGGGACGGTCGGGGCCGCGATCGGCGTCGCCGGCCTGCCGGCGCTGTGGGACAGGCGGGGTGAGTCCGACCTCTTCGGCCGCCGTCTCGAGCACACCGAGACGGCGCTGGCCGATCAGGTGGCCGCGGTGGCCGATCTCGTGGCGGGTCAGGCGGACGAGGGGCGCGCCGCGGTCGTGGTCCGCGGTCTGTCCTTCGAGGTGGGCGACCACGGCGTGCGCGAGCTCCTGCGCCCGGCCGACCGGGACCTCTACGCATGACCGCGTGGCGCTCGGTCGTGGCGCTCTCGGGGGGAGTGGGCGGCGCGCGGCTGCTTCGCGGGCTGGCCCGGGCGCTTCCCGGAGACGCGCTGACCGCCGTGGTGAACACCGGCGACGACTTCGAGCACTGGGGGCTGCATGTCTCGCCCGACGTCGACACCGTGATGTACACGCTGGCCGGCCTCGCGCACGAGGAGCGCGGATGGGGTCTGGCCACGGAGACGTTCGTCGCGCTCGAGGCGATGCGCGTCTTCGGGGAGGACGGCTGGTTCGCCATCGGCGATCGCGACCTGGCCACGCACCTCTCGAGGACACGCGGGCTCGCGCGCGGGGAGACGCTCACCGAGGTGACCGCGCGGCTATGCGGAGCCCTCGGGGTCGCGCCGCGCGTCCTGCCCATGAGCGACCAGCGCTGCTGCACGGTGATCGACACGAAGGACCACGGGGCGCTGACCTTCCAGACGTGGTTCGTGCGCCACCGCGCCGAGCCCGCCGTCAAGGCGGTGCGCTTCGAAGGCGACGCCCGCGCGACCCCCGCCGTGCTGGAGGCCATCGACCGGGCGGAGCTGGTGATCATCGGCCCGTCGAATCCCTACGTCTCGATCGATCCCATCCTCTCGCTGCCCGGTGTGCGCGCCGCGCTCTTCGCGCGGCCTGTCGTGGCAGTCAGTCCCATCGTCGGCGGCCGCGCCATCAAGGGCCCGCTGGCGACGATGATCCCGCAGCTCACCGGAGCGCCGCCTTCAGCCGCCGCCATCGCCCGTCACTACCCGGAGCTGCGGGCCCTCGTGGTCGAGCAGGGGGAGCCCCCTCTGGACATCTGCACGCTCGCGACGTCCACCGTCATGCGAAGCGCCGCCGACAGCGAGCGCCTGGCGCGCGAGGTGCTCGAACTCGGGAGGGCCTGCCGGTGACGGTGTCGGCGGTCGTCCCCGCAAAGACCTTCGCCCGCGCCAAGTCGCGGCTGTCGGGGGCGCTCGACGCCGCCTCGCGCGCCGAGCTCGCGCGCTCGATGCTGGGCCACGTCCTCGGCGTCCTGAGCGCCAGCCCGGCGATAGACGACATCGTGGTGGTCACCGACGGGGACGACGTCGAGGCGGTGGGGCGTGCGCGCGGGGCGAGGTGCATCCGGGACCGGGGCGAGCCACCGTTGCGGCTCGCCGTCGACCTCGGGCTCGAGGCGGTGCGTCGCGACACGTCCGGCGTGGCGCTGGTGTTGATGGCCGACTTGCCGTGGGTCACGGTGGAGGAGATCGGGCGCATGCTCGCTCGCCTTCGCGAGGCAGACGTCCTCGTGTCCCCCGACGCGAAGCGCACGGGCACGAACGCTCTCGCCCTGGCGGCACATGCCCGCATGCAGAGCGCATTCGGGAGCACGCGCAGCTTCGCCAGGCACGTGGCCACGGCCGGCGCGCTCGGATTGCGCGTCGGCATCCATCGAAGCCCCGGCATCGCCTTCGACGTCGACACACCCGCCGATCTCGCCGTCCTGGGGGCCCTCAACGGGGAGACCCCGATCGCGCGCCCTTCTGGAACCGGAACCGTTCGTCGCGCGTGAGCTCGTCGTAGCTTCCGAAGGCGTCGACCGGGGCCCGATCGAGAGCGTCGACGGCGTCCGCCTCCGGCGCCGTCTCGAAGGCGCGGACGACGCGGTATCGCGTGTCGCGCTGCGCGGGCGTGAGCCCGGCGTCGCGGATGGCCCGTCGCAGCGCACGGGGGCTCGCGAGCTGGCCGTGCGCGGCGCCGGCCGAGGTCGAGATGCTCTCGTTGATCAGCGTCCCCCCCAGGTCGTTCGCCCCGCAGCGCAGCAGCGCGGTCGCGTGCTCGAGCCCCACCTTCACCCAGGAGACCTGCACGTTGCGGAAGGTCGCTCCCAGGACGAGCCGTGCCAGCGCATGCACCCGGGTCACCTCGTCGGACGTCGGTCCCGACCGCAGCCCCTTCACCAACCCGCGCTTGTACATGGGCGTCTCCTCGTACACGAACGAGAGCGGCACGAACTCCGTGAAACCGCCCGTCTCCCCCTGCACGGAGCGCAGGAGCGTCAGGTGGCGCGCGCGTTGCTCGCTCGACTCGACGTGGCCGTACATCATCGTGGCCGTGGTGGGCAGCCCGATGGAGTGCGCCGTGCGGACGATCTCCAGCCACTCCACCGTGCGGATGCGGCCGGGCGCGATGCGGGCCCGGAGCTCGTCGTCGAGGATCTCGGCCGAGGTCCCGGGTAGCGAGCCCAGCCCCGCCTCCTTCAGCTCCTCGAGGTAGTCGCGCACCGGCGTGCGCGCGAGGCCGGCGCCGTACTTGATCTCCTCCGGGGAGAAGGCGTGAATGGCGAGCTCGGGAGCGGCCCGCTTGATGGCGCGACAGATGTCGGCGTAGAGCCCGGGATCGATGCCTGGTGCCAGGCCGGCCTGGATGCAGACCTCCGTTGCGCCCAGGCTCCAGGCCTCGACCGCGCGTCGGACGATCTCGTCGACCCCGAGGAAGTAGCCCTGCTCGGAGCGCCCCGTGCGCGAGAAGGCGCAGAAGCGACAGGCCTTGATGCACACGTTGGTGAAGTTGATGTTGCGGTTGACCACGTAGGTCGCGCGGGGCCCGACCTGCCGCTGTCGCAACGCGTCGGCGACCGCGCAGAGGGCCGCCAGGCCGGGACCGGTCACCCGGTCGAGCAGGAGGATGTCCTGGAGCTCGGGCTCGCGGCCCTCGAGGGCCCGCTCCAGGATCGCGCGAACGGGCGCATCGACCTCGCGCAGGACGCTGTCCGTCGTCACGTGGTCCTCGCCTCTCCCAGCCGCAGCCGGGCCGCCATGGTAGGCGCGCGCAACGCGTCGGCGAGGAACCCTTCGCGGTCCACGTACGCGTCGTGGATGGCCAGACGCGGCGCGAGCTGGAAACCCGCGCGGGCGCAGACCTCGCCCAGCCTCGCCACGTGAGGCCACGCGTGCGCCGGGTTGATGTAGTCCGGCGTCACCGGGGAGATCCCTCCGAAGTCGTTGAGGCCCGCCTGGAGAAAGAGCTCGGTCGATCCCGCGCTGAGGTTCGGCGGCGCCTGGACCGCGATGTCGGCGTCGAGAATCAGCCGGGCGGCGGCCACGGTGTGGGCGACCTCCGCGTCCGACGCCTCCGGCGCGTCGCGCATCGGCGTGGAGGGATGGGCACGGAAGCGCTGCACGATGACCTCCTGCACGTGGCCGTGGGCCCGGGCCACACGACGGATGGCGAGCAGAGCCTCCATGCGTTCGCGGCGGGTCTCGCCGAACCCCACCAGCACGCCCGTCGTGAACGCGATCCGCAGGCGGCCCGCCTCCTCGAGCATGCGCAGACGGCGCTCGGGCCTCTTGTCCGGCGCGCGATGGTGGGGCATCCCCGGCTGGCACAGGCGGTCGCTGGCGCTCTCCAGCATCAGTCCGAGGCTGACGTTGACGCCCTTCAGGCGCGCCATGTCCTCGTGGTCGAGCACGCCCGCGTTCGTGTGCGGCAGCAGGTCGTGCGCAAGCGCCTCGCGCGCCACCCACTCGAGGTAACCCACGGTGCTCTCCTGGCCCCACGCCCCGAGCTCGCGGCGATATGCGCCGAACGCCGCCTCCGGCTTGTCGCCCAGGCAGAGGAGCGCCTCGGCGCAACCCTGCGCGCGCCCGCGAGCGAGCCACTCGCGGACCTCGTCGGGCGACATCGTCCAGGCGCCGGTCTCCCCCGGCGACCGCCGGAAAGAGCAGTACGAGCACCGGTTCCGGCAGAGGTTCGTCACCGGCAGGAACACCTTGGGCGAGTAGGTGACGCGCCGGCCCCACCGCCGGTCACGGACATGGGCGGCGGCCTCGAGCAGGGCCGGCAGCTCGTCGTCCGTCAGCTCGGCGAGACGGAGCGCGTCGCCCTCGCTCAGCGGGCGGTCGGCGGATGCCGGGTGCATGCCCGAGTCTACTACCGCGAACTGAAACATGTTTCAATCCATGCTAGGTTGGCCCGCCACGGAGAGGAAGGATGGACGAAGGCCGCCGGGGCGATCACGAGTTCGGCACCATCCCGCGACTCGTTCGCGCGGCCGCGGAGCGCCATGCCGGTCGGCCGGCCGTCGTCGACGGGCCGACCACGCTCTCCTTCTCGGCAATGGCCGCCGAGGCTCGGCGTGCGGCGCGAGCGCTCCTCGCGCTCGGCATCGAGCGAGGGGACCGGATCGCGATCTGGGCGCCCAACGGCTGGCAGTGGATCGTCGCCGCGCTCGCCACCCATTCCGCCGGGGCGGCGGTCGTCCCCATCAATACGCGCTTCAAGGGGGAAGAGACGGCCTACGTCCTCGGCAAGAGCGGCGCGCGCGCCCTGTTCACGACGAACGACTTCCTCGGTACCGACTACGTGGCGATGCTCCATCCGTCGCGCGCGGCGCTTCCCGCCCTGCAGACCGTCGTCGTGACGAGCGACCGCGCACCGGAAGGCGCCCTCACCTGGCGAGAGCTCCTCGCCGCCGCGGACGGGGCGTCAGAGGCCGCCGCCGACGCCCGTGCGCTCGCCGTACGTCCGGACGACGTCGCGGACATCATGTTCACCTCGGGCACGACCGGCCGACCGAAGGGGGCGATGTGCACGCACGCGCAGACCCTCCGCGCCTTCCGCGACTGGAGCGACATCGTCGGCCTCCGCGCCGACGACCGCTACCTGGTCGCGCTGCCGTTCTTCCACAGCTTCGGGTACAAGGCGGGCTGGCTGGCGTGCTTGATGATGGGCGCAGCAGTGTTTCCGCTGCCCGTGTTCGACGTGAGCGCTGTCCTCGATCGCGTGGAACGCGACCGCATCACCGTCCTGCCCGGCCCGCCTTCGCTCTATCAGTCCATCCTGGCGAGGGGCGAGCAACGGCCTCGCGACCTGTCCTCCCTGCGCCTCGCCGTCACCGGGGCAGCCGCCATCCCGGTGGATCTCGTCGACCGCATGCGCAGCGAGATCGGCTTCCGCACGGTCCTCACCGGCTACGGGCTCACCGAGGCGACGGGGGTCTCGACCCTTTGTCGTCACGGCGACGATCACGCCACCGTGGCCAGCACCTCTGGCCGCGCCATCCCGGGCGTGGACGTCCGCGTGGTCGACGACGACGGCAAAGAGGTTCCGCGCGGGACGCCGGGTGAGGTCGTCGTGTCCGGCTACACGGTGATGAAGGGATACTTCGACGACGACGCGGCCACCGGGGCCGCCGTCGACGCCACGGGCCGTCTCCGTACGGGCGACATCGGCGTCATGGACGAGCGCGGGTACCTTCGCATCACCGACCGCAAGAAAGACATGTTCATCGTCGGCGGCTTCAACGCCTACCCTGCCGAGATCGAGTCGGTGCTCTCCCGGCACGAAGCCATCGCCCACGTCGCGGTGGTGGGGGCGCCGGACGAGCGCCTCGGCGAGGTCGGCGTCGCGTTCGTCGTGCTGCGGCCCGGCGCCCGGCTCGACGAGCCGTCGCTCGTCGCCTGGAGCCGCGAGCGCATGGCCAACTACAAGGTGCCGCGGCGCGTGCTGGTGGTGGAGGACCTGCCCACCAACGCCAGCGGCAAGGTGCTCAAGTACCGGCTGCGTGAGATGGCGGGCGAACGTCCCGCATGATGGCGCGTCTCTCGTGGCTGCCGTCGCGGCTCCGCCCGGCGATGCACGTGCGCGTCTTCCCGCCGGAGGAGGTGACGAGCCGGAACGTCGCCGCGGAGGCGGAGCCGGGGGCAGCGGGTCTCTCCGGTGAGGACGTCGATGCCATCTGGGGGTCGGTCGTACGTCTGTACGAGACGGGCCTCCACCCGGCCATCGCGCTCTGCGTCCGCCGGCGCGGCCTGGTCGTGCTCGATCGCGCGATCGGTCACCTGCGCGGCAACTCTCCGGAAGACGGGCCCGATACGGCACGGATCCCCGTGCGGCACGATTCCTTGTTCAACTTCTTCTCCGCGTCGAAGGCCGTCACGGCGATGGTGGTCCACCTGCTCGACGAACGGGGGCTCATCCACCTGGACGACGCGGTGGTCGAGTACTTCCCCGAGTTCGGGCGACACGGCAAGGACGCGATCACGATCCGGCAGCTCCTCACGCACCGTGCCGGCATCCCCGCCGTGCCGGGGACGCGCATCGACCTCGGGCTGCTCACCGACCCGCAGCGACTGCTCGACGTCCTCTGCGACGCGAAGCCTCTGAGCGTCCCCGGCCGCCGGCTGGCCTATCACGCCCTGACCAGCGGGTTCGTGCTCGGTGAGATCGTTCGCAGGGTCACCGGTCGCGACATCCGCAGGGTCCTCCGCGAGGAGGTGCTCGCCCCGCTGGGATTCGCCGCCTTCGGGTACGGCGTATCGGCGGACGCCGTCGACGCGGTGGCCCGGAACGCGTTCACCGGGTTGCCCGCTTTCCCGCCGCAGTCCTGGGCGCTGGAGCGGGCGCTCGGGCTGAGCGCGCGGGAGGCGACGGAGATGTCCAACGATCCGCGCTTCCTGACGGCCGTCGTGCCCTCGGGGAACGTCATCGGCACCGCCGCGGAAGCCTCCCGGTTCTTCCAGCTCCTGCTGGACGAGGGAGAGCTCGACGGAGTGCGGGTCTTCGCGCGCCGCACCGTCCGGCGCGCCGTCCGCGAACAGTCGCACCTCGAGATCGACTCGTTCCTCGGGATGCCCGTGCGATACGCGATGGGATTCATGCTCGGCGGTGACAGCTTCAGTCCCTATGGTGCACACACGTCGCGCGCGTATGGTCACGTCGGGTTCACGAACGTGGTCGCCTGGGCCGACCCTCAGCGCGAGATCAGCGTGGGCCTGATGACGAGCGGCAAGCCCTTCATCACGCCCGGGCAGATCGCGTGGCTGGGCGTGGCTCGGACGATCTCGCGTCGATGCGGGGGGTGAGGCGCGCCACGTGGCGCCCGTGGACGAAGGCGAGGAAGCGCGTGACGCCGTCGAGCACGTGCGCCGTCCGGACCGACGGGAACAGCTCGAAGGCGTGCTGGGCGCCCGGCAGCTCGGCGTAGGCGACGGGTGCATCGGCCGACTCCCGCAGCGCCTGGTGGAAGCGGCGCGCCTCCGCCACCGGCGCCAGGGAGTCGCAGGCGCCGTGGACCAGCAGGAACGGCGGCGCGCAGGCGCAGACGCGCGTCACGGGGGAGGCTCTCTCGTACGCGAGCGGGGCGTCCTCGCGCGTGACCTTCATCACGTGACGCTCCAGCAGGCGCTTCATCCCGCCGTGCGGCCAGTGGCGGTGACGGTCGAGCAGATCGTAAATGCCGTAGAAGCCGATGCAAGCGGCCACCGAGGTGTCGTCGCGCTCGAAGCCCGGCTGGTACTCGGGATCGCCCGGCGTGAGCGCGACCAGCGACGCGAGGTGCGCACCGGCCGAGTTGCCCGCGATGACGAGAAAGCCCGGATCCGCGCCGTAGCGGGACGCGTGCGCGCGCACCCAGGCGACGGCGCGCTTGACGTCGATCAGGTGGTCCGGAAACGTCGCCCGTGGGCTCAGGCGGTAGTCGACCGAGAAGCAGACCCACCCGCGGGCCGCCAGGTGTTGAAGGAGCGGCAGGCCCTGCCGCTCGCGGTGCCCCAGGATCCAGGCGCCTCCGTGGACATAGACCAGCGTCGGCCCTCGCCCCCGGTGCCCGCGCGCCCGGTGCACGTCGAGCCGCAGCGAGACGTCGCCTTCGCGGTGGAACTCCACCCGGCGATCGCAGGCCACCGCGGGATGACGGACGGGGAAGGGGAGGGCGACGCGCAGCCAGTCGAACGCCGGAGCGAGCCACGCGCGCGAGGCCTCGCCGGGAAGCGCCTGCCCGAACGCTTCGCGGAGAGCGAGATCGAAGCACGCGCGCGCACGCCGGGCGCGCCCCTGCGCCATCAGGAGCACCGCGCATGCCCCGAACGTCACCGCGAGCGCGATCTGGCCGGGCCGGGAGGCGAGGGCACCCAGCTTCCAGAACACCGTGGCGCACACGACCAGCGCGACGACCGCCTGGGGCGCGAGCTCGCCCACCAGCCACCCCGCGAAGAAGCTGAAGGTGGCCAGCATCGCCGGCGCGTAGAGCGGGCGCAGCGTGTTGCAGGCGGCGAGGAGCGCGAGCGCAGCGATCGCCAGGAAGACCCAGCCCGTGACCATCGCGCCTAGGGCCGCTCGACGACGAGCGCCATGCCCTGGCCGCCGCCGACGCACAAGGTGGCCAGACCCCGGCGGCCGCCACGCTCCTCCAGGGCGTTGAGGAGGGTGACGACCAGACGAGCGCCCGTCATCCCGAAGGGATGTCCCAGCGCGATGGCGCCGCCGCAGACGTTGAGCTTCTCGCGCGGGATCTCGAGGGCGCGGGCGCACGGGATCACCTGCGCCGCGAACGCTTCGTTCATCTCGACCAGATCGATGTCGCGCATGGTCAGGCGCGCGCGTGTCAGGGCGCGGCGCGTGGCGTCGATGGGACCGAGACCCATGATCCCGGGATCGACCGCGGAGACGGCGCTGGCGACGACGCGGGCGATCGGCGTGATGCCCATGGATCGCGCGCGCTCCTCGCTCATCAGGACGACTGCAGCTGCGCCGTCGTTGAGCGGGCACGCGTTTCCCGCGGTCACGCGCCCGTCGGGGCGGAACGCCGGGCCCAGCGTGGCCAGCTTCTCGACCGTCGTCCCCGGGCGGGGGCCGTCGTCGCGGTCGACCACGCGTCCGTCGGGGAGGCTCACCGGCACGATCTCCCGCGCGAAGAAGCCGCGCTCCTGCGCCGCCACGGCGCGCTGCTGCGACCCGGCCGCGTAGCCGTCCATCTCCTGCCGCGTGACGTGCTCGCGGTCGGCGACGTTCTCCGCCGTTTCGCCCATGGCGACGTAGAGGTCCGGCAGACCGCCGGCGCCGAACCGGGCATTCCTGGTATCGGGCATCCCGTCGGCCTTGCCCTTGCCGAACCGGCTCACGCACTCGACCCCGCCCGCGACGAGGACGTCGCCCTCGCCGGCCAGGATGGCGTGCGCGGCCAGGCGAATGGCCTGGAGCGACGATGCGCAGTAACGGTTGACGGTCGTCCCTCCCGCGCCGGGCAGCCCGGCCAGGAGGGCCACCGCCCGGGCGATGTTGTAGCCGGCCTCGCCGGCCGGTTGCGCACAGCCGAACGCCACGTCTTCCACCATGCCGGGATCCAGCGCCGGCACCCGCGCCAGCGCCGCGCGCACGACGATGGACGCGAGGTCATCCGGTCTCAGGTCGACCAGAGAGCCCTTGTTGGCGCGTCCGATGGCGCTGCGGGCGGCGCCCACGATCCATGCGCTCGGCATTTCATGCTCCGTAGGGTTTGTGCGGGGTGTTCGCGCGAGCCACGAGGTCGTGCACGACGGCGCCGAGCTCCGCGGCGCTCCAGCGTGCGTGCCTGTCCACGCCGGGGCCCGAATGCCACCCCTCGGCCAGACGAATGCTGCCACCACTCACCTCGAAGACGCGACCGGTGACCTCGCGCGACTCCGCGCTGGCGAGCCACGCCACGAGGGGCGCGACGTTGTCGGGGGCCATGGCGTCGAAGCCCGATTCGGGCCTGCGCATCATGTCGGCGAAGACCGTCTCCGTCATCCGCGTCCGGGCGGCCGGGGCGATGGCGTTGGCCGTCACGCCGTATCGCGCGAGCTCGGCGGCCTCCACCAGCGTGAGCGCGGCGATGCCCGCCTTGGCCGCGGAGTAGGCGCCCTGCCCGACGCTGCCCAGCAACCCGGCGCCCGACGTGGTGTTGATGATGCGAGCGTCGAGCTTCTCGCCTGCCTTCGCGCGATCGCGGAAGTGAGCGATGGCGTGGCGCGTGGGAGCGAAATGCCCCTTGAGGTGGACGCGCATGACCGCGTCCCACTCGTCCTCCGTCGCGCTCACCAGCATGCGATCGCGCACGAAGCCGGCATTGTTGATCAGCACGTCGAGCCGGCCCCAGGCCTCGAGCGCGGCCTGCACCATGCGCCCGGCGCCGCTCCAGTCGGCGACGTCCTCCAGGCTGGCCACGGCCTCTCCACCCGAGGAACGGATGGTCGAGACCACCTCGTGGGCCGGTCCCTCCGCCTGTCCCTTGCCGTCCAGAGACGCGCCGAGGTCGTTGACCACCACGCGGGCTCCTTGCCGCGCGAGCTCGATCGCGTAGGCGCGCCCGAGCCCCCGCCCCGCCCCGGTGACGATGGCGACGCGCCCCTCGCACAGCAGCGACGTGCTCATCCGAGGCGCTCCACGATGGTGACGTTGGCCTGGCCGCCGCCTTCGCACATGGTCTGGAGGCCGAACCGCTTTCCCGTGCGCTCGAGCTCGTGCAGGAGGGTCGTCATCAGACGCGCCCCGGTGGCCCCCAGGGGGTGACCCAGCGCGATCGCTCCTCCGTTGACGTTCACCCTGTCGAGATCGGCGCCCAGCTCCTTCGCCCAGGCGAGGACCACCGAGGCGAAGGCCTCGTTGATCTCCACGAGATCGATCTGGTCCAGCGTCATGCCCGCCTTCGCCAGCGCCCGCCGCGTCGCCGGGATCGGCGCGGTGAGCATCCAGATGGGGTCGTCGCCGCGGACGCTCATGTGCACCACGCGGGCGCGGGGCTTCAGCCCGTGCTCGCGCACGGCGCGCTCGGAGGCGACCAGCATCGCCGCCGCGCCGTCCGAGATCTGGCTGGAGAGGGCCGCGGTGATGCGCCCCCCCGCTTGCAGGGGCTGGAGGCCGGCCATCTTCTCGAGCGACGTATCGCGGCGCGGCCCCTCGTCGGCCCGCGTGTCGCCTACCGGCGCGATCTCGCGCGAGAAGCGGCCCTCGTCCGTGGCGCGGACGGCGCGTCGGTGGCTCTCCAGCGCGAAGCCCTCCATCTCGGCGCGGGAGATGCGCCACTTCTCGGCGATCATCTCCGCGGATCGGAACTGCGAGACCACCGCCGCGCCGTAGCGCTCCGTCCAGCCGCGCGCGCCCGCGTAGGGGTGCTCGAAGCCGTGGGGCTGCGCCGCGGTCATCGAGGCCCCGATGGGGATCATGCTCATGTTCTGGACCCCGCCGGCGATCACCAGGTCGCTGGTGCCGCTCATCACGGCCTGCGCCGCGAAGTGGAGGGCCTGCTGCGACGACCCGCACTGGCGATCGACCGTCACCCCCGGCACCTCGTCCGGCAGACCGGCCGAGAGCCAGCACGTGCGCGCGATGTCGCCCGATTGGGGCCCGATGGCGTCGAGGCATCCGAAGACCACGTCGTCGACCGCGCGAGGGTCGATCTTCGCGCGCTCGACGAGAGCCCCCAGGACGTGAGCGCCGAGATCGGCCGGATGCACGCGCGCGAGCGCGCCGTTCCTCCGGCCGACGGGGGTCCGTACCGCTTCCACGATGAATGCTTCGGCCATCACACGCCTCCCGCCGCGAAGAGCGTCGCGGCCACGCGCGCACGGTGCGACGCCGCGTCTCCCCACGCGGTCGCCAGCGCCCAGGTGCGCTTCATCCACAGGTGCAGATCCCCCTCGAACGCGTATCCGATGGCGCCGTGGCACTGCAGCGCCTTGCGCGCGGTGAGCCAGGCCGCGTCCGACGCCAGGGCCTTGGCCATCGAGGCGTGCACCGACCGATCACGCGCCGCGTGCGCCAGCGAGTAGGCCGCCCGGTAGACCGAAGGCGCGGCCATCTCCACGGCGATGAGCGCGTCGGCCAGGTGATGCTTGACGGCCTGGAAGCTCCCGATCGGCTTCCCGAACTGGTGCCGCGTCTTGGCGTGCGCGACCGTGACGTCGAGCATCTGCCGCGCCAGACCGATGAGCTCCGCCGCCGTCCCCACCGCCGCGCGATCGCGCGCGTCGGCCAGAGCGCGCAGCGACACCGGCCCTGCGGCGATGCGGGTGGAAGCGGATGGCGTCCACGTCACGCGGGACAGCCGCCTCGCCCCGTCGACCGACGGCTGGGGCTCGAGGGTCACCTCGGTGTGCTCGAGCGCGTGCACCTCGCCGTCGCTCTCCAGGAGCAGGAGGCGCGCCGCGTCGGCGCCGGCCACGAAGGGCGCGCCGGCGAGACCCAGGGCGACGCCGATCGCACCGGCCGCGACGGGGCGGAGCCATCGCTCGCTCGCCGCGCCGCCGACTTCGCGCAGCAGCGGCACGGCCACCGCCGCCGTGTCCGTCACCGGCTCCGGCGCGGCGAAGCGCCCGTGCTCCTCGAGCAGCAGCACGAGATCGAGGTCCGTCATCCCCAGCCCGCCGTCCACCTCCGGCGCGAGCATTCCCGGGACGCCCAGCTCGGCCAGCGCCTCCCAGAGGCCCGGGACGCGTCCGTCCTCGCGGCTCCACGCGTCCCGGACGCGCGCCGGCGTGCACTCGCGCCGCAGCAGCGCCCGCACGCTGTCACGGAACGAGAGCTGCTCGGGGGTGAACGCGAAATCCAAGTGATCACCTCGGGAGGCCGAGCAGCCGCTCGGCGATGACGTTTCGCTGGATCTCGTTGGTGCCCGCGTAGATGGGGCCCGCCAGCGCGAACTGGTAGCCCTTGGTCCATGCGCCGCCGTCGACGGCATCGGATGCGCTCCCGGTGAGCTCGGCGCGCGCGCCGAGCAGTCGCATCGCCACCTCGTGCAGCCTCACGTCCATCTCCGACCAGAACACCTTGTTCACGCTCGCCTCGGGGCCGATGGTCCCGCCCCGCGCCACCCTGCCGACGGTCTGCAGGGTGTACAGGCGGTAAGCCTCTGCGTCGATCCAGGCGCGGACCACCGCGTCACGCAGGGTGGGATCGACGTCGCCCCGCGCGGCCTCCCGCCGGGCGAGCTCGATCAGGCGCGCAGCGGCGGCGAGGAAGCGTCCCGGGCTGCGCAAGGTGAGACCGCGCTCGGAGCTCGCCGTGCTCATGGCCACGGTCCAGCCGTCGTGCACCCGCCCGAGCACGTCGCGATCGGGGACGAAGACGTCCTCGAGGAACACGTCGGCGAACCCGGCGTCGCCGTCGAGCCGCCCGACGGGACGGACGGTCACGCCCTTGGCCCGGAGAGGAACGAGGAAATAGGTGAGGCCCCGGTGACGCTCGGCGTCCTTGTCGCTGCGGAAGAGGCCGAACATCCAGTCGCAGAACGCGCCGCGCGTGCACCACGCCTTCTGGCCCGACAGCCGCCAGCCGCCGCCCGCCTCGTCGCGGACGGCCCGGCTCTGGATGCCGGCCAGATCGCTGCCGGCGTTCGGCTCCGACCATCCCTGAGCCCAGACGTCCTCGGCCGCCGCCATGCGGGGCAGGATGCGATCGCGCTGCTCGTCGGTGCCGAGCTCGAACAGCGTCGGGGCGAGCAGGAAGATCCCGTTCTGCGCGATGCGCTGCGGCGCGCCGGCCCGGTAGTACTCCTCCTCGAAGAGCAACCACTCCACCAGGCTGGCCTCGCGCCCGCCGTACTTCTCCGGCCAGGACACGACCGCCCATCGCGCCTCGAACAGCCGCTTCTCCCAGCGGCGGTGCAGCTCGAAGCCCTCGGCCGTGTCGCCCGACGGCCAGGCCTCGCGCGGCACGTTCGCCTCGAGCCAGGCTCGCGCCTCGCGCCGGAACGCCTCTTCGCGATCGGAGTACGTCAGGTCCACGACGTCCTCCCTCAGAGCTTTCGCTTCATGCTCTTCGCGTCCTCGCCGGCCAGGTGGTCGGGCGAGGTGAGCGCGTTGTGCGCGTGCGCGAGGTGGTGCAGCGCGAAGGCGGCGTCCATCGAGTCGCGCAGCCCCATGCGGTCCTCGGCCTGGTTCACCGCCTTCTTGGTGAGGGCGAGCGCGAACCGCGGCATCTCCGCGATGCGCGTGGCCATGGCCAGCGTCTCCGTCCGCAAGGCATCCCGCGGCACGACGCGGTTCACCATGCCGACCGCGAGCGCCCGCTCGGCGCTCATCTTCTCGCCCAGGAAGAGGAGCTCCTTGGCGATGCGCGGCGCCATCGCGAACGGGTGCGCGAAGTACTCCACGCCCGGGATGCCCATGCGCACCACCGGGTCGGCGAAGAACGCGTCGTCCGCCGCCACGATGAGATCGCACGCCCAGGCCAGCATCAGCCCGCCGGCGATGCACGCCCCCTGCACCATGGCGATGGTCGGCTTGGGGAGCTCGCGCCAGCGCCGGCACATGCCGAGGTAGAGCTCCTGCTCGCGCACGAAGATGGGCTCCGCACCCTCCTTGTCCGCATGCTCCCACCAGGTGGTGGCGACGCGCGGGAACGACTTGTGGATGTCGCGCTCCGGCGTTCCGATGTCGTGCCCGGCCGAGAAGTGCGGCCCCGCGCCGGCCAGGACGATGACCTTCACCGAGTCGTCCTGCGCGGCGCGCGTCAGCGCCGCGTCGATGGCGAAGGTCATCTGCGCGTTCTGGGCGTTCCGGTACGAAGGGCGGTTCATGGTGACGACGGCCACCGCGCCGTCGGCTTCGTAGAGGACCGTCGTCTCGTCGCTCATCGCCGCCTCCTTCCGATCACGACGCCCCCAGCCGGTCGAGCGTCGCCTCCGCTTCGCGCACGATGCGCGAGACGAGCTCCTCTACCGTCGGCAGCTCGTCGATGACGCCCACCGCCTGGCCGGTCGGCAGGATCCCCACCTCCGGGCGCCCGTCGACCATGCTCGCCCTGGTCAGCATGGGCGCGTTCGCCGCCATGGCCATCTGCCCGAAGGTGAGCTCCTGCGCCTTCTTCATCGCCAGCCCTTCCTTGAGCAGCGCCACCATCGACGTGCCGGTCAGGGTCCGGAACTGCCAGGCGTGCCCCGCGGCTCGCGCGAAGGCCAGCACGCCCCGCGAGCGCTCGAGCGCGTCGACGAAGGCGGTGCGGATCACCCGCTGGGGGTAGCCGTCGATGGCGCGCGTGACCACCGTCCCCGTGACCTGCGTCTGCAGGTAGAGCGCCTTCACCTCGTCGGGCACAGTGCTCTCCTTGGTGAGCAGGAAGCGGGTGCCCATGGCGATGCCCGACGCCCCGTAGGCGAGCGCCGCGACGAGGCCGCGCCCGTCGAAGAACCCTCCCGCGCCGACCACGGGAACGTCGACGGCGCTCGTCACCTGGGGGAGCAGCAGCGAGGTCGGCACCGGGCCGGTGTGGCCGCCCCCCTCGTGGCCCTGGGCGATGATGGCGTCGACCCCCATCGCCGCCACCTTCTCGGCGTGACGCCGCGCCCCCACGGTGGGCATGGTGAGCACGCCCGCGTCCTTCAGCCGCCGGACGATCTCCTTGCGCGGCGCTTGCGCGAAGCTGGCCACCTTCACCCGCTCGCGTACGAGCAGCGCGACGCGCTCGTCGATGTCGGCCTGATCGGTGCGCAGGTTGACGCCGAACGGCCGGTCGGTCCGCTCCCGGACGTCGCGGATGGCCTGCTCGAGCTGCGGCAGCGTCATCGTCGCGGAGGCGAGGATGCCGATGCCGCCGGCCGCGCTGGTGGCCGCAGTCAAGCGGGCGCCCGACACCCAGCCCATCCCGGTCTGCACGATGGGGTGCTCGATGCCGAAGAGCTCGCAGAGCCGCGTCTTCATGGCGCGCTTGCCGCTCATCGCGCGAGCTCCCTGCCGGCCAGGCCCTCGGGATCGATGACGTCGCGCAGCAGCCGGAGCTCTTCCGCCGTGGGCGGGCGCGTCGTCTCCACCGCCGGGGGCACGACCAGCGGGAACCCCGTCGCGCGCACCACCTCGTCGACGGAGACGCCCGGATGGCAGGAGGCGAGGCGCATGGCGTGGTCCGGGCCGTGGAAGTCGAGCACGGCGAGGTTGGTGACCACGCGCCGCAGACCGTGGAACCTCGCGGCCCTGCCGGCGGCTGCCGCGCGGTCGTACCCGACGCCGCACACCACGTCGACCCTGGGCACGAACACGCGCGGGGAATGGGCGGGGATCCAGTAGCTGGTGGGGTGGTTGATGGTGTTGCCCGGCGCGCCCCGCATGCCGATGAGCTGCGCCTTCGGGCGCGCGTGATCGCCGATGCACGAGATGTTCTGGTTGCCGAAGCGATCGATCTGGCTGGCGCCCATCATGACGTGGCGCCGGCCGGTCCACACCGTGTCGAAGACGGAGCGGTACGGCATCCACCCTTCGATCACGCCCGAGCCGGTGACCAGGGAGGCCACGCCGTCGGTGAGCAGCAGGTCCGGGGCGAAGGTGGCGCGGGCCAGGCGGGCGGCGGCGAGGGGCACGGCGCCGATGGGGCTGGCGAGGATCTCGCCGTCGCCCCGCCACGCCTCGGCGCAGGCCACGACGCACAGCTCGTGCAGCGCGAAGTCGACCGTCACGGCGAGCCCCCTTCCACGAAGCGACGGCAGAAGGTGCTCCAGCCTCCCGGCTCGGCGGCGCTCGCGGCGTAGGCCCGCTGGGTCTCCTCGTCGCGCCCGTAGTCCGGCTCGCAGGAGGTGAACCACGCGCCGCGCGGCGCCTCCACGACCCCGTCCACCATCCCGCGGTGGATCCGGCGCCCGTGGAGCGAGCCCTCGGCGCCGAGGGCCTCGGTGGCGACGACGCGCTCGCACGAGACGAAGCGGCGCTTCGCGGCGCCGCAGAACAGGTCGTCGAAGTACGGGTCGGGGCCGAGGATCTGCGTGTTGCCGGACGCGTCGGCGCGGTGGACGTGCACCAGGGCGGCGTCGAGCTCGAGGGCGCGCATGGCGACCAGCTCCTCGTCGTCGTCGTAGGGCGAGCGCACCGTCCGCAGCCAGGGGTTGAGGGCGAGCGCGTCGCTCCCCAGCCCCGCGCGCGTCGGCAGAAACGGCAGCCGCAGCGCCGCCGCGTAGAGGCCCCACTGCAGCATCCCCTCGTCGATCTCGGACGCCTCGATGGCGCCGGCCTGCCGCGCGGCGCGGAAGTACGGCTCGAGCGGGATGGAGTCGAGCGACGCGAACCCGTACACCGCGCGCTTCACCTTGCCGGCCGCGCAGAGCATCCCCAGGTCGGGCCCGGCGAAGGACACCACCGTGAGGTCGCGCAGCGGCGAGCGCAGGATGGCACGCACGAGCGCCATCGGCTTGCGCCGCGAGCCCCAGCCGCCGATGCCGACCGTCATCCCGTCGGCCAGCTGCGCCACCACGGCGTCGGCGGTCATTCGCTTGTCGGCCATCGTCGCTCCTACCGCGAGGGCTCGTCGTCGCGCTTGGCGACGAACGCGGCGCGCGCCTCGTCGCCGACTCCGGCGAGGTTGAGCTCGAAGGTGAAGCCCTGCTCGAAGCGGTAGCTGCGCTTGACGTCGACCGGGTCGATCCCGTTGAGGCACTGCTTGGCGGCCCGGATGACGGCCGGGCGCTTGGCGGCGATGGCCGCTGCCACCCTGCGGGCCGCGGCGCGAAGCTCGCTCCGCTCGACCACCTCGAGCACGGAGCCGTAGGCGTGCAGCTCCGCGGCCGTCACCGTGGCCGCCGTGTAGACCATGGCCCGCATCCGGTGCTGCGGCACCAGCCGCGCCAGGTGCGTCGCCGCACCGAGCGCCCCGCGGTCGACCTCGGGCAGGCCGAAGGTGGCGTCGCGCGAGGCCACCACGACGTCGGCGTTGCCCACCAGGCCCACGCCGCCGCCCAGGCAGTAACCGTGCACGGCGGCGATGACCGGGACCGCGCACTCGTAGATGGCGGCAAAGGCGGCGAAGCAGCCGTGGTTGGCGCCTATCAGCGCGTCGTGGCCGCTGGTGCGCTGCATCTCCTTGATGTCGACGCCCGCGTTGAAGCCCTTGCCCTCGGCGGCGAGGACGAGCACCCGCACCGACGGGTCGTCCCCCAGGGCGCGGACGACGCGCGCCAGCTCGTGCCAACCCGCCACGTCCAGCGCGTTGACGGGCGGATTGCACATCACGACCTCGGCGATGCCGTCGGCGATCGAGTGCGAGATGGCCATGGCTCTAGGCAGGCCGAATAGAACATGTTTCACTCGGGGTGTCCACCCATGGGGAGCCCGCCGTCGTTCGAGGGAAGAGCGGTGATCGTCACCGGCGGTGCGCGCGGGATCGGCCGCGCCATCGCCGAGCGTTTCCTCGAGGCGGGAGCGCACGTGGTGGTGTGCGGGCGCAACGCGCCGGACGCGCCCGTGCGCGCGGAGGGGCGCGAGGCGGTGTTCGTCCAGGCCGACGTGCGCGAGCCGTCGGCGGCCGAGCAGGTGGTGGGCGCGACGGTGGAGCGGTTCCAGCGGCTCGACGTCCTCGTCAACAACGCGGGGGGCTCGCCCCACGCGGAGGCGGCGACGGCGTCCCCGCGCTTCTCGACCGCCATCGTCACGCTCAACCTGCTCGCGCCACTGCACTTCGCCCAGCGCGCCAACGCGGTGATGCAGGGCCAGCAGGGCGGGGGAGCCATCGTCAACGTCGCCAGCGTGAGCGGCACGCGCGCGTCGCCGGGGACAGCGGCTTACGGCGCGGCCAAGGCGGGCCTCCTCAACCTGACGCAGTCGCTGGCCATCGAGTGGGCGCCGAAGGTGCGCGTCAACGCGGTGGTGCCCGGCCTCGTGCAGACGGAGCAGACGCACCTCCACTACGGCGACGAGGCGGGCGTCGCCGCCGTGAGCGCGACCGTGCCCCTCGGCCGCATGGCCGTCCCGCGCGACGTGGCCGAGGCGTGCTTCTTCCTCGCCTCGCCCCTGGCCGCCTACGTCACCGGCGCGAGCCTGCTGGTCCACGGCGGCGGCGAGCGCCCGGCGTTCCTCGCCGCGGCGAACGCCCGTCGCGGGTGAGCGGCGCTCTAGACCACCACGAACGTCGCCCAGCCCTGCACGGCCACGCCCCCGCCTTCGCGCGTGCAGGCGAGCTCCAGGTCGACCCGCCGCTCCCCGGCCTGCTCGTACCTGCGGACGACCTTGCCGCTGAACCGCAGCACGTCGCCCGGCCAGACCGCCTCCTTCCAGCGGACCTTGAAGGCGCGGACGTTCTCCGGGCCCAGCCAGTCGGTGGCCCACGTCGCCAGGACGCCCGCGTGGAACATGCCCACCCCGAGCGGCGCCTCGTACCCCGCCGCCCGCGCGAAAGGCTCGTCGTGGTGGACGGGGTTCATGTCCCCCGAGGCGCCCTGGTAGCGCACGAAGTCGGTGCGCGTCAGCGGGCCCACCGTGCGCGGCGGAGCGCTCGCGCCTTCCGCCAGCTCGTCCCAGGTGGGGCTCATCGCGTCTCGCCTTCCTGCGGCGGCCTCTCCGTCTCCACGCCCGTCATCCGCGCCTCGGCGACCAGCGCGCCCGTCGTCGCGTCGCGGAACTCGGTCACCATCACCGCGAACGTGAGCCGGCCACCTCGGCGACCTTCCTTGTGGGTCACGCTCTCGATCCGAGATCGTCCCACCAGGCGCGTCCCCGCCCGCGGCGGCGGGCCGAAGAACACGTACTCCTGCTCGGCGTGCATCCCGCGCTTCGGATCGAGCTCGACCCGGTGCCAGGGGTTGCTCCCCGGCGTGTGCTCTTCCCAGAAGAACATCGTGGTCAGGAACGTCGGCGGCGAGACCGGTCGCTCGTCCTTCATGTACGCGGGGTGCGACGACAGCGTCGCCCGCGCCAGCTCGCGGATCTTCCCCCGCTCCACCTCGAGCTCGAACGGCACCCCCTCCGCTCCGACCGCCGTCTCCTTCGCCATCGCGCCTTCCTCACGGATGCTGGCTGCTCACCGCCACGCACTCGCCGGTCATGTACGTCGAGTAGTCGCTGGCGAGGAACACGATCACGTTGGCCACCTCCCACGGCTCCGCCGCGCGCCCGAAGGCCTCGCGTGACGTGAGCTCGTCGAGCACCTCGGGGGTGGTGACCTTGGCGAGGAAGGGGTGCATGGCCAGGCTCGGCGAGACGGCGTTCACCCGGACGCCGTGCGGCGCGGCCTCGATCGCGGCGCAGCGCGTGAGCGCCATGACGCCGGCCTTGGCCGCGGCGTAGTGCGCCTGACCCGCCTGCGCCCGCCAGCCGAGGACCGACGCGTTGTTCACGATCACCCCCGCCCCGCGCGGGATCATGTGGCGCAGGGCGGCCCGCGTGCAGCGGAAGGTGCCCGTCAGCGTGACGTCGAGCACGCGCGACCACTGCTCGTCGGTCATGTCGACCACGCTGGCCGTGCCCCCGAGGCCGGCGTTGTTGACGAGCACGTCGATGGCGCCGAGCTCCGCCGCCGCGCGCTCGACCAGGCGCTGCACGTCCTCCTCCTTGGTGACGTCGCACGGGATCGCCGCCGGGCGCGTGCCGAGCGCCGCGCCCAGCTCGTCGGCCGCGGCGTCGAGACGACGCTGGTGCACGTCGCTCAGCACGACGCGCGCTCCCTCCTCGGCGCACCTCCGCGCCGTGGCCAGGCCGATCCCCGTGCCGGCGGCGGCGGTCACCACCACCGTCTTGCCGGCGAGCAGGCCCCGGGACCTCGTGTACGTGGGAGGAGGCGCGCCCATGGTCACGCTCCGCCGCGGGGCAGCCGCGGCTCCGGGGGCAACCCCAGCCCCCGCTCGCCGATGATGTTGCGCTGGATCTCGCTCGACCCCGCGTAGATGGTGTCGGCGCGCGAGAAGAGGAACAGGCGCTGCAACCGCGTCAGCGTGTACGGCTCGCCCGCCGTGATCGCCGCGTCGGCGCCCAGAACGTCCATCGCCAGCTCGCCGAGGGCGCGGTGCCAGGTGGACCAGTAGAGCTTCGAGACCATCGACGCCCGCCCGAGCTCCCCGCTCTGCATCAAGGACAGGGTGCGCAGCGCGTGGGCGCGCATGACCCTGAGCTCGATCCAGGCCTGCGCCAGCCGCTGGCGCGTCGCGGGATCGCGCGCGGCGCCGTTGGCGCGGGCCGCGTCGGCTATCAGGCGCAGCTCGTCCTCGAACGAGAGCTGCTGGCCGAGCGAGGCCGCCCCGCGCTCGAAGGCCAGCGTGGCCATGGCCACCTTCCACCCGCCGCCCACGTCGCCGACCACGTTGTCCGCCGCCGTGCGCGCGCCGTCGAAGAACACCTCGTTGAACTCCGACGACCCGGTCATCTGCCGGATGGGCCGGATCTCCACGCCCTTCTGGCGCATCGGCACCAGCAGGTAAGACAGCCCCTTGTGCTTGGCCGCCTTCGCGTCGGTGCGGCACAGGACGAAGCACCAGTCGGCCCACTGCGCGAGCGACGTCCAGATCTTCTGCCCGGTGACGACCCACTCGTCGCCCGCGCGCTCGGCCCGCGTCTGCACGTTCGCCAGATCGCTCCCGGCGTTCGGCTCGGAGTAACCCTGGCACCACAGCTCGTCGCCGCGCGCGATGGGCGGCAGGAACCGGCGCTTCTGCGCCTCGCTCCCCAGCAGCAGCAGCGTGGGCCCGATCAGCCCCTCGCCGAAGTAGCCGACGCGCCCGGGGGCGCGCGCGCGCGCGTACTCCTCGAGGAAGATGACCTGCTCGTTGAGGCTCGCCCCGCGGCCGCCGTGCTCCTTCGGCCAGCCCAGGCAGGTCCACCCGTCGCGCCCCATCCTGCGCTCCCAGTCGAGGCGCGCCTGGAACGCGGCGTGCTCGTCGCCCGGCCCGCCGCGCCCGACGAGCGGCGCGAACTCGCCCGCCAGCGCGTCGGCCAGCCAGCGCCGGGCCTCGGCGCGGAAGGCCTCTTCCTCGGGCGTGAAGCGCAGGTCCACGACCCGGTTTGTAACATGTTCTACTGCGCCGGGGTCGGAGTTCGCCTCACTGGAAGCTCGCCGAGGCCGCGGTGAACGGGAGCGCCGACTCGGCGATGGAGTACCCGCCGGAGACGAAGGTCGTCGTCGAGTACTGGCCGTACACCAGGTACCCCGTGGCCTGCCCCGCCAGCCCCGACAGCACGATCTGCGGGACGACGGCCTGGCCGAGCGACGCGTCCCACAGGCACAGGAAGTAGGAGCCGCTGCTTGCCGTGGCGACGCCCTCCAGGATGACGACGGCGCCGCTCTCGCCCCCGCTCCACGCCACCGGCAGGTCGACCGACGTCGGGATCTTGAAGGGGCTCGGGGGCGCGGTGATGGAGACGAGGCCCGGCGCGACCACCGAGTGCGGCCCGAACGCCGGGACCGTCGCTCCCGAGGCCGAGACGGTGAGCGTCTGTCCCGCGGTGAACACCGTGCCCGTGACCTGGTGCGTGTAGTGATTGGTGGCGTCGGGCGTCACCGCGACCGGGGCGCCGAGCGAGCCGCCCGAGATGGTGAGGGTGCCCGCGCTGAGACCGGTCTGCGTCGTGGTGCCGGCGCACGCGTAGTACGAGCACGCGCCCGCCGCCGTCACCTTGCAGTTGGGGGGCGTGGGGTTCGGCGACGCGAAGAAGGTGGCGTAGAAGTCGAAGGTCGCGGTGCCGCAGAG
>DATBQU010000226.1:0-4083 GCA_036560665.1 Polyangiaceae bacterium
CTTCCAGGGCGAGCCCCCGCGCGGGGTGGAGCGCCACGCCATCTCCAGCCCGAGCGCGGCCCCGGCCAGGCAGAGGATGAGCATGGCCAGCACGTGCGCGAACGCGCAGGCCACGCCGAGCACGGCCACCGCGGCCACGTCGAGGACGCGGGGTCGCACCGCCGCGCGGGCCACGAAGACCAGCCCCCACGCCGCGATCGCGGTGGCGAGGACGTAGTTGACGAACCCCCAGCCGACGGAGAACGAGAAGAGGATGGGGGTGAAGAGCGCGGCGTGCACCGGCGGGCGACGAAGCACGCGCACGAGCGCGACCACCGCGCCCGCCGTCGCCAGAAGCGAGAAGGCCACCACCAGGCGACCGGCGACCTCGATGGGCAGGAGCCGCGAGAGCCAGGCGACGACCACGTGAAAGAGCCCGTTGTAGGTGAAGTAGTTGAGCTGGTACTCGGCCGCCTCGGGGGCGGCAGGGTCCGCGAGACGCCGCGCCACGTCGCTGAGGGCGAGGTGCTGCGGGTAGTCGACGCAGGGCAGGAGGCGGGTGACGAAGAGTCCGCTGACGAGCAGGGTGACCGCACCCCAGTAGAGGAGCGTCGCGCGTCGGGAGTCGAGGACCAGGTGGTCGAGCACGCGCTCGGGCAGCGGCCAGCCAGGGACCCCCTCCGGTTCGGCTTCGACTTGCGGCAGGACGGCTACCTGGCTCAGGGGAGGCCGGTTTACCGCACGCGACGGCCCGGGGCCAAGCGGCGATCGCGGGACGGCGCCCGGCGCCCTTGGCAGGAGTCCCGGGCTCGCGGTAGGGGTGCGCCCATGAGCACGAACCGTCTGCCGGCCCTCGCGCTCGCCGCGCTGGCCACGCTCCTCGCGAGCGCGTGCAACGACGAGCGCAAGCAAGAGTGCGCGCTGTTCCTCCCCGCCATGAAGCCGCTCGACGAGGGTATCCCCGGCGCCGACACGGTCGACCGCGTCAACGCCGCCGTCGGCGCCATGAGCTTCAAGGACCAACCACTGGGCGTCTATGCCGCGAACTACCGCAAGACGCTCACCGTCCTTTCGGCCACGCTCAAGCTGAAGGCGAGCAGCGCGGCGCCCGACGGGACGGACGACGTGGTGAAGCAGAACCTGAAGGAAGCACGCACGGACCGCGACGACATCCAGCGGTACTGCTCGCAGTAGCGCCCGATGCGGGCCCGGACGCCGTCGATCGTCGCGCTGGCGCTGGCGCTGGGCGCGCTGGCGGCGTGGCGGGTGGCGTGCCTTCGAGCCGGGCCCGACAACGACACCGACGCCTACGCACACCACATGATCGCGCGCGCGATCCTGGCCAACCCGCGCGATCTGGCGGTGCACTGGGTGTGGCTGCCGCTCTTCCACTACGCCCAGGTGCCGCTGATCGCCCTGGGCGGGACGATGGACGACGTCCGCGCGGCCAACCTCGGGCTGGCGGCGGCGTTGCCTGTCCTGCTCTTCGCCTACGTGCTGCGGACGTCGCGGGCCGCCGCGTCGGGGACGGTGCCGGAGGCGACCGCGCTGCTGGCGGCGCTCTTCGCGGCGGCCTGCCCCATCGCCATGCAGATGGGGACCACGGCGCAGCCGGAGCCGCTCTTCGCGCTGCTCGTGCTGGGCGTGGCCGTCACCTTCCAGCGGCGGCGGTACGGGTGGGCCGCGGCGCTCCTCGGCGCGGCGGTGATGCTGCGGTACGAGGCCTGGGCCGCGCTGGGCACCGTCGCCCTCGTCATCGCCGTCGAGCCGTGGTGGCGGCGGCGACGCGGTCTTCCGCCGGAGCCGGGGGCATGGCGCGCCTGGATGGTCGTCGCCTTCCCCGTGGCGCTCATCCTCGGATGGGCGGTGCTCCGGCGCCCGGTCGACGGCCAGTGGTTCGGGTTCCTCCGGCAGACGCACGCGTTCGCCGCCGACGCCACCCACGCACGGAGCCCCTTCGACCGGGGGCTCCTCGACCTGGCGCACGACGTCCTCCACTATCCGCTCATCGTCCCGGCGCGGGTGATGGGCCCGGCGCTGCCGCTCGTCCCCTTCGGCGTCGCGCGCACGGTGAGGCAGCAAGGGGCGCGATTCGTCCTGGTGCTGGCGGCCTGTCTGGGGTTCGTGACGCTGACGTGGGTCATGCGGTCCACGCTCGGTCTCGACCGCCACTTCGTGTGCGTCGTGCCTCTCTACGCGACGTTCGCGGCGCAGGGCGCCGCGGCGATCGCGGACGGGGTGGCGTCGCTGGCCCGACGCTTCGCGGGCGCGCGCGCGGCGGCGCTGGGGGCCCGACTGCTCGCCGGCGCGCTGGCCATCCTGTCGCTCGCCGGTCTGTGCGTCGCGCTCGACGTGTGGATGGGCTTCTGGCGGGCCACGCTGGCGCAGGGCTGGCCCGAGCGCGCGGCCCTCGGTGCGTACCTCCGCTCGCTGCCGGCCTCCACGACCGTCTTCTGCGACGACGCGACGCTGGAGATCCTCAGCGGGCTCGATCGCCGCCGCTTCGACCGTCACTGGGTCGACGACCCCCGTACCTGGGACCTGGTCGACGACGTCGCGCGCCGGCAGGGCGTCGTGTACGTGGCGACGTGGCGCCGCAAGATGAGCGGCCACGAGCCGGCGGGCGAGATCGTCTTCCGTGCCGGCGTGGTGGCCGGCGACGACCAGACATCGGGTGTCGCGGTGATGCGCGTCCGGCGCTAGCCTGGGAGCCAATTCATCGTCGCCATGGAGGAGGAAGCGCGACCATCTAGCTTGCCGCGCCCGGCGGTGCGCCGGCTGACGGCGCTGCGACGGCTGCTCGACACCGCGCGAACCCCCCTCGAGTTCCAGATCCTCGGCCGCGTCCTTCTCCACGCGGCGCTGGTGGGCGCGGCGGCCGGGCTGCTGGGCTCTCTCTTCTACGCGGTCGTCGAGGCCGTGCAGCGCATCTGCCTGGAAGGATGGACGGGCTACGTCCCGCTGCGCGCCGGGGGGGAGCGCATCCTCAGCGAGATGGAGAAGCCTCCGCCGTTTCGCCCGTGGCTGCTGATCTTGGTGCCGGCCATCGGCGCGCTCCTCGGCGGAGCCATCTCGGTCTGGCTCGCGCCGGAGACGCGCGGCGGCGGGAGCGACGCGGTCATCGAGGCCTTCCACCGCAACAATGGCCTGGTGCGCAAGCGGGTGGCGTTCGTGAAGCTGCTGGTGTCCTCGCTGACGCTCGGTCTGGGAGGCTCGGGCGGACGCGAGGGCCCGACCATGCAGATGGGAGGCGCCATCGGCTCGCTGGTGGGCCAGGGGCTGCGCGTGACCGACCGCGAGCGGCGCATCCTCCTCGTGGCTGGCACGGCCGCCGGCATGTCGGCCGTCTTCCGCACGCCGCTCGGGGCGGCGCTGCTCGCCGTCGAGGTGCTCCACCGGGACGACTTCGAGGCCGACGCGCTCGTGCCGAGCGTCCTCGCCAGCGTGGTCAGCTACTCGGTCTTCATTGCTTTCTTCGGCGAGCAGACGCTCTTCACCCACGCGCCGAGCTACCCGTTCCACCCCGACCACCTGCCGCTCTACGCCCTGCTGGCGGTGGTCATCTCGCTCGTGGCGAGCATGTTCCTGCGGATGCTGCGCTGGGTGCAGCGGACGACGCGGAACCTGCGGGTGCCCGAGTGGTCCAAGCCGGGCCTGGGCGGGCTCGCGCTGGGCCTCTTCGCCACGCCGATGATCTGGTTCATCGGTCCTCGCCTGGGGCAGCCGGGGCAGGGGCTGGGGATCCTGGGCGGCGGCTACGGGGCCGCGCAGCTCGCGATCAGCGGAGCCGAGTGGCTGCCGCAAGGCTGGCGCGCCGTCGAGCTGCTGGCGTTGCTCGGCACGGTGAAGATCGTGGCCACCTGCCTCACCGTCGGAAGTGGCGGCAGCGCAGGCGACTTCGGCCCGTCGCTGGTCATCGGCGGCATCTTCGGCGGCGCCTTCGGGCGCGCGGCGCAGGGCCTCCTGCACGATCCGCGCATCGATCCGGGCGCCTTTGCGCTGGTGGGCATGGGGACGTTCTACGGCGGGCTGGCCCACGTACCGATCGCGTCGCTGGTCATGACCTGCGAGCTCACGGGTAGCTACGACCTGCTGGTGCCGTTG
>DATBQU010000227.1:0-9976 GCA_036560665.1 Polyangiaceae bacterium
CGAGGCCGGAGCTCGGGTGTCCCAGCAGCGGTCGCGCACGGGCACCACCCACGCCACGAACGCCAGGGCGATCACTGCCAGCGCCCAGGACAGCGCCCGTCCGAGGCGCGGCCTCCGGCTCGTCACGGGCTCGCCCCCGCCGTCGCCACCGCAGGCCACTCGCCGCGGAGCGTGCGCATCACGCCCTCCTCGTACCCGACGCGCGGGGCGAAGCCGAGGAGCCGGCGCGCCTTGCCGATGTCGAAGCAGATCGGCAGCGTCATCACGTCCAGCTTCTCGTGATTCACGGGTGGCTCGCGCGAAGCGAAGGCCAGGCCGCGGTTGGCGGCCACATCGACCACCGTCGCCACCGCACGCGCCAGCCCCGAGGGGACGCGCCCCTTGGGCAGCGGTCGCCCCACCGCGCGGGCCACGAGCTCCGAAAGCCTGGCCAGCGTGGTGGTCTCCGGCCCGGCGAGGATGAAATGGTCGCCGCCGGCTTCGGGGCGCGTGACCGCGAGCCAGATGCCCTCGACGATGTCGTCGACGTGCGTGTGATGCAGCACGTTTTCCCCAGTGCCGACCACGCGGTACGTGCCGGCGCGGACCATCGCCGCCATCTTGTCGAGCATCCCGTTCCGGTCCCCGGGCCCGTACACGATGGTGGGGCGCACGATGACGAGCTCGATGCCCAGCTCCCTCGCCGCACGGCGGGCGCGCATCTCCGCCTCGACTTTGGTCGCCGAATAGAGGGTGCGCGGCGCGTAGGCGTGGGCCTCGGTGATGGGCAGGCGCGACGGGAAGCCGTAGACACCCACGGAGCTGACCAGCACGAAGCGCTTCACGTGCGCCGCGGCGGCCGCGCGGAGGGTCCGCTCCGCGAGGTCGACGTTGAAGGCGCGATAGGTGGCCGAGTCGACGGCATAGCGATGGCGCACCGCCGCGGCGTGCACGACGACGTCGATCCCCTTCAGGATCCCCGGGTCGACCAGCGCATCTTCCAGCGCCACGGCACCGGCGGGCGACCGGTCCTCCACGGCGCGCACCAGGGGCAGGACGCGCGCGCGCCTCGCGTCGAAGCCACGGACGAGGTGCGCACCCAGGAAACCTGCCGCGCCCGTGATCGCTGCGCCGCCGATACTGCCCATCAAGCGTCCCCTTATAGCGCCCTTCGCCCACCCGCGCCGGGTTAGGGACCGCCGTGTTACACACGGGAGGAAGCCGTGTCTCTCCCGCTCTTCAGTCGCGCCGGTCGCGCCGGCCGTTCCAGCCGCGGCCGCGCCCGTACCCGCCGCTTCACCCCGCTCGAGCTGGCGATCGCCTTCGCCCTCGTCGGGTCGCTGCTCGCCATCGCGGTTCCCACCTTCGTCCGCGAGGTGCACGCTTCGCGCTTCGTCGAGCCGGTCGAAGGGCTGCAGCGCATCGGCGCATCGGCCGTGGCGTACGGGCGCCTGCACCCGGTCGCGCAGGGCTTCCCGCCGAGCGCCCCCCTCACGCCGGCGTCCCCGCCGCGCGGACACTGCGAGGTCGACGCTCCCGACGCCTGGGAGCACCCGACCTGGCGGCAGCTCGACTTCCGTCCGTCTCCCCCCGGGACGCCACACTGCTTCGCCTTCTCGTTCGATAGCTCGCTCTCTCCGGCCAGCAGCACCTTCCGCGCCCAGGCGCACGGTGACCTCGACGGGGACGGGATCTCCAGCACCTTCGAGGTGACGGGGCGCTACGTGGAGGGCGATCCGCGCGGCCCGGTGGTCGATCCGGGGATGTTCATCGACTCGGAGGTGGAGTGAACCGGGCGGCCGTGGCGGGAGCGCTCCTGCTCGCCGGCGGCGTGCTCGGCGTCGCCTGGACCCAGCCCCGGCTTGCCCGCACCGCGCACACCGTCAAGGAGGCGGGCGACGTGTACGCCCTGCCGCCACCCGCCCAGCTGCACGCCGCGACCCTCGGCTGGGACGCGGCCGCGGTGGATCTGCTCTGGTCGAAGCTCCTCGTCGAATACGGCACGCACTGGTCCGAGCACAGGGACTTCACCGACGTCCCGAAGTACGTCGACGCCATCCTCGAGCTCGAGCCGAGCTACGGGCCACTCTACAAGTACGTCGACACGATGCTCGCTTACCGGCCGATGCGGGGGACGATCGACGACGTCCGCAAGGCGCGGGCCTACCTCGAGCGCGGGACCCACGAGCGCGCGGAGGACCCGGAGGTCTGGATGGAGTACGGGCAGTTCCTCGCGTTCATCGCCCCTTCGTTCCTCGCCGACGACGCGGAGCGCGACGCCTGGCGCAAGGACGGCGCCGAGGCCATCGGACACGCGGTGGAGCTCGGGGCGGACGCCGAGCGCGCGCTCACGGCGGCGACGCTCCTCACCCACGCCGGCGCCACCGAGGCCGCGGTGCGGTATCTCGAGCGCGCCTACGCGTTCACCGAGCACCCCTCGATGGCGGAGGTGCACGAGGCCATCGGACGTCAGCTGGCGGCGCTCCAGGCCAACGCCATGCGCGACGCGGCAGACGCCACCGAGCGTGCCGTGGACGAGCGCTGGCGCGACGAGCTGCCGTTCCTCACGCGCGACGAGTACCTGCTGCTCGGCCCCGCCGTGGATCCCGCCCGGTGCGCCGGCCTGGTGGGCGCCGACGACCCGGCGTGCGCGCGCGACTGGCGCGAAACGGGCCCCTGAACGGCGGGCGAGCCGGCGTCACTTGGCGGCCAGGCCGCTGTCGTCCTTGGGCTTGGTCTCGAGCGACAGGTCGGCCACGCCGTCCTGGAACTTGATCCGCGCCAGCATCTCCCGCTCCTCGAGGGCCACCACGTCGATGGTGGCCTTCGACAGCCGGTCGCTCACCTCCTGGAGCTTCTTCTCCAGGCTGGTCATGAGCGGCCCCGCGGTCCGCACCGCGCGCAGCGTCACGATCTGGGCGTGTAGCTCGTCCATGCGCTGGCGATACTCGCCCATCTGCTCGCGCAGCGTGCCGATGCGCTGCTCGTCGTCCCCGAGCTCCTTCTGCAGCTTCACCAGCTCGTCGACCTGTCCCTTCAGCGGTCCCTCCAGCGCCGCCGACGACAGGTAGACCCGGACCAGCTCCATCCCCTCCGGCGTACGGATGTCCGCCGTCCGGTACACGGGCGTCGTCTCCTCCAGGACCACGTCCTGCTTGCCGAACCCCTCGACCTCGATGCGATACAGGTCCGCCCCCGACACGTGCTCCGGGTCGGTGGGCGCCTTGGAGGCGTGGTATCCGGGCGCCACGGTATGGCGGATGTACACCACCGTCCGGCCGGGCAGCCGGTTGTGGACGACGAGCGTCGTGCGCTTGATGTGCTGCATTTGCGTCGAGAAGACGCCGCGGCTCACGGTGAGGATGCGCGCGATCTCGTCGCGGTCGGCGTCGGCGTGGTCGACCACGATCTGCCTGTCCAGCGCGAAGGGAACGAAGGTCACCTGCCGCGCGGGGATGGGCTCGGCCAGCCCCTCGCCGATGAAGCGGCCATCCCCGAACACCGTGAACGGGCCGCTCTCGAGCTGCGAGTCGGTGGGATTGCGCAGGCGGAGCGACTTGAACGCGAACTGGGCGCTGCCCCGCGGGCTCTCGGGATCGTAGAGGTAGACCACCTCGCCCTCGGTCGCGGTGTGCAGGATCGACACCATGGCCGAGGTTCCCTTCGGCACCGTCATGGCCTGGCCCGACTCGAAGTGCGACGTGCCGATGGGATCGAGCGGGATGCCCGCCGGGACCGTGCCCGCCGGCTGCGCCGCCTGCGGCTGCGGCGCCTTGGCCGGCGGCGCGGCGACGATCCGCGCGCCGCCCTTGTGGCCCGGCTGATCCCCCTTGCCCACCGCCACGATCCTGCTCGCATCCACGCCGTCCTCGACCAGCCTCTCGCGCAGGCGGTTGGCGCGATCCAGCGACGCGGCCTGCTTGTCGGCGTCCCCCGCCGCGGCGAACCCCTCGACCACGATCGACCCGGTCTCGCCGCGCAGGCGCTGCGCCATGGCGTGGACGGCGTCCATTCCCGGGTCCCTCGCCGGCGCGGACTTGCGGGCAGGAGGACGGGGCGTGGTCGGGGCCCCGCCGCGCGCCGTGACCTGCGCGTTGCCCGCCACGGATGGCTCCTGCTCGGTACGCAGGAACGCGATGGCGTCGTCGCCGACGTCACCGACGATCTTCCTCGTGTCGCCCGGCCCCCCGTAGGTCGATTCCCCCGTCGGCGGCGCGAGCGCGAACAGATCGTTGGCCTGGAGCGTCTCGCGCTGGACGAGGCGCACCGAGCGTAGATCGAAGCGGAACGAGAGCGCCGAGCTGGCTCCGACGCCGAGCTTGACGTCCTTCCAGTCCTCCCCCGACGTGTTGTCCACCACCGCCCACCCCACCAGGTCGACCTTCTTGTCGTTGCCGAGGACGACGCGATAGCTCGGCTTCCAGGCCGGCGCCTCGGTCACGTAGGACAGCTTGATCTCGTGCGGGTGCTTGCCGGACAGCTTGATCTGCATGTCGATGAGCCCCGTGCCGGTGGTCTCCGGGTCGGTGGGGTAAGCGACGGGTGCCGGCTCTCCCGTCTTCGCGTCGACGACGTCGAGCGACTTGAGGAAGTCGTCGACCTTGTCCGCCGGCACGGCCAGCGTGAGGGTGTCGCCCGGGATCCTGGCGGTCCGCTCGAAGTAGGCGACTCCGTTGCGGTAAACGACGACGCGGCCCAGCGTCGTCGTATCGGAGTGCACGTAGCTGGTGACTCCCCCTCCGCAGCCGACGTTCCCCAGGACCGCGAGCACCGAGCAACAAAGCAGAGCTCTTCGCATCCCCCTCTGACGGACGAGTCGCGCCGAAGGTTTGCGTCAGCGCACCTGAATCGTCCGCAGGCTGACCATGGCCAGGTCGGGAGAGCCGGGGACGGTGGCCCACACGCTCAGCTCGTACATCCCGGGCTTGCCGCCGTCGCTCACCGGGACGTCGATCGCGAACGCCTTGCCCGTCACCTTCACCGGGATCGGCGTCTGGTAGCCGGGCGGCCAGTACATCTGGTACGGCGGCGGGACGGGGTAGGAACGCCGCCGGTTGAGCTCCGCCACCCCGAGCGGCTTGGGAGCCTCCACGCGGGCGAGCCCCACACCGGCGAACGTCGCGGGAGAGGCCACGCTGCCCTCGACGTGCAAGAGGTCGCCCGGGTGCATGCGCCGCGGCACCGCCCCGTACGCGCCGTAGGGGTCGACGAACTCCTGGGCGAAGCACGGCACCGGGATCTCGGTCGCCGTCGCGATCGGCTGCGCCACACCGATGCCGACCCTGCGGTGGTACGGCTTGAGGATGTTCTTGCGGTGCCCGTCGTGCGGGGGCTGCTCGTGGAAGAACATGTCCTCGGCCTGCTCGACGTTCTTCGGATCGATGCGCGCCACGCGATCGAGGGTGCGCGGCTGCTCGTCGGTGAAGCAGCTCGCGTTCTCGAGGACCATGTCCGCCCCGCCGGCCTCCGTGAAGCGCTGCTCGGGGACGGAGCCGTCGGTGCCCCAGTGGCCGAGGTAGCCGTTCCTGGCCATGTCCTCTGCGTGGGCCTGGCCCGCGTGGCTCGCCGGCCCCTCGTCGAGCTCGACCGGCGCGAGGCCCATCGACGCGCGATCGCGGTTGATGAGCTTCACCATGTAGCGGCGCGCGTCGGCGGCCGAGAGCTTGCCGCCCGCCGGCTCGGCGGTCGGGCCGCCGGGGACGGTGGCAGGGGCCTTCGCCGGCTCCGCTGCGGCGAACCCCGTCGGAGAAGGCCTGGGGCCGCGGTCTCCCACCCCGGCCGGACCGTGGGCGCACGCCAGGAGCGCCGCCGGAGCACCCATCCACCATCGCCCGGGCCGCATCACCTCTTTCGATTAGCACACGCGCATGGCTATCGTGTGCGCATGGGCTCGGACGACCTGACCACCGTGTGCGGACAGCTCGTGGTCGGCGGCTTCCCGGGGACCTCGCTGCCCGCCGGGTTCGCGCGTGCGCTGCGCGAGCGCCGGCGCGGGGGAGCCATCCTGTTCAAGCCGAACGTCGAGGGCGGCCCCTCCCAGGTGGCTTCGCTCGCGCGCGAGCTCCACGCCGCCGCACCCGAGACGCCGCTGGTCGGGGTGGACCAGGAGGGAGGACGGGTGGCGCGCCTGCGCGCCCCTCTGCTCGAGGTGCCGCCGATGCGCACCGTCGCCTCGTGGGGGGACCCCGCCCTCGCCGAGCGCATCGCCCGGGCCATGGCGGCCGAGCTCGCCGCGCTCGGCTTCACCATCGACTTCGCGCCCGTCCTCGACGTCAACACCTGCGCGCACAACCCCGTCATCGGCGACCGCGCGTTCGGCGAGGACCCGGAGACGTGCGCCCGCTTCGGCGTCGCCTGGATCCGCGGGATGCAGGCGGCCGGCGTGCTCGCGTGCGGCAAGCACTTCCCCGGGCACGGCGACACGTCCAAGGACTCGCACGTCGATCTGCCGGTGGTGGACCAGCCGCGCGAGCGCCTCGAGCGCGTCGAGCTGGCGCCGTTCCGCGCGGCGGTGGACGCCGGGGTGGCGTCGCTGATGACCGCGCACGTGGTGTACACCGCCCTCGACCGGGAGCGCCCGGCGACGCTGTCGCCCGCCGCGTGCACCGAGCTGCGCGACGCCATCGGGTTCCAGGGGATGCTCGTCAGCGACGACCTCGAGATGCAGGCCATCGCGGCGCGCCGGTCCATCGAGGACGCCGCGGTGCAGGCCGTCGCCGCGGGGTGCGACGCGCTGCTGGTGTGCTGGAGCGACGACAAGCAGGAGAAGGCCGTGGAGGCGCTGGTCCGCGAGGCGGAGCGGTCGCCCGCCTTCCGGCTGCGCTGCGAGCAGGCCGGCGTCCGTGTCCTCGCGGCGCGACGTCGCGCCACGGCACGGCCCCAGGACGGGGCGGGGCTCGCCCGTGTGATCGGCGGCGCCGAGTCGCGGGCCGTGGCCGACGAGATGCGCCGGAGGGCCGGCGCATGAGGGGGTTCGCGGCGAAGCGGATCTTCACGTGCGATCCGGCGCTCGGCGTCGTCCTCGACGGCGCCGTCGTCGTCGATGAGGACCACGTGGCATACGTCGGGCCTCGCGCCGGCGCGCCCCCGGGGGTCACCCTGGTCGACGCGGGCGAGCGCGTGGTCACCCCCGGGCTGATCGACGCCCACACGCACGCGTGCTGGGTCGGCTCGCGCCACGCCGAGTACGCCGTGCGCATGGCCGGCGGCGACTACCGCGACATCGCCGCCGCGGGTGGCGGCATCCTGTCGTCTCACCGCGCGGTGGCGGCGGCGAGCGAGGACGAGCTGGTCTCGTCGCTCGTCGCCCGCCTCCAGCGCATGGCGGCGCTCGGCGTCACCACGGTGGAGGTGAAGAGCGGCTACGGACTGGAGGCGGCGCACGAGAGAAAGCAGCTCGCCGCCATCGCCCGCGCCGCCGCGCGCGACGACGGCCCCTCGGTGGTGGCGACGCTGCTCGCCCTGCACGCCCTGCCGCCCGGCGCGGACCGTGCCGCCTACGTCGCGACGGTCACCCGCGAGCTCGTGCCGGAGGTCGCCCGCGCCGGGCTGGCGCGCTTCGTCGACGCCTACGTCGACGCCAACGCGTTCACGGTGGACGAGGCGCGCGCCGTCGGCGAGGCCGCGCGCGCGCACGGCCTCGGGGTGCGCCTGCACGTCGGACAGTTCGCCGACGTGGGCGGCGCCGAGCTCGCGGCGTCGCTGGGGGCGTCCTCGGTCGACCACCTGGAGCACGTGTCCCCTGCGGCCATCGCCGCGCTCGCCCGGGCGGGCGTCTCCGCCGTCCTGCTGCCGGTCGCCAGCTTCACGCTGGCGCAGCCCCCGCCGCCGGTCCGCGCGCTCCGTGACGCAGGCGTCGCCCTCGTCGTGGCCAGCGACGCCAACCCCGGCACCGCGCCCACCGAGAGCCTCCCGCTCGCCCTCGCCCTCGCCGTGCGCGCCTACGGCCTGTCGCCCGACGAGGCGCTGCTCGCCGCCACGCGCCACGCCGCCGCGTCGCTCGGTCTGCCCGACCGCGGCGTGCTCCGGGCCGGGGCCCGGGCCGACCTCGTGGTCTGGGACTTGCCCCACGAGCACGCCGTCGTCCAGCCCTGGGGCGTCGCCAGGACGCACGCCGTGCTGGTGGGCGGGAGAGAGATCGCCCTCCGATGACCGAACCGATCTGGCTGCCCGCCCTCGAGCTCGCGCGCCGCCTGCGGGAGCGCGACGTGTCGTCGGAGGATCTCGTGCTCGGCTGCCTCGAGCGCATCGAGGCCGTGAACCCCCGGGTGAGCGCCTTCGTCGAGGTGCTCCGCGACCGGGCGCTCTCCGAGGCGAGGGCGGCGGACGCCCGGCTGCGCCGGCGCGGCGAGGACCCGCCGCCGTTCCTGGGCGTCCCGCTCGGCGTCAAGGACCTCAACCTCGCGCGCGGCTCCTTCACCCGCTTCGGCTCGCGCGCGTTCGAGAAGCTCTTCGTCCCCTTCGACGACGCCGTCGTGGCGCAGCTCCGGCGCGGCGGCTTCGTCATCGTGGGCAAGACGTCCACCAGCGAGCTGGGGACGCTGCCCGTCACCGAGCCCGACATCCACCCGCCCACGCGCAACCCGTGGGACCTCGACGTGACGTCGGGCGGCTCGAGCGGCGGCGCGGGGGCCGCGGTGGCGGCCGGCATGATCCCCATCGCCCAGGGAAGCGACGCCGCCGGATCCATCCGCATCCCCTCCTCGTTCTGCCAGCTGGTCGGCATCAAGCCGTCGCGCGGCCGCATCGAGAACCCCTTCGGCCTCGACGACCGCGTGCTCATCTGGTCGTGCGGCCCCATCGCGCGCACCGTCGACGACGCCGCGGCCATGCTCGACGTCATGGCCGGCATCACCGTCGGCTCCCCGCACTGGGCCCCGCCGCCGCCGCGGCCGTTCGCCGATCTGGCCCGCGAGGTCCCCCGGGGTCTACGCCTCCGCGTCGCGCTCCGCTCGAGCCACGTCGACACCGACCCCGAGATCGCCGCCGCCGTCGAGCGCGTTGCGCGCCTGCTGGAGAAGCAGGGCCATCACGTCGAGGAGCGGCGCCTCGAGCTGCCCGCCAGCGCGCTGGAGGATTTCCTGCCGGTGTGGCAGGCCACGGCGGCATCGGCGCCCGTGCACGACTGGGCGCTCACCCAGCCCGTGACGCGCTGGCTGGGCGAGAAGGGCAAGAACGTCGAGCCGGCGCTGGTCGAGCGCATGACCGAGAAGCTCATGGCCGTCGTCCTCGAGCAGTTCGGCGACGCCGACGCGTGGATCACGCCGACGGTGGCGGTGCCGCCGCCCGCCGTCGGCGCCTGGCGTGATCTGCCGCCGGACCAGGTGTTCGAGGCGGCGTCCAAGCTCGGCGTCTTCACCGCGCCCTTCAACATCAGCGGGCAGCCGGCGGTCAGCGTCCCGGCGGGCCGCTCACGGCGCGGTCACCCCATCGGCGTGCAGATCGCCGGCAAGCCCCTGGCCGACGGCCTGGTGCTGGCCCTCGCGCGCTGCGTCGAGCGCGCGATGCCGCACTGGGAGGAGCGCGCGCCGCTCGCCTAGAGCCCCCGCGCGTCGCCCGCGCGCTACATGCACTGAGCGCCGGCGATGCCGGCGATGATGCCGTTGGCGCAGAAGTCGAGGGTGCCCGTGCCCTGGCTGAACTTGCAGCACAGGTTCGCGCCCGACTCGGTGCAGTCGCCGGGGACGCTGCAGAGCCGCACCTTCTCGGTGCCGGAGCAGCTCGTCGTCGACCCGAAGGACGTGGGACACGACGCGTCGGGGGCGCAGACCGACGTGACGGCGCCCGTCGTGCAGTTGGGAATGGTGCCGCCCGTGACCGGGATGGTGGCGCAGCACACGTTGCCCGGGCAGTCCGAGCCCTTGTTGCACCCGAAGTTGTTGCCGCCGTCGTTGCCGCCCCCGCTGCTGCTGCCGCTGCTGCCTCCGCTGCTTCCCCCGCTGCTGCCGCTGCTGCCTCCGCTCGAGCCGCCGCTGCTGCCTCCGCTGCTGCCGCCGCT
>DATBQU010000228.1:0-13434 GCA_036560665.1 Polyangiaceae bacterium
CCCTCGGCGTAGATGGTGTCGAAGGCGAGCGACGACTTTCCGGAGCCGCTCGGACCGGTGAAGACGACGATCTTGCCCCGCGGCAGACTGAGACTGACGTTCTTGAGGTTGTGCTGCCGGGCGCCGATGACGACGAGGCGATCCACGCTAAAGCGAGACGGTTAGCATGGGAGCGCCGGGGGCACCGGGGATACCGCCCGACACCCCACACAAATCAGGCCCGCCTTACTTGGCGAGCGCCGTGGCAAGCCGGTCGACCAGCCCCGTCATGGCCGGGCGGTAACCGAAGAGGGGGTCGCCGGGGGCGGATTCGGTGGTGTGGATGGGGCAGATGGACGAGACGACGGATCGTCCACCGAGCTCGCGGGCCACGGCGAGCTCGCGGATCGACGGGTAGGCCTTGCCGCGGATCTGCGTCGTCGTCGGGCTACCCGTCGCGTCTTTCTGGCAGAGCGGCGAGCTCGCGGTGAGGCTGCCCTGCGCGCAGTCGCAGGCGCCGGTGTACTGGGGCTGCGTGCAGTCCTTGGGCGTCGCCAGATCGAAGACGCACGCGAACTGCAGGTCGCTCTTCTGCGTGTCCCGCTCCCGGCCGTTGATGGGGTCGCAGGTGTCGGGCGCCGTCGGTCCGCACTGCGACGCGGCGCGCGCGCCGACCGACTCGAGCATGTGGAAGTCGGCGCCGGTGAAGTCGTAGTTCAGCGGGTCCTTGCCGAGGATGGTCATCCAGTCGGCGGAGCTCAGCGTGGCCTTCTGCGGGCTGTCGGGGTTGTTCGGATCGCTCTGCAGGAGCTGGTGCGGCACCCCGGTGATGACGGTGTAGAAGACCTGGCTCGGCTGCCGCGGCCCGGGCGTGAGGTTGCACAGGTCCCCCGTCGCCGTGACGGGTAGGTTGGTCGCGAAGAGCGGGTTGACGCAGTTCGCGTTCGCGCTGGCGTCGCCGATGTAGTTGCCCTGGGCGTCGCGCTCGTGATCGCGGTCCGGCACCCTCGCGGACGACAGCCCCTGCACGTAGCGGCTGACGGGGTCCTGCGTGGCGATGCCGAAGCGCTGCCTGGCGTGGAAGCTGCGGAGATTGAGCGCGTCGTCGGCCGGATCGAGGTATCCGTTGGCCCCGTTCACCCCGTCCCTGGGGCACCGGGTCGCGAAGCTGGGATCGCCCTGGATGAACGCGCACGAGGTGCAGAGCGGATCGTTCGGGTTGCTCGCGCACTCGACGGTCCCCTGCGGCGCGGCGCCGTTGGGCGAGCCCGGGAACGAGGCGTTGAAGAAGGCCCATCCCTGCCCGCCGGCCACCATCGGATCGACCACCTCCTCGTTCTCGTCGGTGATGACGACCACGGCGACGGCGGAGTCCGGGCGGAGGAAGTCGTGGCGCTGCTGGAGGATCTTCGCGTCGACGCCGCTCAGCATCGCGTGCGTGCCGTTCTTCGTGATGCTGTCGAACGGATCGGGCTGCACGAGGAAGCGGTACCAGCTCTCGAGCTGGGCCTCGTAGCCGCACCCGTGCTCGTGGACCCCCGAGACCAGGTTCTGGAAGTCCCCGACGAGCTGGGTGGCGCTCGTCTCCGCGGGGACGGGCGGCGGAGGCTGGCCCTGGTTCTGGGGCACGGCCGGGAACCAGGCGAGGAAGTTCGAGGGGGACGCGGCGGCGACCGGGACCTCGGTGGCGCCGCCGCGGTTGAGGAGCTCGCCGCGGTCGTCGTTGTGCGCGCTGAGGGACCCATTGGTGGGGTTGGTCGCGTTCGGGTCGCACTGGTCGCCGCCCCGGCCGCCGAGGGACGACGAGACGATGCCGATGTGCATGTCGTGCACCGGCTGGAACTCGAGGTGCCCCTGCGCGCACTGCCCGCCGACCGACGCGCCCAGGACGTCGCCGTTCGCGTCGACGCAGTTGGGGTTCACCAGACGCCCGATCATCTCCGGGACCGCCTGGGCCAGGAGGCCCTGCTTGTCCCCCATGGACGCGGAGTTGTCGATCATGAACAGGATGTCGAGCTTGCTCGCCGGGGGCGGCGGAGGCAGCGGGCCGTCGTTTCCACCGTCGCCCAGCGTGCCGGGGCCGTCGTCATCGCTGCCGGGACCGCTGTCCTGGGCGCCAGTGTCACCCGTGCCGCCGTCTGCTGGCGATGCGGCGGTGGTGCCGCCGCAGGCGAGGGCCAGGGAGCCGAGGGCGAGGACCAGGAAGCGAAGGCGGAACCCCATGCAATCGCATGGCCGCGTGCCACGGGGTCCTTCACGCGATCAGGCGTCGAGCGCGCGCCCGAGGTCGCGCCACAGGTCCTCCACGCCCTCGATGCCGACGCTCAGGCGGAGCAGGCCGTCGGAGATCCCCGCGGCGGCGCGCGCCGGGGGCGGCATGGTCGAGTGCGTGGTGGAGGCGGGGTGCACGAGCAGGCTCCGCACGTCGCCCAGGCTGACGGCGTGGGTGATGGTGCGGACCGCCTCGAGGACGCGGCGCCCGGCATCGAGCGTGCTCGCGCCTGCGCCCGGCCGCAGCTCGAACGAGAGCAGAGCGCCGAAGGCGCGCATCTGCCGGCAGGCCAGCGCGTGACCCGGATGGCCGGGCAGCGACGGATGGTGGACGACCGCGACGCGGGGATGCGAGGCGAGGCGCGTCGCCAGGACGGCGGCCGACGCGCACTGCTGGCGCTGGCGCAGCGCGAAGGTACGCAGGCCGCGCGCGACCAGGAAGGCGGTGAAGGGCGAGATGACCCCGCCGAACCCCTTCACCACCAGGTCGCGGACGCGCGAGACGTGCTCGCGCTGCCCGCACACGCAGCCCCCGATGGCGTCCCCGTGCCCTCCCAGCGCCTTCGTCATCGAGTGCACGACGAGGTCGACGCCCAGCGCGTGAGGCGTCTGCGCGAAAGGGGTGGCGAAGGTGTTGTCGGCGAGCGTGACCAGACCGCGCGCGCGGGCCAGCGCCACGACGGCGGCGATGTCGGTGACGGCCAGGTTGGGGTTCGCCGGCGTCTCCAGGTAGAGCACGCGCGTCGACGGCCGGAGGGCGGCCTCGTACGCGCCGGCGCCGGGAGCCGTGGCGTCGACGAACGTGGTCTCGATCCCGAAGCGCGGGAGCCTCTCGCGCAGCAGGCGTGCGCTCTCGGCGTACATCGAGCGCGGCGCCACGACGTGGTCGCCTTGCCCGCAGAACGCGAGCACCGCGCCGCTCACCGCGGCCATCCCGCTCGCGGTGGCGCAGGCGTCCTCGGTGGCCTCGAGCGCCGCGAGCTTCGCCTCCAGGGCCTCGACGGTGGGGTTGCCCCAGCGGCCGTAGATGTACGCGTCGTTCTTCCCCTGGAACGCGCCGGCGGCCTCCTCGGCGCTGGCGAAGCCGAAGGCGCTCGACAGCACGATGGGGACGTCGAGCGCCTGGGTGGTGGGGTCCGGGTGATCGCCGGCGTGGACGCACACCGTGGCGAGCTCCGCGGCGCGCGCGTCGAGCTGGGCTTCGTAGGGGGCCGACACGTCGATGCCTGGCACGGGTGCCAGGTTAGCAGGGCTCGCGCGTGTGGTAGTTTCGAGGTGCGATGGCCGACGACGCGAAGGGCCCGGCGAACCGAGGCGCACCCCTGCGCACCAAGCCGTTCGACGACGACTCGAACAGCCTGCGCGAGGCGCTGCAGCGCGAGCTGCGCAAGTCGGTGGCGCCCTCGCTGGCCGTCATCCTCGGGCCCGACGTGGGTGTGCGGGTGCTGCTGGACAGGTCGGTCGACATGGGCCGCGATCCGTCGTGCGAGCTGCCGCTGCACGACGAGAACGTGTCCTGGCGTCACGCGCGCGTCGAGGACCGCGGCAACGGCGAGTGGGCGGTGGTCGATCTGGGCAGCACCAACGGCCTGCTGCTCAACGGCCAGCCCTGCGCCGGCGCCACGGTCAAGGCGGGCGACCGCATCTTCCTCGGCAAGACGGTGCTCGAGGTACAGCAGGACGCGATCCGCGACGCGCAGGCGGCCGAGCTCGAGCGGCTGCTCTCCATCGACGACCTGAGCGGACTGTGGGTGAAGCGAAGGTTCGACGCGCAGCTGGCGACCAGCGTCGCCGCCGTCCTCGCCGGGAACGTCCCCGCGCTCAGCGTGGTGGTGATGGACATGGACGGCGTGAAGGGCATCAACGACACGCACGGCCATCACATGGGCGCCTTCGTCATCGGCGAGGCGGGCCACGTCATCGGGAGCGTGCTCGGGGCGCGCGGCTTCGCGACGCGCTTCGGAGGCGACGAGTTCGCAGCCGGGCTTCCGGGGCTCACCAAGGAGGAGGCCATCGCCGTCGCGGAGGAGATGCGCGTCGCCGTGGTGGCCCACGTCTACGAGAAGGACGGCGTGCGCGTGCAGCCCGGACTCAGCTGTGGAGTGGCCACGATCCCGGGCGATGGCGGCGACGCGGAAGCGCTCTTCCAGGCAGCGGACCAGGCGATGTACCGCGCCAAGCGAGCGGGCAAGAATCGCGTCGCGACTTGACCGCGTGATACGCTGGCGTGGCCGATGTTGAAGGTCGAGTGCGAGTCGTGCAAGGCGCCGTACCAGATCGACGAGAGGCGCGTGCCGCCGGCCGGCCTGAAGATGCGCTGCCCGAAGTGCGGGCACTCGTTCCTGGTCACGAACCCCGCCGGCCCCCCCGGGGCAGCGCCGCCGAAGCCGCCCGTGCCTTCTGCCTTGAAGCGGACGATGGTCGGAATCGCGCCCCCGCCGGTCTCGCCTGTCGCTCCCGCCGCGCCTCCGGCGCGGCCTGCACCGCCTCCTCCCGTCGCGTCACCGACCGCCGCCACGGCTCCGGCTGCGCCGCCAGCACCCATGCGCGCGCAGCTCCCGTCGGATTTCCCGGCTGCGCTGGGAGCGCTCGACGAATCGGATCTGCCGGTCATCTCCGCGGGGCTACCGGCCAAGCGCGGCGCGCCGCCCCCGGTGCCCAAGGCGCCCGCCGCCAAGCCTCCGGCGACGGGGACGCTCGACATCGATCTCCCCGCGGTCGCGGCAGGTCTACCTGCGGCCAAGCCGGGGGCGCCGAAGGGGCCCTCCCGGGCGGCCGCGTCGTTCGACCTCGATCTACCGACCCCGGCGGCCGAGCTGCCGGCGGTGAAGCGCAGCGGTGATCTGATCGATCTGCCCGTCATCGCGGCGGACCTGCCCGTGCCCGCGGCCGGGTTGCCGGCCGTCGCTGCGGACTTGCCCTCGCCTGCCGCGTCGCTCCCGGTTCCTGCGGCCGGTCTGCCCGTGGCGCGGGGCTTCGGCGAGATCGATCTGCCGACGGTGGCAGAGACGCTGCCCTCCGTGGCCGAGACACTTCCGACCCACGCCGAGTCGCTGCCCGCCAACCCTCCGCCCGGGCAATACCTTCCGGCGCGGTCGGGCGCTTCGCCGTCCCCGCCCGGGAGCTTCGGCGAGATCGAGCTGCCGCGCGAGGCGTCGGTGGTGACGCCCTCGCTCACCGGCGCGCGCCCCCCTTCGCCGGACTCGGCGGATTTCGGCGACCTCCAGTTCGAAGACAAGCCGCGAGCCGGCCGTACCGGGACGAGCGTCATGGTGCGCGCCGACGCCGTACAGGGTGGCGGCGGCATGTCGTTCGGCGAGGTCGACTTCGGCGGCGGGGACTCGGGGGCGCCCCCGGTGGAGGCGGCCATCGGCGTCGAGGCGTCGAACCGCGCCATGAGCCAGCCTCCCGGCGGGCCCGCGACGCGCGCCGCGGCGACCGCGGCGATGTCCACGTCCGTCCATCCGGCGAAGCCGCGCGAGCGCCCTGCGCCCGTGCCTCGCAGACGATCCATCGGCAAGATGGTGGCGGCGGGGGTCGTCGTCGCCGCCATCCTCGGAGGTGCGGCGCTCCAGCTGACCAGCTACGGCGCCTTCGGCTATCTCGCCATCGGTGACACGGTCCACGCGGCCGACTACGACCGCGCCGTCTCGGCGGCGATGACGGACACCGAGAAGGCCCTCGGCGTCGACACCTACGACGCCGCCAAGGCAGCCGCCGACGTGGTGGCCGCCGCCCACGGGCGCACGCCGCGCGCGAAGCCGCTCACGGCCTACGCCGCGCTGGTCGACTTCGCGACGACGGCGCGCTTCGGAGCGGACACGACGCGGGCGGCGCGTGGCAAGCAACTCCTGGCCGACCTCCCGCCCAACCAGCCGGTGAAGTACCTCGACGTCGCGCTCGCCGCGCAGGCGGCCGCCAACGACGAGCCGGACAAGGCTCGCAAGGCGCTCGACGCGGCGAGCAAGCACGATCCGGGCGACCGGATCCAGGTCGAGGTCGCGCTCCTGCGAGGCGACGTCGAGGCGGGCGCGAAGGACTGGGCCGCGGCGCTGGTGGCCTTCAAGCACGCGCTCGACCTGTCGAACGACGCCCGCGCCCACTTCGGCCTGGCCCGCGCGTACGACGCGCTGGGCGACGCCATGAACGCGAAGAAGGAGCTCGAGGCCACGCTCGCGGCCTCGCCCCAGCACCCGGGCGCGCTCACGCTGCGCGCGAGGATGAAGAGCGGACCGGTCGACGACGCGCAGGCCCTCAAGGATCTGGCCACGGTGCTCGACGGCCCGGCGCGCGCCAAGGCATCGCCCAACGAGCTGTCCAGCGCCTACGCGGCGAAGGCCTGGGTGAGCCTCGAGCGGGGCGCCGCCAGCGACGCGCGAGACTCGTTCGGGCAGGCAGTGAAGCTGAACCCGCGCAACGTCGAGGCGCTCAACGGGGAGGGGCGCTTGCTGCTCAACGAGGGCCGCTACACCGAGGCGCTGTCTCGCTTCGATACGGCGCTCCAGCTCGACCCGACGTCGCCGGACACCATCGCCAACGACGCGGAGGCGAAGCTCGCCCTCGAGCGGCTGGCGGACGCGAAGCAGCAGCTCCTCGAGGCGAAGCAGCGCTTCCCCAAGTCGCTGCCGATCCTGCTCCTGCTCGGCAAGGTGGAGCAGCACCTGGGGAACAACGACGCGGCCGAGGCCGACCTGCGGACGGCCGTGTCCTACGTCGATCCCGCGCGTCACGACGCCGTTCTGCCGTTCGTCGCCCTGTCCGAGCTGCTCTCCGCGCGCGGCCGGCTGGCCGATGCCAAGGCGACGCTCGACGACGCGAAGAAGAAGCTCCCCGCATCCGCCGCGCTGGATCGCGCGTTCGGCGAGGTCAGCGAGCTGCAGGGCGAATACGACACGGCCATCGCCTACTACCGGTCGGCCATCACCAAGGATCCGAAGGACGTGGCGACTCACTTCCGGCTCGCCGTGGTGCTCCGCCGCATCCGGAAGTTCGACGACGCCGGGGCGGAGCTCGACCGGGTCGCCGCGGTCGACAAGGACTACCCGGGGCTGTCGCTCGAACGCGGGCTGCTGTTCGAGGAGTCGGGCGACGTCGAGAAGGCGATCGAGCAGTTCAAGGGCGCGCTGGCGAAGGCGCCGGACGATCCCGATCTGCAGCTTCGCGTGGGGAGCGCCTACGTGGCCATCGGCCGGCCCGACGACGCCCTGCCCATGCTGCGCAAGGTGCTCGAGAAGCGGCCGACCAGCGCCGAGGCCCACCACTACATCGGTCGAGCCCTGATGCTCCGCGGACGCGCGGACCAGGTGGACGCGCTCCGGTATCTGCGCCGCGCGGTCGACCTCGATCCCAACCGCGCCGAGTTCCACGTGTACCTCGCCTGGGCTGCGAACGACGCGCAGCCGGCGCAGCTCGAGCTCGCGCGCGACGAAATCGACAAGGCGCTCGCGCTCGACAAGCTCAACGCCGAGGCCTACTGGCAAAAGGGCGTCCTCGAGCGCATGGAGGGCGCCATCGACGACGCCGTCAAGGACGAGAAGCGCGCGCTGGAGCTCCGCCCATCGCGGTACGAGGCGCACGCCACGCTGGCCGAATGCTACGAGGACAAGAACGACGAGGGTACGGCGATGGCCGAGTGGACCAAGGCCATCGCCGGCGACGGCAACGCGACCAGCGCCGACGGCAGCATCCCGCACCCCTACTGGCGCTACAAGTACGGCAAGCTCCTGCTGGAGCGCGCCGGTGCCGGCGCGGCGCTGGTGCAGCTCCTGCCCGCGGCGACGAGCGCGGAGAAGATGGACCAGCGGCCGGGGTGGCTCGCGCCGCTCGAGTTCCTGGTCGCCGAAGCACTGCGCAAGAGCGGGCGAAGGGCCGACGCTGCAGAGCACTACCGCCGCTTCCTCGACATCGCTCCCGTCAACTCTCCCGATCGGGCCGACGCGCAGGCCGCGCTCACCCAGCTCACGGGCGGGCGCTGAGCGTCTCCAGCGCCTCGGCCATCCGCACGAACGCTTCCACCTCCAGCGTCTCGCCGCGCGCCGCCAGCGAGACGCCCGCCATCGCGGCGGCTCGCTCCAGCGTCGCCGCGTCCGGCGCCAGGCGTGCCCAGGCGTTGCGCAGCGTCTTGCGGCGCGCCGCGAAGGCGCCCCGCACCAGCGCCCGGAAGCGGTCGGTCTCCCGCGCCCTGGGCGGCCGCACCGGCACGAGCTCCACGACGGCGCTCGTGACCTCCGGCGGGGGATGGAAGGCGCCGGGCGGGGCGCGCAAGACGCGATGCACGTCGAAGGCCGCGCGTACGAAGACGGTCAGCGCTCCCCAGTCCTTCGTGCCGGGGCTCGCCCCGAGGCGGTCGGCGACCTCGTCCTGAACCATGAACACGACCCGCTCGACGTGGTCGGCGCACTCCACGGCCCGGCGCACCAGCGCGCCGGTGATCGAGTAGGGCAGATTGCCGCAGAGAACGCGCGGCGAATCGAGCTCGGGGTCGCCGAGGAGCGTCACCAGGTCCACCGTCTGCGCGTCGGCTTCCACCAGCCGCACGCCGGAGTCGGCCAGGTCTCGCCCGAGGAGCGGGAGCAGGTCGCGGTCGCGCTCGATGGCCACCACGACGCGCGCGCGCTCGGCCAGCAGGCGCGTGAGCGCTCCCGTGCCTGCGCCGATCTCCACGACCCGCGCGCGCCCCTGCTCGTCGTCGGGCACGCACGCGACCGCCACCGCGCGCGCGATGGGCTCGGCGACGAGGAAGTTCTGTCCGAAGCTCCTCTTGGGGCGGAGGCCCGCGCCGCGCAGGGCGGCGCGCGGGTCGCGCGAGGTCAAGGCACGCCTTCCCCGGCGTCGACCTCCCCGGGCACCGCCGCGCGTCGCACGCTTGCGCGGACGATCATCCGGACGCCCAGACGCCGGAGCATCCGCTCGCCGCGGGTGCGGGTGGCGTGCGCCCGGACGCGCACCGCGTCGTCGACCACCTCGGCCACGGGGCTGCGCCGGTCCCGGGCCGAGCCGACCCCGGCTTCGAACGGCGGCAGGCTCCAGCGCAGCTCGATCCGCCGCCGGCGGAGCGCGGCGATCGCCTTGGCCATCGTCTCCGCCTTGGCGGGAGCGGGTGCCCAGACGTGCACCACGCTGGCGCGGGGTTTCTCCGTCGAGAGCTTGTCCAGCACCTGGGCCAGCGTGCCCTCCGCCTTGTCGCGCTCGCCGTCGACCCGGGGCGGCGACTCGATCCCGAACGCCGCGAGGTAGTGACGGAGCGACTGCTCCCGAGGTGCGTGCGCGAAGGGGACGCGCGGCGCGAACGGCGCCCGCGTGCGCAGCTGATCGGCGCGGCGAGCGAGGGCATCGAGGTCCCCCTTGGGGAGATCGGCCAGCCCCCGGGCGTCGAGCGGCCGCGCATGCTCGGCCACGCGCTGCGCCACCTCGACCTCGTCCAGCTCGGAGCGGTCGACGTCCACGCAGCTCGCCGCGCTGGCCAGGGCCCCTGCCATCACCGCGCCCTGCGCGGCGCCCTCGTCGGGCGCGATCCACGATCGCAGGCGCGATGCGGCCACCACCAGGCCCACACGATCGCCTCGCCGCAGGTGGCGCGCCGCCAGCGCCGCCACGTCGTCGATGACGCGGTCGAGCGGCGCGCTTCCGGGCTCGCCGGCCCAGAGGTCGACCGAGGCGTCGATCACCAGCCACACCACGTCTCGCTCTTCGCGCTCCATCTCGCGCACCAGCAGACGACCCCGGCGCGCGCTCGCCTTCCAGGCGATGCGCTTGAAGGGATCTCCCGGCGCGTGGTCCCGGAGCTCGCGCAGCTCGTCGCCTTCCCCGGCGAAGTTCGCCGGGCGTCCGATCTCGGAGGCGCGCCGGGCTCGCCCTCCCCGAGCCGACGACACCAGGGCGGCGAGGCTCGGCGGCAGCGCCTCCACGCCGAGCGGGTTCGCGAACAGGAGAGGGACCTCGTAGAGCCCCTCGCCCCCGAGCGGCGTCCCCCGCACCTCGAGGGCGAGACCGTGGACGCCCCACCGACCGACGCGTCTGGCGACGACGGTCACGTCCACGCGCGCCCGGGCGCCGGCCGGAAGGTCGAGCACCGTGGGCTCCACCGAGGCCTCGAGCATGCTCGACGCGAGCGGCCGCAGGGAGACGCCGCGCACCGGGTCGGCGCTCCGGTTGCGCAGCTCCGCCTCCAGGACGATCTGGCTCCCGCGCGACACCCTGTGCACGCGCGTCGCCCCCGTCCACACCATCTCGAAGCCCGCCGCCCGCAGGCGAGTCACCGCGACCAGGGCGATGGCGCGCCCCAGCGCGACGGCCAGCAGCATGGCCCCGCCGAAGGCCACCACGGGCGCGAGCCGGGCCGCGGCGCCGAGCGCGACCAGCCCCGCGCCCGCGACGGCGACGTGAAACGTGGAGCGCGTCGGGTGAAGCTGCACGTCCGCAGCCTACTTCAGATGGCCCGCATCCCGCGGCGGTAGCCCACCTTGGCGAGGGCCTCGTCCACCACCCGCTCGCGCGCCTTCGGCTCGGCCTCGGCGTCGGCGGTCATCACGATGCGGTGCGCGAGGACGCTGGGGGCGATGGCGCGGATGTCGTCGGGCGCGACGAACGGACGCCCGCCGATCATCGCCCAGGCGCGAGCCGCCTGGATCAACCCGAGCGTCGCGCGAGGGCTGCAGCCGAGCACGACCCGGGGATGGCCGCGGGTGAAGGTGGTGATGGCGACCGCGTAGTCCATCAGATCGTCCTCGACGTACACCCGCGAGGCGATGGCCTGCAGCTGCACGACGTCGCGCGCGTCGAGCACAGGCCGCGCGATGGGAGGGTCGCCGCCGTGCGTCTTCAGCATCTGCGCTTCCTCGCGAGGAGCCGGGTAGCTCATCGCCACGCGCACGAGGAAACGGTCGATCTGCGCCTCCGGGAGGGGATAGGTCCCCTCGAGGTCGATCGGGTTCTGCGTGGCCAGGACCAGGAACGGGAGCGGGAGCTCGAAGCGGTCCCCCTCGATGGTCACCTGCCGCTCCTGCATCGCCTCCAGGAGCGCGCTCTGGGTCTTGGCCGGCGCGCGGTTGATCTCGTCGGCCAGCACGACGTTGGCGAAGATTGGCCCCGCGCGCAGGGTGAAGGTGCCGTCGCGCGGCGACAGGACGTAGGTGCCGGTGATGTCCGCCGGCAGGAGGTCGGGCGTGAACTGGATGCGCCGCGCGCTGCACCCGAGCGCGGTGGCGAAGGTCTTCACCAGCGTCGTCTTGGCCACCCCCGGGACTCCCTCGAGCAGCGCGTGACCGCGCGCGAGCAGCGCCACGAGCATGGTGTCCACCGGCCGCGACGAGCCGATGAAGACGCGGGACACCTCGCGCCGCACGTCGTCGATGCGTTCGCGCGCGGCAGCGATCTCGTTCGTGTTCGCGGCGGCGGTCACGGGCGGTCCTTCCACTCTATCACGTGCGCGGCGGGCCCACCGCGTCGAGCAGGTCGCGCACACGGGCAGCGACCGCCACCACGTCGGCGTCGCGCACGCGATCGAGGACACCGCGACGGCGCACCACGAGCAGGTTCTCGACGCGCGCGAGGTTGTCGAGCAGTCGCGCGAGCACGCGCACCCTGTCGTCGTCGAGCAACCCCGCGGCGCGGACCCTCTGCACCAGCTCGTCGTGCGAGGGCGCGCGGTCGAGGCCCAGCCGAGTGGCCAGGTCCTCCTCGAGGGCGCTCTTCAGCTCCAGCATCGCCAGCACGCGCGAGGTGCCCGGCGCGGCCACGATGGCGGCGTGCCCGGCCACTCCGCCCTGGGCGACGGCCGGTACGCGCCGCACGAACCTCGGCGTCACCGCTCGATGCGTCCGACCGGCACGGGCGCTCGTCCACACCACCACCCCCAGGCCGATGGCCAGCGCCACCAGGTAAGCCGCCAGCGGTGGCATCCCGTCGTGCCGCAACGCTTCGAGGGCGTCGACCAGCGCACGCCTCGCCTCGCCGGCGGCGCCCCCGACGCGCGAGTCGTCGCCGAAGCTCCCGGTGGTCTCGAAGTCGTTGGTCAGGATGTACAGCTTGCCGCCGCGCTTGCCCCACACGTCGTCCTCGATCGCGTAGCGCACCAGCGCGGTGCCGAGGACGCGGTTGCCGGGATAGCGCAGCATGGCGTTGATCGGGATGGAGGCGTCCCCCACGGCGAGCAGCCTTCCCTGCCCGACCGCACCGGCGAGCGAGAGCAGCACGTCCGGCTCGCCGTCGCCCCGCACCACCAGCACCGGGGACAGCGCCGGGTGCTCCAGGCCCGTGCCGTGGTTGGTCACCACCCGGGTGACGTCGCGTACGGCGGGATGCGCGCTCGCGGGCTCGGCGATGGCGAGCGCCGGATTGCCGCGCAGCATCTCGGCGGGCCGATAGGGCAGCGGGACGCGACGGATCCCGAAGCGGCCGAGGAGCCCGTCGCCGGTCCCGTAGTCGTCGAGGAGGATGACGCGCCCTCCCGCCCGCATGAACGCCGAGAGCTCGTCGGCGTCGACCACGCGCTGGGGATGGATGATCAGGACCCCGTCTTCGCGCCTGAGCTCCCGCAGACTCAGCGTCGAGGTCACGATGACGCGCTGCGGCCCGAGCTCGCTCTGCGCCATGCTCACGAGCTGCGAGAGCCCCTCCCAGTCGTCCGAATCCGGATCGAAGGGCACGGCGCGGGCCACCCCCGCCGTCAGGACGACCGCGCAGAAGGTGAAGAAGAAGGTGAAGAAGGGGAGCCGCATCATGGAGGTCCGAGCGCCAGCCCTCAAGGCTACGCTGCCCCGGCCCGCGCCCAAAACCTTGACCGTGGCACTCGCGTTGCTACTTTTGCAAAAGGAGGTTGAAAAGGTGCTTCCTCCGTTCATCATCGAGCAGATCCGACGGCGCGAAGAGGAAGAGCGGGCTCGGCACGAGCAGCCGCAGCTCGAGCTGCCCATCGAGCGGCCGACCCCCCGGGCACCGCAGGCGCCCGACGAGAAGGGCGACCGCGGCGTCGTCATCATCGACCTGATGACGGACTCCGTCTGACCGGCCAGGCCCCCCTGCGAGCGACGCCCGCTCGACACCCACGCTCGCGCTGACTAGGCTCGCCGCGTCATGACGCTTCTCTCGAGGGCGGGACGCCTCCTGCTGGCGGCCGCCGTCGCCGCGGCCGCCACGCCCGCCTGCTACGCGGCGGGTGGAGGGACGAATCCGCCCGCGAACAGC
>DATBQU010000229.1:0-7810 GCA_036560665.1 Polyangiaceae bacterium
GCGAAGTCGTCGTAGACGCGCACGCCGCCCGGCTCGCCCAGCAGGTCCTGCCGCCGGCGCACTCCCTCGAAGGCCGCCAGGTTCCGGCGCGCGTCGTCGAGGCCCGCCCCCAGCCCCTCGACGCACGCGGCGAGCGCCGCCAGCGCGTTGCGGACGTTGTGCCGTCCCGGCACGCGCAGCGTGAATCGCCCGCACGCCATGCCGCCCACGAAGAGGTCGAACGCCTGCGCCCCGTCGGGCGTCATGCTGGCCATCGCCCCCAGCCAGGTCGGCGTCACGTCCCCGGTGTCGTCGCCTTCGAGCGCGTAGAAGGCGGTGCGCGCGCACGCCTCTTCGTCGACGATGGCGCGCGCCCGCGCGTCGTGCGCGTCGCACACGATCAGCCCCTTCTCCGGGACCGCCCCGACGAAGGCCCGGAAGGCGGCCTCGTAGGAGGCCACGTCGGGGTAGATGTCGATGTGGTCGTGCTCGACGCTGGTCACCACGGCCACGTCGTCCGGGCCGACCCCGACGTAGTCGAGGAACTTGGGCTGCTTGTGCCAGTAGACGGCGTCGTACTCGTCGCCCTCGACCACGAACGGCGCCCGCCCGCGGTCGGGCCGCACCCGCGTCGACCCGATGGCGGCGCCGCCGGGGAGGCCCTTGGGCACGCCGCCGATGAACCACCCCGGCTCGAGCCCCGCGCGCGACAGCAGCCACGCCGCCATCGCGCTGGTGGTGGTCTTGCCGTGCGTACCCGCCACCACCAGCGGACGGCGCCGCCCGAGGAAGTGCTCGCGCAGCGCGCCCGACATCGACGCCCGCGGCAGGCGCGCCCGCTCCACCGCCTCCGCCTCCGGGTTGGTGCGCCGGATGGCGTTGCCCACCACCACCAGATCGGGCCGCGGCTCGAGGTGCGCGGCGTCGTAGCCCTCCAGGCACCGCACCCCCAGCGCCCGGAGCGCGGGTCCGATGGGCGGGTCGAAGGCGACGTCGGAGCCGCTCACCGTGTGGCCGGCCTCCACGAAGAGCGCCGCCAGCGCCCCCATCCCGGTGCCCGAGACCCCGACCAGATGAACGCGCATCGCGCGCTACGAGCCCTTGGCGAAGACGAACTCGTCCCCGCGCAGCTCCACCTTCACCACGCTCCCCGGCTGGTAGCCGCCGCGGAGGATCTCCTCGGCCAGCGGGTCCTGCAGCTTCTTCAGGATGGCGCGCTTCAGCGGGCGCGCGCCGAAGGCCGGCTCGTACCCCAGCTCGACCAGCTGGTCCTTGGCCCCGTCGGAGAGCTGCATCTTGAGCTCGCGGTCGGTCATCAGCTTCTCCAGGCGACGCAGCTGGATGTCGACGATCCCGCGCAGGTCCTTCTTCGACAGCGGCCGGAAGAGCACCACGTCGTCGATGCGGTTCAGGAACTCCGGGCGCAGGAAGGCGCGCAGCTCTTCGCGCATCACGTCGCGCAGCGCCTCCACCCCCTCCGCGCTTTCGAAGAGCTTGGGGTCGGTCTCGAGCAGCCGCTTGCTGCCGATGTTGCTGGTCATGATGACCACCGTGTTCGAGAAGTTCGCCGTGCGCCCGCGCCCGTCGGTGAGCCGCCCGTCGTCGAGCACCTGGAGCAGGAGGTTGAAGACGTCGAGGTGCGCCTTCTCCACCTCGTCGAAGAGCAGCACGCTGTAGGGCCGTCGCCGCACCGCCTCGGTGAGGAAGCCGCCCTCCTCGCTGTCGACGTACCCCGGCGGGGCGCCCACCAGGCGCTGCGCCATGTGCTTCTCCATGAACTCGCTCATGTCGAGGCGCGTCAGCGACTGCTCGTCGTCGAAGAGGAACTCCGCCAGCGCCTTGGCCAGCTCCGTCTTGCCGACGCCGCTCGGCCCGAGGAACAGGAACGACCCGATGGGCTTGCCCGGATCGCGCAGCCCCACGCGCCCGCGCCGCACCGCGCGCGACACCGCCCGCACCGCCTCGTCCTGCCCGATGATGCGCTCGGTCAGGCGCTCCTCCATCTTGAGCAGCTTGTCGCTCTCGGCCTCGAGCATCTTGGCCACCGGGATCCCCGTCCAGTCGCCGAGGACCACCGCCACGTCCTCCTCGGTCACCACGCTGGACACCCCGGTGCCCGCCTCCCGCCCGACCGCGCCCTCGGCCGCCTCCAGGCGGCGCTTCACGTCCGGCAGCGACACGTGCTCGAGCTCGCCCAGCCGCGCGAAGTCGTGCTTGTCGCGCGCCTCCGCCAGCTGCGCCTGGAGCCGCTCTTCCTCCGCCCGCAGCGCCGCGAACGCCGCCAGCGCGCCGCGCCGCGAGTCGAGCTTGGCCCGCATCTCGCTCACCGTCGGCTCGAGCGCGCGCAGCTCCTTCTCGATGCGCTCGCGCGTCTTCACGCTCATGGCGTCGGCGTCCCCCGCCAGCGACGTGAGCTGCGCCTTGAGCGACGCCACGCGCCGGATGGCCTCGTCGACCTTGGCCGGGACGCCGTCGATCTCGACCCGCTTGCGCGCCGCCGTCTCGTCCAGCAGATCGATGGCCGCGTCGGGCAGCACGCGGTCCTGCAGGTAGCGCTTGGCCAGGCGCACCGTGGCCAGGATGGCTCCCTCGCCGATCTGCACCGAGTGGTGCGACTCGTACTTCGAGGCGATCCCGCGGATGATCTCGATGGCCTGGTCGACCGTCGGCACCTCGATGGTGAGCACGCTGAAGCGCCGGAGCAGCCCCGGATCGCGCTCCTGCATCTTGCGCGCGCCGTCCACCGTGGTCGACGCGATGATCCGCACCTCGCCGCGCGCCAGCAGCGGCTTGAGCAGATCGCCGACGCCGCTGCCGGCCTGGCCCTGCCCGAGCAGCGAGTCGATCCCGTTGACGAAGAGCAGCGTCTCGCGCGCGCTGCTCTTCACCGCGGCCAGGACCTGGCGCAGCCGCTCCTCGATCTCGCCGCGGAGCTTGGCGCCCGCCACCAGCATCCCCGTCTCGAGCTCCAGGATGGCGAGCTTGCCGAGCGCGTCCGGCACGTCGCCCGAGGCGATGCGCATGGCCAGCGCGCCCACGATGGCGGTCTTGCCGACGCCGGCCTCGCCCACCAGCAGCGGGTGGTTCTTGCCGCGCCGCTCGAGGATCTGGAGCAGCCGGCGCACCTCGACGTCGCGGCCGATCACCGGGTCGTACCCGCCGCTGCGGGCGCGCTCGACCAGATCGTGCGTGAAGCGCGACAGGACGTCGGCCGTCGACGGCCCGGCGGGGACGATCTCGCGCGGCACGCTCTTGAGCGCCGCCATGTGGGGGCGGAAGCTGCCCGGCCCCAGGCTGAAGGCCTGGAGCACCACCGCCGCGGCGCCGCGGATCTCCTGCGAGAGCGCGTTGAGCAGCGCCTCCACCTCCACCGTGCCCGCCCCGGACTCCTTCTCGGCGCGCGCCAGGAGCTGGAGCATGGCGTTCGACAGGTAGGCCAGCCCCGCCGTCGTCTTGTTGATGCGCCCGAGCGCCGTCTCCGCCTCCACCGACACGTCCGCCGGGTCGGCCCCCGCGCGGCGGAAGACCTCCTGCACGCCGCGGTCGCGCTCGATGGCGCGGGCCAGCAGGTGGATGGGCTCGACCTGGGCGTGCTTCCGCTCGTCGGCCAGGCTCTGCGCGCCGGCCACCAGGGCCTTTGCGTCGGGCGCGTAACGGTCGAGGTGGATGGTTTGCTCGGACGCCATACATTGGCGAAGTTAGCACGTGAGCCCGAAACCCATGGTCGACGTCGAGGTCTACACCACCCGGATCTGCGGGTACTGCGTGGCCGCCAAGCGCCTGCTCGCCGCCCGCGGCATCCCCTACACCGAGATCGACGTGACCGGCGACGACGACCGGCGGGCCTGGCTGGTGAAGGAGAGCGGGCAGCGGACCGTCCCGCAGATCTTCATCGGCGGCGAGTCCATCGGCGGCTACGAGGAGCTCGCGGCGCTCGACCGCTCGGGCGAGCTCGCGAGGATGCTGGCCGGCGAGGCGAGCGAGGACGCGCCGGCGACGGGGTGAGCGTTCTTCGCCGCGGGGAACGCCTTCTACCGGACGGGGAAGGTCTTCTACCGGGGGTAGAAGGTCTTCTTCGGGACCGGGAAGGTCTTCTACGGGGCGTAGAAGGTCTTCTACCGGGCGTAGAAGGTCTTCTACGGGACGGGGAAGGTCTTCTACCGGGCGTAGAAGGTCTTCTACGGGACCGGGAAGGTCTTCTACGGGGCGTAGAAGGTCTTCTACGGGACGGGGAAGGCCTTCTACCGGACGTAGAAGGTCTTCCCGGCGGCGAGGAAGGTGCTCTCCCGGCCGGCGAGGGCCTTTTCCCTCGTGGAGGGGGCCCTCCCGCGAAGTGGGAAGCCCTCGGGGCGCGTGTAGTCTTCGCCCGTGCTCCCCCGACGGCCGGATCGCGCCTTCGCCGCGGTGGTCGTGTGCCTGTACCTGCCGGTCGCCCTCTTCGCCATCGGGCACCACGAGATGTGGCGCGACGAGCTGCACTGCTGGCTGGTGGCCCGCGACAGCGCGACGCCGTGGGACGTCGTCCACAACCGCGCCTACGACGGGCAGCCGCCGCTCTGGTACCTGCTGCTCTGGGTCCTGCAGAAGCTGACCCGCGATCCGCTCTCGATGCAGATCGCCCACGTGGCCATCGCCGTCGCCGTGGTGTGGGTCTTCGCCAGCCGCGCGCCGTTCGGCAGGCCGCTGCGGGCCCTCTTCCCGTTCGGGTACTTCCTCGCCTACGAGTACGTCGCCCTCAGCCGGTGCTACGGCCTGGCGCTGCTGCTGGCGCTGCTCGTGTGCGTGCACCACCCGCGGCGCTTCACGCAGCCGTGGCGGACGGCGGCGCTGCTCGCCGCCCTGGGGCTGACGGCGACGGTGTCGACGGTGGTGACGGTCGCCTACGCGGCCACGCTGGTCCTCGACGCGGTGGAGCTCGCCCGTCGCCGCGATCCGCTGCGGCTGCGCGCGTGGATCCCCGTCGGCGCGGCGGTCGCGGCGTGCCTCGCCGCGGCGCTGTGCGCGTGGCCTCCGGCCGACTCGACGGTCGCCCACGTGCGCTGGCCCGACGCGCTGCCCGACGACTGGGCGCCGACGCGGCTCATCGTCGCGCTCGCGCCGATCCCGCGGCTCGACTTCTTCTTCTGGAACTCGAACGCGCTCCTCGGGTGGGAGCCGTTCCGGGCGGTCGCCGGCTACGTCGTCGTGCCCGTCGCCGCCTGGCTGCTGTACGTCCTGTCGCGCGATCGCACCGCGTGGGTGCTCTTCGCCGTCGGCTCGCTGGGGCTGCTCGGCCTCTTCGGCCTCGTCTACGGCGGCGACGTGCGGCACCACGGCTTCTTCTTCGTGCTGCTCCTGATGGGGGCGTGGCTGTCGGAGGCATCCTCCTCCGCGCCCGCGCCCGCGCCCGCGCCCGCGCCCGCGCCCGCGCCTGCCCTGCGCCGCCGCACCGCCCTCCGGGCCACGCTCGCGGCTGTGCTCGCGCTCCACGTCGCCGGCACGCCCGTCGCCCTCTACTACGACGCGAAGTACGTCTTCTCTTCGGGCCGTCGCGCCGCCGACGCGCTGCGCGAGCGCGGCCTCGATCGCGACCTCCTCGTCGCCGAGATGGACTACCCGGCGACCGCCGTCCTCGGCCAGCTCGGGGCGGCCTCGGCGTACAGCCCGCGCACCGGCCGCACCTTCTCGTTCGTGAAGTGGACCCGCGCCCGCAAGTGGGAGCCCGACGACCGGCAGACCCTCGACTTCACGGCGCGCCTGGCCGGCGAGCAGGGGCGCGACACCGCCGTGCTGATCATGAACCGGCCGCTCCTGCCCGAGCTCGTCGACGGGGCGCGGGTGGTGCGCCTGGCGGAGCTCTACGACTCGATGATCGAGGAGGAGAACTTCTACCTCTACGCCGTGGCGCGCGCCCGCGACGAGGTCGAGCACGCGCGGTGAAGCAGCCTCCCGCGAGGGGTGCTAGAGCCGGGGGGCGTGATGCACCTCATCCCGTCGCACCAGGGCCGGCCGTCCGACGATCCCATCTTCGCCCTCAACAAGGAGGCGACCGCGCGCCGGCAGGCCGGCGACGCGATCGTCAACGCCACGGTGGGCGCGCTGCTCGACGACGACGGCAAGCTCGCCATCCTGCCCACGGCGGCGCGGGCGGTGCACGAGGTGCCCCCCGTGGAGTGGGCGACGTACGCGCCCATCGCCGGCACGCCGGACTTCCTGCGCGCGGTCATCGACGATCTGCTGGGGGGCGAGCCGGACCTGAAGCGCGCGGCGGTGGCGGTGGCGACGCCGGGAGGCTCGGGGGCGCTGCGCCACGCCGTCGCCAACTTCCTCGAGCCGGGGCAGGCCATGCTGACCACGAGCTGGTTCTGGGGCCCCTACCAGACGCTGTGCGACGAGTCGGAGCGCAAGCTCGAGACGTTCGAGATGTTCCGGGCGGACGGCGGCCTCGACGTCGCCGCCCTCGACGCGGGGATGGCGCGGCAGCTCGCGGAGCAGAAGCGCGCGCTCGTCTTCCTGAACGACCCTTGCCACAACCCCACCGGCTACTCGATGACGGACGACGAGTGGCGCGCGGTGGTCGAGCGCATCGCGGCGCGGGCGGCGAGCGGCGCGGGGCCGGTGACGCTCCTGGTCGACTGCGCGTACTTCCTCTACGGCGCGCGCGATCCGCGCGCCTTCCTGCGCCACCTGCGACCGCTGGTCGCGCCGCGGCCCGCGGGTGAGGCGGGCAAGGGAGGCGCGAACGTCCTCTTCGCGTGGAGCGCGAGCAAGTCGTTCACGCACTACGGCCTGCGCGTGGGGGCCCTGGTCGCCTGCGTGCCCGACGAGGCGGAGCGCGCGGCGGTGGAGGCGGCGCTCAGCTACTCGTGCCGCGGCACCTGGTCCAACTGCAACCGCGGCGGCCTGACCGCCATCACGCGCCTCCTGGTCGATCCGGAGATGGCGCGCGCGGCGGGCGAGGAGCGCGCGGGGCTGAAGAAGCTCCTGCTCTCGCGCGTCGCGGCCTTCAACCGCCACGCCCACGCGCGGGGCCTGCGCTACCCGCGCTACGAGGGCGGCTTCTTCGTGACCGTCTTCGACGACCACGCCAAGGAGAAGGCCGAGGCGATGCGGGCGAAGGGGGTCTACGTAGTGCCGCAGGTGCGCAAGGGCGGCGGCGGGGCGCTCCGCGTCGCGCTCTGCTCCGTCGCCGAGCGGGACGTCGAGCGGCTCGTCGACGCGCTGGCGTAGGCAGCCCTCGTCGAACGGCCTGTCAGTTTGTCACCGCGGGCCCGGCCCGCGCCCCCGACCTGCCACGTTGACGTCCTCGCACCCCTGCACCCGGGCCAAGCACGCGCCCCGCGCGGGAAATCCCGGGTGGCACGCGCTATGCTGACTGGCGCCCCGCGATGCCTTGCCGTCTGCGCCTGCTTCTCGCCACCGCCTTCCTTGCCGCGATCGTCCTCGCGCCAGGGGTCGCGCGAGCGCAGGAGGCGGGCACGGGCAGCGCGACGGTCAACTCGGCCCTGCCGAACCCGTCCCGCGCCCTCTTCCAGGGCGGCCAGTACGTCGACGTCACCAACAACCCGCGCCCGCAGAACCTCAACCCGACGGGCGCGAACTTCCTCGACTGCGAGCAGGACCTCAAGCTCACCTTCCCGCTCACCATCTCGGGGTTCACCGGCGGGGTCTCGCTCGAGGCGTGGGCCGGTCCGCAGGACTGCACGAGTGACGGCGCGCGCGGCCTCGGGCAGACCGCGGTGTGCTGGCGCGTGGGCCAGCAAGGAAACCAGATCCTCTCGTCCACGCCGAGCACCATCTCCGTCGACGTCTACGCCCGCGACGTCCTCCGCTACGAGAACGTCCTGCTGAG
>DATBQU010000230.1:0-6225 GCA_036560665.1 Polyangiaceae bacterium
GAGGTGGCCCCCATCGTCGACGACGCGCTGCAGGGGCTCAACGCCGCGCACAAGGCGGGCGTCATCCACCGCGACATCAAGCCGGCCAACCTCTTCATCGAGAAGCGCAAGCTGACCGCGAAGCAGATCAGCCAGGACGCGCCGGAGGAGCGGACGCGCATCCTCGACTTCGGCGTCTCCAAGATCCGCAGCCCCAAGGGCCAGCGAAGCGAGCCGTCGCTCACCGCCTTCGACGCCACCCTCGGGAGCTTCGCGTACATGGCGCCCGAGCAGGTCCGCGGCAGCGCGCGCGTCGACGAGCGGGCCGACCTCTACGCCCTCGGCGCGGTGGCCTTCCGCGCGCTCTCGGGGCGGCTGCCGTTCGAGGGGCAGAACGCGCTGACGCTCATCGCGCTCAAGCTCGACCGCGAGCCGCCCACGCTGTCGTCGACGACGGGCGACGAGTGGCCGGCGTCGATCGAGCGCTTCCTGGCCAAGATGATGGCGCGTGACCGGGAGAAGCGCTTCCTCGGCGCCGCCGAGGCGCTGTCGGCCTGGCGCAAGGTCTGCCGTGCGATGGGCAACGCCCCGCGGCGCCGCCCGCGCACGCTGCCCGTGCGCGAAGAGCGGACGGACGTGACGTCGCGCACCTTCACCAGCATCTCCAGCGTGTCCAAGGTGGGGAGCCGGCCGTAGGACGGCGTTGCGCGGCGGCAAGGCCGCGCGTTTTGCGCCTTGCACGGCGGTTGCCTGCGGGCACAATCCGCCCGCCATGCGAAAGCCCATTTCCTTTGCTTTGCTTCCCGCCGCGGTCCTCACGCTGGTCTGGGCGTGCGGCAGCGGCGACACCGGCGGGACCCCCGGCGGCGACGACGCCTCCGCGGACGTCGCCGAGTCCGGCGTCGACACCAGCCTGATCGACGACGGACCGCCGCCCGCCGACGTCATCACCAACAACTGCCAGCTCAACGACCAGAGCGATCCGGTCGCCCTCTGCCTCCAGCAGCAGGTGATCGGGTCGGAGCTGCAGTACGCGTACGTCAAGGGGACGGGCGTGGCGCCGACGTGGAGCTCCGACGCGCCCTACGGGGCGGGCCCCGGGCACAACTGGCAGGACGACGTGGGCCTCGCCGGCGCGCTCGGGGGCTATCACTGCTCCTCCGCCGTCTACGGCAACAACCTGGTCACCCCGACCTGGGACAACATCCTGCGGGACCTGGGCCCGGTCATCACGGCCGAGCTGCCGCAGGCGCCCGACGACTACGACGGCGAGATCTACTTCCGCCTTCGCTGGGCGCAGGCCGCCTTCTATTTCCTCGGGAACGACAACACCGACGGCGACGCGATGAAGGCCCTGGCCGAGGCCTATGGCGCCAACATCCTGACCAAGTACGCGCAGACCGTGGCGCCCTCGGGAGGCGACGGCGGTGCAGGCGGCGACGCGGGAGGCGATGCGGGGGACGACGGCGGCCTCGACGCCGGCGGCGGTTCCAGTGGCGGCATGGTCATCGGCGTCGCGAACGGCAACGGCACCGTCTCGTACGAGCCGGCCAAGGCGGCGATGGCGGCGGCGGCGCTGCTCGACATGGCCTTCCTGCACAAGGGCGGGGACGCCGGCGCGCTCGTGCACCAGTGGCAGACCACGGGGATGGCGGTGCTCGACTACCTGGGCAGTCGCGCGGTCGATCCCACCACCGGTCTCTTCTTCCAGTCGCTCGTCACCAGCGGCGACCCGGGGCACGACGCGCTCGGCGCGGGGACGCCGACCCCCGACACGCTGCTCACCGAGACGCAGGCCACGCTCCTGATGGCGCTCACGCGTGCGCAGGAGCGCGTCGACCAGCTGCCTGCCACCGGGTCTTCCGATGCAGGCGATGGCGCGGTGGCTCCGCCCTCCAAGTACGTGACGATGGCGGCCGGGCTGGCGCACGCCCTGGCGGCGACCCCCCTCTGGGACGGCCCGACCAGCGGGCCCACCGACGGTGGCGCGGCGACGCCTTCTGCCTACATGGAGGGCCTCATCCCGTCGGCGGGGGGCGCGCTGCTCACGGACCGGAGCACAGTGGCCAGCGCCTACTTCCTCGGGGGGCTGCACCGGGTGGCGGTCACCCAGGGCTCGGACGTGTCGTACCAGCTGGGCCTCGTCCGGACCGGGCTGACGCAGCTGACGCCGGCCCACACCAGCCTGCTCTCGGTCGTCGTCGACCCGGGCTCCGGCTTCGCGGTCCAGCAGTCGTACCTGCGCGCCGCCTCGAAGGGCTGGGACTTCGCCGTGGCCTTCGGGCCCGACGGAGGAGCGACGGGCCCCGAGCCGGGGGCCAAGAGCTACCGCTCTGACGCGGTGCATGCCATGGCCGAGGGCTTCAACCAGCTCTGGCACGGGCGGCAGAACCCACCGGACTGCGGGCCCTAGACCCGCCAGGGAGGCGTCCGAAAACCCTGGTGTTTCGGCGCGTGCCCGGCGGGCGCCGAATGTCGTCGCGCTACCAGCGCGGCGACCGGGCGTGATAATTGTTTCGACGTGGATTCGACGATCGCCACCAGGGCCCGGATCGAGGTCCGCGGCGGGAAGTTGACGGTCGCGAAGGGGGCGGGCTCCAAGAAGGAGCTCGACGTCGGCCCCGAGACCGTGGTCGTCGGCCGCAACGAGGCCTGCGACCTGGTCCTCGACGACCGCAAGGTCAGCGCCGTGCACATGGAGCTCGTCGCCACCGAGCGGGGCGTGCGCCTGCGCGATCTCGGCTCGCGCAACGGGACGTTCATCGGCGATACCCGCGTCGGCGAGGTGTACCTCACCAAGCACGCCTACGTGGCGCTGGGCGACTCGATGGTCGAGTTCACGCCGTCGGGACCGAGCGAGGTCGACGTCCCCCACGTCGACGGCTTCGGGCCCCTGGTGGGGCAGAGCCCGGGGATGCGCGGCGTCTTCGAGCGGCTGAAGAAGGCCGCGCCGACCGACCTCACCGTGCTCGTGACCGGCGAGACGGGCACGGGCAAGGAGCTCGTCGCCCAGGCCATTCACGAGGCCAGCTCGCGCGCCAACAAGCCCTTCGTGGTGGTCGACTGCGGCGCCATCGCGCCGACGCTGGCCGAGAGCGCGCTCTTCGGACACGAGCGAGGCTCCTTCACCGGCGCGGTCGACCGGCGCATCTCGCCCTTCGTCGAGGCCGACGGGGGCACCATCTTCCTCGACGAGCTCGGCGAGCTGCCGGTCGACGTTCAGCCCAAGCTGCTGCGCGCCCTCGCCGAGCAGCGCATCAAGTCGGTCGGCGCCAACAACTACCGCCCCGTCAACGTGCGCGTCATCGCCGCCACCCGGCGCGATCTGGTGCGCGAGGTCAACGCCGGCACCTTTCGCAGCGATCTCTACTTCCGCGTGGCGCAGCTCAAGGTCGAGCTGCCGTCGCTGCGGCAGCGGCTCGAGGACATCCCCGCGCTCGTACGGCGGATGATCGAGGACATGGGCGACAAGGACGCCTACAGCCGCATCACCAACGACTCGCTCGAGCGGCTGATGCGCCACGACTGGCCGGGCAACGTGCGCGAGCTGCGCAACGTGGTGGCCGTGGCCCTCGCCTTCGGCAAGGAGGGGCCCATCGATCTGGCGGCCCACCTCTCGCCGCTGACGTCCAGCGCCGGCGAGAGCGCCCCCACCCGCGGGCGCACCTTCCAGGACGCGAAGCGCGAGGTCCTGGCGCGCTTCGAGCGCGAGTACTTCACGGCCCTCTACGCCGAGTGCAACGGCAACGTGAGCGAGATCGGGCGGCGCGCCGCCATGGAGCGGGCCCACGTGCGCGGGTACCTGAGGCGCCACGGCATCGGCGACCCGGCGCGCTACGGCAAGGACGACAAGAACGACAAGCTGCCCTGAGGGGGGGGGGTAGATGGGCTTGCTGCAGGTGCGATTCGCATTGCGCGCGCCGCCCCGGGTCTTACCTGTTAACGAGGTCCCTGATGCCGTCCCCCACCCCGAAGCGCCAGCCCGCGGCCACCCGGGTGTTCGTGTTCCTGCCCATCGCGGTCGCGGCGCTGAGCGCGGTGCTGGCCGCGCAGATGATGGGGCGTGACCCGCGCTTCGCGCTTCCCCTGCTGGGGCTGCCGCTCCTGCTGTTCCTGCCCGCGCTGATCGGCCGCTGGCGGATGAGGCGCCTGCTCATGTCGGGCGACGTCGAGCGCGTCCTCGGGACCTGGGAGGGGTCGCTCGAGCGGGTGGCCCACCGCGAGACGATGGCGCCGCTGCTCAAGGCCACCGCCTACGCCTCGTACGGCTGGAGCGAGGCCGCGCGCCGGGCGCTGGGGCGCGCGGTGAAGGGGCCGGCCTGGGACGAGGCCATCGAGCAGCGCCTCTTCGTGGAGACGCTCCTCGACACGTTCGAGGGCGACCGCAGCGCGGCCATCCGCAAGGCCGAGGTGCTCCAGGCGCTACCCATGCCGTCCGCCGGTCCGCTCGTCAGCCGCCGCATCGCCCTGCTTCGCCGGGGCCTGGCCGCGCTGGCCCGCGCCTTCGCGCACGCCAGCCGGGAAGGGGACGCCCGGTTGCTGGACAAGGCCGCCAGCGCCTCGCCCCTCGTGCACTGGGCGATGCGCTACGCCGCGGCGGTGGTGGCGGTCGACGGCGGGCGAGCGAGCGAGGTCCCGGCCCTGCTCTCGGGCGCGCCGGCCTGGCCCGCGGAGAGCGCCTTCCACACCTACCACGAGGAGCTCCTGGCGCGCGCGGCGCCTCAGGTGGCCTGAGCTCTGGTAATCTCGCCGGCGTGACGTCGCGCTCTTCCGTGGTGCCCCCCGACCCGACGCGACGCGCCCGCGTCCTCTACGTGGACGACGAGGACGACGTCCGCGACGTCTTCGTCGCCGTCTTCGAGGGAGACTTCGACGTGGCGACCGCGGCCAACGGCGCCGACGCCCTGGCCATGCTGGGCCGCGAGCCGTTCGACGTGCTGGTCAGCGACATGCGCATGGATCCCATGAAGGGGTCCGAGCTGCTGTCGCGCGCCTACGACCAGCACCGCGACGTCCCGCGCATCCTGCTGACCGGCTTCAGCGATCACGCCGACCTGGCGGACGCGGTGAACCGCGGCCACGTGTGGGCCTACGTCCAGAAGCCGTGGGATGCCGAGCAGCTCCGGCTCACCATCCAGCGCGCGTCGGAGGCGCGGCGGCTCGAGCTCGAGAACCGCCGGCTGGTCGAGGAGCTCCGGGCCTCGAACAAGAGCCTGCTGGCCGACGTCGAGGTCGTGCAGCGCACCCTGGTGCGCCCCAAGCTCCAGGTGACGTCTCCGGCGATGGCCAAGGTGCTCGAGCAGGTCATCGCCGTGGCCGGGACCGAGGCCAACGTGCTGCTCGACGGGGAGACCGGCGTGGGCAAGGAGCTGGTCGCCGCGGCCATCCACGAGCGCAGTCAGCGCAAGCGCGGGCGTTTCGTGGCGCAGAACCTGGCCGCGTTGCCGCCCGAGCTCATGACGAGCGAGCTGTTCGGGCACGTGAAGGGCGCGTTCACCGGCGCGCAGGCGTCGCGGCGCGGGTTGTTCGAGCTGGCCGACGGGGGCACGCTCTTCCTCGACGAGATCGGCGAGGCGCCGCCTTCGCTCCAGGCCATGCTGCTGCGCGCCCTCGAGTCGCGCGAGATCTGGCCGGTGGGGTCGAGCGATCCCCGGCGGGTCGATCTCCGCATCATCGCCGCGACCAACCGCGAGCTGCTCGCCGACGCCCAGGCGGGCAGCTTCCGCCTCGACCTCTACTACCGGCTGGCCGTGGCGCCGATCCACATCCCGCCGCTGCGCGCCCGCCCGGAGGACGTCCGCGGCCTCGGACAGCCGATGCTCGAGGCGGCGGCGCGGCGCATGAACCGGCCCCAGCCCCGCGTGACCGACCTGGCGTGGCGCGCGCTCGAGCGCCACTCCTGGCCCGGCAACGTCCGCGAGCTGTCCAACCTCATGGAACGTCTCGTCATCTATCACGCCGGGCACGAGGTGGACGTGGAGGAGCTCGGGCTTCCGCCGCCGCCCAGCACGCAGGTGCGCCTCGGCGCGCCGGCGGAGGTCCCCCCCGCGCCGCCGTCGTTGCCGGCTCCTGCCAGCAGCAGCGGCCCCTGGTCCATCGTCCTCAACCTGCCCGACGCGGGCACGACGTTCGACGACCTGGAGAAGGAGATCCTGTCCCAGGTCCTGTCCCGCGCGGACGGCAACCAGTCGCGGGCCGCGCGCTCGCTGGGCCTGAGCGAGAGCACGCTGCGCAGCCGTCTGAAGC
>DATBQU010000231.1:0-6835 GCA_036560665.1 Polyangiaceae bacterium
ATCGCCTCCTCGAAGGCGCTGTGGAAGTGGAACGGGAAGGCCGTCTTCCCGGGGGCGATCTCGAAGTGGGAGCACCCCAGGGCGCGGCCGCCGGCCTCCGGGCCGAGCCTGCGGCGGCGCAGGCCGAAGCCTCCCTGCTCCTGCTGGTCGGGCGCGATCTCGTCGATGTTGACGACGTGCGGGTGACGGCGCGGCGCGGTCATGAGGTCCTCCGTTGGGTCTCGGTCCCTGGTTCGCGCGGCCAAGCTAGCATGCAGCAATCGGCATGACGGCGATCGCCCGGCCAAGGCCCGCGCTGGCGTCGCGCACGCGGGCGCGGACGACGGCCTCGACCGTGGGCGAGCTGCTCGTGGTCGGCGGGGCGACGCCGCTGCTCTTCCTGGTGTCGTGGGTGCTCCAGCGCACCGTCGCCCTCGACACGGCGGACCTCGCCGTGGGTTTTCTCTTCTTCTACGGCGCCCACGTCATCAACGATCCGCACTTCGCGGTGACCTACCTCCTCTTCTACGAGGACGCCCGCAAGCGGGCGTTCGGTGGCGAGGTCGCCGGTATGCAGCGCGCGCGCTATCTCGCGGCGGGGCTGGTCGTGCCGGCGGCGCTCGTGGTGTGGGCGGGGTGGGCGCTGGCGGCGCGTTCGGCGTACGCGCTCGGCCTCCTCATCCAGCTCATGTTCCTGCTGGTGGGGTGGCACTACGTGAAGCAAGGCTTCGGCGTCATGACGGTGCTCGCGGCCCGGCGCGGCGTGCGCTTCCTGCCCCGCGAGCGCCTGGCCGTCCTCGCCCACTGCTATGCCGGATGGGCCTACGCGTGGGCCAGCCCGTACGATCCGGGCCGCGAGGTCGAGGAGAAAGGCGTCGTCTACACGACCATCGCGCACCCGCACGGCCTCGAGCAGGTCACGCACGGCGTCTTCCTCGCCACCGCCCTGTGGCTCCTCGTCGTGCTGGTGCGGAGGTGGCGCCGGGAGGGCCGCCTGCCCCTCGTCGCGCCGCTGGCCGCGCTGCTCAGCAGCATCTGGGCCTGGTCGATCTACTCCAGCGTCGATCCGCTCGTCATCTACGCCATCCCGGCGCTGCACTCGATCCAGTACCTCTACGTGGTGTGGCTCCTGAAGCGCAACGAGGCGCGCGAGCGCGAGGGCCCTCCGTGGTTCGAGCGCGCGGCGAGCGTGCGCGTCGGCCTGCTGGCGGTGTCGGCGCTCGCGCTCGGCTGGGTCCTCTTCCACGGTGCGCCGGCGGCCCTCGACGACTTCCTCGTCCCGCGCCGCGCGCGCTTCACGTCGCTCGGGGCGACGCCCTACTTCGCGGCGCTCTTCGCCGTCGTGAACATCCACCACTACTTCATGGACTGGGTGATCTGGCGGCGGGACAACCCCAGGATGCGATACCTCGCCGACGGGTGACGACTCAGGCGAAGCTCGCGCTGCGTCCGTGCACGGCCGTCCCGTCCGGCGCCGCCGCCGTCTTCTGGCGCGGCAGCACGCGGCTCTCGGGGCGGAGCGCCCAGGAGGCGACCACGATCGCCAGCAACACCAGCGGGGCAATCACGTTGCCCGCGCCGTCTCCCACCGCCGCCGACGAGAGCGCGGCGCCGCTGAGGTCGAAGGCGATCCCGGCGTAGGCCCACTCCTTGAGCCGCGGAAAGCGGGGCGCCACGATGGTGATCGCGCCGAGGACCTTCCACACGCCGAGGATGGCCGCGAAGTAGACCGGGTAACCGAGGTGCGAGAACCCCTCGATCACCTGCGGGGGTCGCATCGCGTCCAAGAAACCCCCCACACCGATGGGGAATGCTGTCAGCCCGGTCGTCGCCCAGTAGCCGATCGTTCGTGCGTTCATGGGAAAGCCTCCTCGCTCTTGCCTGGAAGACGAACGAGGCCCGGCTGGATCGACACCGGTCATGGCGATCTTCGGCAGTGCTCTCGATCGCGCAGCGAATCGCCGGATGGCGGTGTCGCGAAAAAACTACAAGCGGCGAGGTCTCGATCGCGACTCGATGGGAGCCCCACCGGTCAAAGTGCTGGACCCACCTGGCGCCGATGCGGCAGAGGTGACAGGTACGTCAGGTCACCCCCCACACGGGCACATGGCGAGGTTCGGGAGAACATGGAACTCTTCGATGTCCGACAAGCGGGTGCTGGGTAGGCGGAAGCTGCTCGTCCTGGGAGCCGGGGCGAGCGTGCATGTCGCGTGCAGCGGGAACGACCAGCCACTCGGCGGGCCGTACGGGGGCATTGCGGAGCACAGCCCTCCGCCCAGCGGAGGCAGTCCGTTCACCGACGCGGGCAGCGGCAGCAGCAGCGGCAGCGGTGGGGGAAGCGGCGGCGGCAGCGGTGGGGGAAGCGGCGGCGGCAGCGGCGGGGGAAGCGGCGGCGGCAGCGGCGGGGGAAGTGGCGGCGGCAGCGGGGGCGGCAGCGGCGGGGGAAGCGGCGGCGGCAGCGGTGGCAGCAGCGGTGGCGGCAGCGGAGGCAGCAGCGGCGGTGTCGACGCCGGGCCGACCTGCTCCTGCACCGCGACCGGCAACGTGCTGACGCTGACGTTCGCGAAGTACCCCCAGCTGAAGAACGTCGGCGGCGCCGTCACGCTCAGCGCCTCGGGCTACTCCGATCCCAACTGCGGCAAGAGCGAGATCATCGTCATCCAGCAGTCGTCCGGGAAGTACGTGGCGCTCTCGACCGCGTGTACACATGCCTGTTGCGCCGTCCAGGTGAGCGGCTCGAAGCTCTTCTGCCCGTGTCACGGGGCGACGTTCGACTTCACCGGCAACGTGCTGGGCGGTCCGACCAACCAGCCCCTGCCGACGCTGCCGGTCTGCGCCGACTCGTGCGGCGTCTACGTCACGACGGCGTAGCGCCCGTCGTCGCGGCGCCCAGGGCCTGGAAGAAGAGAGAGCGCAGTCGCCCGTCGCGCAGCAGGAGCGCCGTCCAGACCAGGGCTCCGAAGGCGAGCGGGAACCAGAACGGATCGCCGTGGCGCAGGTGGCTGGCCGTCGCGCCGCCGAGGTATCCCGTGAGCAGGACCGCGCCCAGCAGCGAGGTGCGCGGAACGAGGTAGAGCACGGTGCAGACGAGCTCCACCAGCCCGATGCCGAGGACGAGGTGCTCGGGATAGCCGAGGCGAACCGTGGCCTCGATGGCCGGGCTCGCCTGCAGCAGCTTCACCACGGTGTCGAAGGCCAGAAAGAGGAGGACGAGCCCGCCGAGGACCCGTCCCGTCCAGCGCTTGGCGCCGGTGTTGACGTTGGCGATCGTGACGGGGGCCGATTGGGTGTGTGCGGTTTGCATGCCCCGAGGACGGCGAGGCGCACCGGCAGCCGACACCCCGGCGACGGTTTTTTTCTTCGGGCGCCCTGTCGGGGCCGAGCTTATTGGTTCGTCTTCAAGGAGGGACGCCCATGCTGTACGCCATCCTCTGCTACGACTCCGAGGCCATCGTCGGCTCCTGGACGAAGGAGCAGGACGCGGCCGCCATCGCCAAGCTCGACGTGGTCCAGGACAGGCTGGCCAGGCAAGGCCGGCTGGGGCCGGTCGCCCGCCTGATGCCGACCACGGCGGCGACCACCCTGCGCAAGGGCAGGGAGGCGGTCGTCCTCGACGGACCGTTCGCCGAGACCAAGGAGCAGCTGCTGGGCTTCTTCGTCGTCGAGTGCGCGTCGCTCGAGGAGGCGATCGAGACCGCCAAGGACCTCGGGCGCGCCAGCAGCTCCAGCGGCTCGTACGAGATCCGACCGATGATGCTGTTCCGTCCCGGGAGCCTGGCGCCGTGAGCGAGATCGCCTGGATCGATGCCGCGCTGGCGGGCGCGCGTCCCCAGGCGGTCGGCGCCTTGCTGCGCCACTTCCGCGATCTCGACACGGCCGAAGAGGCCTTCCAGGAGGCGTGCCTCCGCGCGCTCCGGAACTGGCCCAAGAACGGCCCTCCGCGCGATCCCGCGGCGTGGCTCATCTTCGTGGGACGGAACGCCGCGCTCGACGGCGTCCGCAAGCGACGCAAGCAGCAGCCGCTGCCCCCCGACGACGCCATCTCGGATCTCGACGACGCGGAGACCGAGCTCGCCGAGGGCCTCGACGCCGCGCACTACCGCGACGACATCCTGCGCCTCCTCTTCATCTGCTGTCACCCCGACCTGCCCGGGACGCAGCAGATCGCGCTCGCGCTGCGCATCGTGTGCGGGCTGTCCGTCGCGCAGATCGCGCGCGCGTTCCTCGTGGGCGAGAGCGCGATGGAGCAGCGAATCACGCGGGCCAAGAACCGCGTCGCGGGCTCGGGCGCGCCCTTCGAGCCTCCCGGCGCGCCGGAGCGCGCGGAGCGGCTGGCCGCGGTCGCCGCCGTCATCTACCTCATGTTCAACGAGGGTTACTCGGCGACGGGCGGGACGGCGCACGTCCGCGCGCCGCTCTGCGACGAGGCGATACGGCTCGTGCGCCTGCTGCTGCGTCTGTTCCCCGGCGAGCCGGAGGTCATGGGTCTGGCGTCGCTGCTCCTGCTCCAGCACTCGCGGGCGTCCGCGCGGCTCGATGCGCACGGGGCGATCGTCCTGCTCGAGGACCAGGACCGGCGCTTGTGGGGGCGGGACCTGATCGCCGAGGGGCTCGCGCTCCTGGACAAGGCCGTGCGCCACCGACGCCCCGGCACCTACCAGGTGCAGGCAGCCATCGCCGCGCTGCACGCCCGGGCCGCGCGGGCCGAGGACACCGACTGGGCGGAGATCGAGCTTCTCTACGCCGCCCTCGAGCGCCTCCAGCCGTCCCCGGTGATCACGCTCAATCGCGCGGTCGCCGTGGCCAAGGTGCGCGGCCCCGCCGCCGCGTTGGAGCTGGTCGAGCCGCTCGCGCCCCAGCTATCGGGCTACTTCTACTTCTTCGGCGTGAAGGGCGCGCTCCTCATGCAGCTCGGCCGCGCCGAGGAGGCACGCGTGGCGCTCGATCGGGCGGTGGCGCTCGCCAACACGCCGGCGGAAGCGGCGCACATCAGGCTCCAGCTCGACCGCCTGACCAAGGGTTGACGCGAGGGCGAGCGACTCCACCCAGGGGGACGTCTCGATGGGCACGGGTGCCCGTAGCGCAAGGCACATGCCACGCGCAAATCCCGGAGTCTGCCTGCGAGGTGGGGCGACGCGTGCGGGAAATGACGGCTCACACCACCACGACCCGCGTCCCGAGCGTCTCGGCCTCGCGCAGCACCGTGCTCAGTCCCTCCTCCTGCGACGCGTGGAGGACCACCTCGGCCGCGCCGATCCAAGCCAGGGCCTCCTCGCGCGGCACCAGCCCGACGAACGTGGCGTCGACGCCGCGGGCGCGCGCCAGTGCTTCGAGGCGCGGCCTCTCCGGCCCGTCGCCCACGACCACCAGCGCGTCCAGATCCCGCGCCCTCGCCACGTGCTCGATGGCGCGATCGACGCGCTTGCCGCGGACGAGCCGCCCCACGCTGACCGCCACGCGCCGCCCTGCGAGCTCGCGAGCGCGCCGCGCCACGGCCTCGCCCACGTCGGGCACCTCGACGCTGGGCGCGCGGACGACCGCGATCCGCGCCACCGCCTCCCGCGTCTCCGGGTCGAGCACGTCGCACAGCTCGCGCTGGAGCGCCTGCGACACGAAGCGCCAGCACATCGACCGCGCCGCGAGGGCGCGCACCAGGCGTCGGCGCACCACGCGCGGCATCCCGGCCAGCAGCCGCACGTCCCCGCCGTGGGACACGATCTCGAGCTCCGCCCCCCGCGCGGCGAGTCCGACGGGCCACGCGCAGGGCACCGCCCAGTGCGCCACCACGCGCTCGACATCGAGCCGCCGCACGCGCGCCCGCGCCGCGGCCACCCAGCGCGCCGCGTCAATCGCGCGCAGCGGCCGCTCGCGGAGGCGGGCCGCCACCCCAGGCCAGCCGAACGCCCCGCCTCGCGGCGCGACGACCTCGACGGCGTGACCCCCGCGCTCGAGCTCCCGCGCCTCCGCCCTCACGAAATGACCGCAAGGGTCGCCCTCGTCGCCCGGCCAGCTCGTCGTGACGATCGCGATTCGCATGAGACGCGTGGAAACCTCGCCCCCCGATGGTAATGGACTTCCGATGACGAGCCCCGCCCGTACGGTGACCTTCCGCGGCCGGATCCTCTTCCTGACGGAGGACCCGGCGCTGCTCGAGGCGCAGCTCGCCGGCAAGGATCTCGATTTCGATCCCGAGCGGCCGCTCCTCGGCAACATCTCGACCGACGAGATCACCCCGGGCTGGGTTTGCTACTACTACGACGAGACGCTGGGGCGCTATTCGCTGGTCGGCCTGCGCGGCGGCAAGGTGAAGCCCGACGCCGTCAAGAACGGTGCCTTCTCGGTGGTCGTGAGCGGCATCTCCAAGGGATGTGGCTCGTCGCGGGAGCAGGCGCCCTACAGCGAGGTCGCGGCGGGCATCGAGCTCGTCGTGGCCCGGAGCATCGAGAAGATCTACCGGCAGAACTCCCAGAACATCGGCCTTCTCACCAGCACCGACCTCGGGCTCGTCCCGCGGATCCTGCGCGGCGAGGCCATCCCCGTCGAGGAGTTCACGCGCGGGCTCGATCCCATCAGCGCCGGCATCGTCGAGCACGGCGGCCTCTTCGCCTACAACAAGGCCCGCCTGGCCGGGCAGGCGACGCCGCCCGCCATCACCACCACCGCGCGTCCGATGACGGTGTGCGAGAAGATCCTCGCGCAGCACGCCATCGTCGACGCGCGCTCCGGCGAGGTCGGCGTCGCGGCGGTGAAGCCCGGCGACGCCTTCTTCGCGCGGGCCGACGTGCGCTTCTCCCACGAGTACGTGACGCCCATGGCCGAGGCGCTCTTCAACCAGGGCTTCGGCCCGGGCGCGAAG
>DATBQU010000232.1:0-12129 GCA_036560665.1 Polyangiaceae bacterium
CTCCGCTCTTCCGCACCCAGTTAGCCTCGCAGTCGCGCCACGCGGTCCATCGCCTCGCGCGTCTCGGTCATCAGGCGCTCGATGACCTCTCGCACCGGGCGGACGTCGTTCATCTGGCCGACGATCTGGCCCACGGGCACGCCCATGAGATCGCGCGACTGGTGGTGGCGGATGCGCGCCTCGGCGTCGGCCACGAGCAGGCCCTGGAGCGGCATGGGCAGCGTGCCCGGCGAGCCCTTCGCCTCCCACGCCTCCGTCCACGGCGTGCGCAGCATGCGCGCGGGCTTGCCGCTGATGGCGCGCGACCGCACCGTGTCCGACGACGTGGCGGCCAGGAGCTTCTCGGTCACCACGCTGTAGCCCGACGCGGCCGGCGGCTCGAGCCGGTACTCGGCCGTGGTCAGCCACATCGAGCCCATCCAGACGCCCTCGGCGCCGAGCGCGAGCGACGCGGCGATCTGGGCGCCGGTGCCGATGCCCCCCGCGGCGAGCACCGGGAGCGGCGCCACCGCCTTCACCACCTCGGGCACGAGGACCATCGTCGTCACCTCGCCGGTGTGCCCGCCCGCCTCGTGCCCCTGCGCGACCACGATGTCGACGCCGGCCGCCTTGTGGCTCCGCGCGTGGTCCGCCTTGCCCGCCAGCGCCGCCACCAGCACGCCGTGCCCGTGCGCCTCCTCGATGATGTCGCGCGGCGGCGAGCCCAGCGCGTTGGCCAGCAGCTTCACCGGGTGGCGCAGCGCCACGTCGACCTGCGCGCGCGCGAAGGCGTGCATCCAGGCGGTGATGCCCGCCGGCTTCTCCGCGTCCGCCGGCAGGGGCGGCACGCCGAAGCGCTTCAGCACGTCCTCCACGAAGGCGCGGTGCTGCGCCGGGATGTGCGCGTCGAGGTGGCCGGCGTCGAGGCCCTGCATCTCCTTCATGGGCATCACCACGTCGACGCCGTACGGGCGGCCGCCGACGTTCGCGTCCATGAAGGCGAGCGCCTCCTCGAGCTCCTCGGCGCGGCCGTAGCGGACCGCGCCGAGGACGCCGAGCCCTCCGGCCCGGCTGATGGCGACGGCCACCTCGGGCGACGGCGTGAAGCCGACGATGGGGACGTCGATGCCGAGCAGATCGCAGATCCGGGTGCGCATGGGGACGGGGCTCCTACGACAGGGTCTGGGGGACGAACCGCACGCGCGAGCCGCGCGGGTGGTGCACCGGGAGGCTCAGGATCGCGGGCCGGCAGGTGGGATCGGGCTCCACCCGGTGCCGCCGCAGGACGGCGTAGATCATCGCGCGCAGCTGCGCCTTGGCGAAGGACTTGCCCAGGCACACGCGCGGCCCGCCCCCGAAGCCGACCAGCTTGGCGGGGACGGCCCGCCGCGCGCCGCGTGAGGGCAGCCAGCGCTCCGGGTCGAACGCGTTGGGGCTCTCGAAGGTCGCCGGATCGCGGTGGCTGAGGTACGGCGAGTAGAACGTCGGCGTGCCGCGCGGCACCACGCGCCCCTCGATGGCGACGTCCTCCACCGCGATGCGCGGGAAGAAGAGCGCGCTCGGGTAGAGGCGTTCGATCTCGCTCAGGAACGCCGAGGTCTGCGGCAGCTCGCGGGCCTCGTCGAGCGGGTGCTCGTCGCCCATCGCCCGCACCTCCTCGCGCAGCCGCTCCTGCCAGTCCACGCGGCGCGCGAGCTCGTGCAGCGCCCACGAGGCGGCGCTGGCCGTGGTGTCGTACCCCGCCCAGAACAGCAGCAGCAGGTGCCGCACGATCTCGTCCACCGGCAGCGGCCGCCCCTGCGCGTCGCGGTGGTGCGCCAGCTGGCCGAGCAGGCCGGCCGGCGGGAGCGCGCGCGCGGCCACGACGCGCGGGCCCAGGCGCTCCTCCAGCACGCGCCGGGCACGGAGCGCGCGGTCGAGGCGGCCGAGCGGGACGCGGACCTTGGTGGCGGCCATGATCCCGTCGTGCAGCCGCTCGAAGTACGGGCGGAACTCCTCCGTCTCGCGACCGAGCGCGAGCCCGGTGAGCACGTTGGCGGCCACCTCGAAGGTGGTCCGCTGCGCGAAGGCGTACACGTCGTGGTCGCGCCCGTCGCCCGCGCCCCGCGCCGCCGCCGTCCAGATTCCCAGCACCGCCCGCAGCGACTCGTGGATGGCCAGCTTGCCCACCGCAGGGCTCAGCACGTCGCGGGTGCGATCGTGCGCCTCGCCGTCCTGCAGCATGATGCTCCCGGCGAAGACCCGGTCCACCGCCGTCTGCGCGTACCCCAGGCCGAAGCTGAACTCGTGCCGGCGCGTCACCAGGATCGACTTGTTGGCCTGCTCGCCCACCAGGAACACCACCGGGTAGATCAGGCGCGTCCTGAAGATGCGGCCGTGGCGCTCGAAACGCTCGTGCAGGAAGCGCGGCGCGTCGCGCAGCAGGCGCCCGAGCTCGAGCAGCGAGTCGGACCCCGGGATGGCGTCCAGCGTGACGTCCCTCGCCATGACCCGCCTGACGATGGCATCTCGTATACATCGTGTAAAGTAGCGGCGAGCACCCGCGATGCGCACCCGGCCCCGACGACCCCGGCTCGGCTCCGACGAGCGACGCCGCCACCTGGTGGGCGTGGCGGCCGACCTGCTGTCGCGCGGCGGGCTCGACGCGCTGCAGTTCACCGACGTCGCCGCCGCGGCGGGGGTGACGCGCCCGGTGGTTTACAAGTTCTTTGCCACGCGCGGCGCGCTCGTCCGCGCCATCCTGGCCGACTTCGAGGAGGAGCTCGAGCGCCGCTTCGCCGGCCTGGCCACGCGCCGCTTCCCGCCGTCGTTCGCCGGGGCCACGCGCGTCTTCATCGACGCTATCTGCGACGCCATCGAGGCCAGGGGCGCGGGCGCCTGGGAGCTGCTCGACGCCAGGGGACCCGACTCGGAGATCGCGCGCATGGGCCGCGAGGCCCAGGCCCGCCTCATGAGGCCCTGGCTCGCGCCCATCGCCGAGGCCACGGGCGCTGCGCCCCGCGAGGTGGCCACGCTGACCGCCATGCTGGTCGCGGCCGGGCGGGCGGTCCTGGCGCGCTGGCACGCGGGCCACATCACGCGCGCCGAGGCCGCGCGCGACGCGACGCGCGGCGTGAGCGCGCTTCTCGAGGCGTTCACGAAGCGGTGAATGGTAGAAGTGTCGGCCATGGCCGAGCCCGAGGTCCTGCTCGACGGCGTGAGCAAGCGCTTCGCGCCGGCCCGGCGCGGCCAGCCGCCTCCCGCGGCGCTGGAGGACTTCACGCTGTCGGTCGAGCGCGGCGAGCTCGTGGTCGTCGTCGGCCCCAGCGGGTGCGGCAAGTCCACCACGCTGCGCATCGTGGCCGGCCTGGAGGAGCCCGACCGCGGCCGCGTCGTCATCGCCGGCCGCCCCATGAACGGCGTCGCCCCGCAGGACCGCGACGTGGCCATGGTCTTCCAGGGCTACGCCCTCTACCCGCAGATGACGGCGCGCGAGATCATGGAGTTTCCGCTCAAGATGCGCGGCGTGGCGCGGCCCGAGCGCGCGCGCGCCGTCGACGAGGCGGCGGCCCTGCTGCGCATCGAGAAGCTGCTCGATCGGCGCCCCGGGGAGCTCTCGGGGGGCGAGCGGCAGCGGGTGGCCATGGGGCGCGCCATCGTGCGCAAGCCGCGCGTCTTTCTCTTCGACGAGCCGCTGTCCAACCTCGACGCTTCGCTGCGCGGCGACATCCGCCTGGAGATCGGGCAGCTGGTGCGGCGTCTGGGCGCCACCGCGCTCTACGTCACCCACGACCACGTGGAGGCCATGACGCTGGCCGACCGCATCGCCGTGATGCGCGCCGGCAAGGTCCTTCAGCTGGGCACGCCGCGCGCCGTCTACGAGGAGCCGGCGACGTCCTTCGTCGGCGCCTTCCTGGGCTCGCCGCGGATGAACCTCCTGCCGGCGCGCGCCGAGGGGGCGGCCATCGCGGCGGGGCCGTTTCGCGTCGGCAAGCCGGCGGGCGCGCTGCCGGAGCGCATGGAGGTCGGCGTGCGACCGGAGCACGTCACCCTCGGCGAGGCGGGCGAGCCGGGGGAGGTGCTGGCGGTGGAGCCGCTCGGGGCCGAGACGCACGTCCTCGTGCGCGTGGGCGAGCTCGAGCTGCGAGCCCAGGCGCGCGGCTTCGACACCCACGAGCGCGGCGACGCCGTGCGCGTCGCCATCGACGTCGCCCACGCGCTCGTCTTCGACGCCGACGGCGACGGGCAACGGGTGGCGTGACGCCGGCGCGCGCGCCGCTACCATCGCTCGATGCCCTTCGAGGACCTGGACGTCTCGCCGCCCACCGACGAAGAGGAGACCGCGCGCTTCGGCGCCATCGCCGCCCGGTCGCTCGGCTTCCCGGTCGACCGCTTCCAGACCGTGGTCGCCCGCGTCGGCACGAAGAACCTCCGCGTCGCCCGGCGCGGCGCCGACGTCGTCGGGGGCCTCGGCGTCTACGCCATGGGCCACTGGTTCGGGGGAAGGGCGGTCCCCTGCGCGGGCATCAGCATGGTCGCCGTCGCCCCCGAGCACCGCTCGCGCGGCATCGCCGCCGAGATGATGCGCACCGTGCTGGAAGAGGCGCGCCACGCCGGCGTCGCCCTCTCCAGCCTCTACCCGGCCACGTTCCCCGTGTACCGCGCCGCCGGCTACGAGAGCGCGGGCAACCGCTTCGTCTACCGGCTCACGCTGGCCAACCTCGGTCCGGGGGCGCGCGAGCCCGAGCTGCGCGAGGCCGGGCCCGCCGATCACGCCACGCTGCGCGCCCTCTACGACGCGCGGGCGCGCACCCTGTCCGGCCCCATCGACCGCACGCCCTTCTTCTGGACGCGCGTGCTCGAGCCCTTCGGCGAGGACGCGCGCGCGTTCGTGGTGGAGGGCCCGGACGGCGCCGAGGGCTACGTCGTCATCGGCTATCGCTCGACGGTGAGCCCGCTCGCCCCCAACGAGATCCCCGTGCGCGACGTCGTCGCCCGCACCCCCGGGGCGGCGCGCCGCATCCTGCGTCTGCTCGGCGACCACCGCTCCATCGCGCGCTACGCGACGTTCGCCAGCGGGCCGGGCGACCCGCTGCTGCTCGTGGCGCGCGAGGAGCGCCTGGAGATGGCGGACCTGTCGCGCTGGATGCTGCGTGTCGTCGACGTCCGCGCCGCCTTCGAGCGCCGCGGCTGGTCGCCCTGCGTGCGCGGCGAGATCCAGCTCGATCTGCGCGACGGCCTGCTGCGCGACAACGCCCGCCGCTGGGTGCTCGAGGTCGACGGGGGCCGCGCCGAGGTCCGCGAGGGAGGCAGCGGCGCCCTCGTCCTCGACCCGCGCGGCCTGGCGGCGCTCTACTCGGGCTTCCTGCCTGCGGAAGAGCTCCACGCCGCGGGCCTCTGCGACGGGAGCGCCGCCGATCTGGCCCGGGCCAGCGCGCTCTTCGCCGGGCCGGCGCCCTGGGGGGCGGACTTCTTCTGATATCGTGCTGCCGTGATCGCGCGCCGCGACGTGCTCCGGGCCTGCGCGGCCTCGCTCGCGCTGGCGTCGACGGGCTGCGGGCGGAGGGCGCGCCCCGAGCGGCGCGACGGTCGCATCGTCGTCACCTTCTGGTACGCGTACGGAGACCTGGTCCGCAGGGTGCTGCTCGAGCTCGTCGCGCGCTTCAACGCCGGACAGTCGCGCGTCCTGGTCGAGGCGGTGCACCAGGGCGACTACTTCGAGTGCCTCGCCAAGCTGCGCACCGGGATCGCCGCGGGCGCCGCCCCCACGCTCTCGCACGTCGTGTGCGAGGTGGTGCCGTACCTCGCGCGCGCGGGCGTCCTCGAGGAGCTCGACGGCTACGAGGGGGCGCGCGCCCTGCCCTTCGTCACGGCGCTCGGGCAGCGCGGCGCCTTCGACGGCGGCGACGACCAGCCGCTCGTCTCCATCCCCTTCAACCGCTCGACGCCGATCGCCTTCTGCAACGCGCGCCAGCTCGACGAGGCGCACGTCGAGCCGCCGCGCACCTGGGACGAGCTCGCTCACGACGCGGGCTTGCTCACACGGCGCGCCGCCGGCGGCGAGACGCGCTGGGGGTACGAGGTCCCCATCGGGTGGTGGTACTGGGTGGCGATGGTCGGCCAGGCCGGCGGTCGACTGGTCGAGCCCGACGGGCGCGTGACCCTCGGCGGCGAGGCGGGGGAGAAGGCCGTTCGCTTCTGGCAGCGCCTGGTGCACGTCGATCGCGTGATGCGCCCGCCGCCCGGGCGCGACTACCAGGCGTGGCAGTCGTCGATGGAGAGCTTCCTCGAAGGGCGCATCGCCATGCTCTGGAGCAGCACGGCCTTCCTCCGCTACATCGAGGACAACGCACGCTTCCCCGTCGTGGCCGCGCCGCTGCCGCGCGACGTCCGCGCCAGCGTGCCCACCGGCGGCACGATGTTCGTCCTGCTGCGCGGCGCGCCCGACGAGGAGAAGCAGGCGGCGTGGGAGTTCGTGCGCTGGATGTGCGACGCGGAGCAGACCATCGCCTGGTCGACGCGCACCGGGTACATGCCGGTCACGCGCCCGGCGGTCGAGCGCCTCGTCGAGCGCGGCTGGTACGCCAGGCACCCCAACGACCGCGTCGCCTACGACCAGCTCGCCAGCGTCGACCCCTGGCCGTGGACGACCGACCTCCTGCGCATCGAGCGCGACGTGGTCGAGCCGCGCCTGGAGGACGCCGTCCTCACCGGGCGCGACGCGCACGAGCTGATGGACGAGGCCCGCGACGACGCCGCGAGGCCGGCGTGAACCCCCGCGCGCGGTGGCACCCGTGGGGCATGCTGGCGCCGACGCTGGCGCTGCTCGCCGTCTTCTTCATCCTGCCCATCGGCGTCGCCGCCTACGAGAGCCTCTACTCGTGGGACCTGCTCACGCCGCCGCGCTACGTCGGCACCGCCAACTACCGCGCGATCTCCGCGCACGGCGAGCTCTTGCACATCGCGCTGCGCACGCTCGGCTACAGCGCCATCGTGGTCACCGGCACCATGGCGCTCGGCCTCGCGCTGGCGCTGCTGCTCGACCGCCCCGGCCGCTTCTTCGCCTTCGTGCGCGCCAGCGTCTTCAGCGCCTACGTCGTCAGCTGGGTCGCCGTGGCCCTCCTCTGGATGTGGATGCTCGACGGCAACGCGGGCGTGGCGGGCAAGCTGCTCCGCGCCGTCGGGGCGCCGTCGGTGTCGCTCCTCGGCGATCCGCGCTGGGCGCTGCCGACGCTGGCGGTGGTCGGCGTGTGGAAGCTCACCGGCTACTCCATGATCGTCTTCCTCGCCGGGCTCCAGAGCGTGCCGCGCTCGCTCCTCGAGGCGGCCGCCCTCGACGGCGCCGGGGCATGGGCCCGCTTCCGCCACGTGACGATGCCGCTCCTCGCGCCCACCGCGGCCTTCGTCGCCACCACCAGCCTGGTCACGAGCTTCCAGGCTTTCGACGTGGTGCGCATCATGACCCAGGGCGGCCCCGCGCGCGCCACGGAGCTCTTCGTCTATGCCATCTACGAGCAGATCTTCCTGAACCTCAGCGTGGGCCGCGCCAGCGCGCTCACCGTCGTCTTCTTCGTGCTGCTCCTCGCCGTGGCGGGCCTTCAGCTGCGCGTGTGGCGCTCCCGGGCGGGAGACGCGCGATGAAGGAGAGCCGCGCCCGTTACCACGCGGTGCTCGCGCTCGCCTGCATCGCCGCGGCGGCCTGGCTACTGCCCTATGCCTGGATGGTCGTCACCTCGTTCAAGACGCTGCCCGAGATCGTGGCCCACCCCGCCGCGCCCCTGCCCGAGCACCTCGACACCGGCGCGTACCGCGAGGTCTTCGCCACGCTGCCGGTCGCCCGCTACATGGGCGTCACCATCTTCATGGCGGTGGCCATCGCCACGGCGCAGATCGCGCTCGCTCTCCCCGCCGGCTACGCGCTGGCCAAGCTGCGCTTCGCCGGCAAGCGCTTCGCCTTCGGCGTCGTGCTCGCCTGCCTGCTCGTGCCGGCGCAGGCGACCTTCGTCCCCATCTTTCTCCTGTTCGCCAAGGCGCGCCTGGTCGACACCATGACCGCGCTGGTGCTGCCCTTCGCCGCCAGCGCCCTCGGCACGTTCCTCGTGCGCCAGGCCCTGGCCAGCGTGCCCGACGAGATCGTCGAGGCCGCGCGCATGGACGGCGCGAGCGAGTGGACCATCATCTACCGCATCCTCGCGCCGATGCTGAAGCCCACGCTGGTGTCGCTCTTTCTCGTCAGCTTCGTCTTCCACTACAACGACTACTTCTGGCCCCTGGTGATGACGACCGACGACGCCGTGCGCACGCTGCCGCTGGGCGTGGCCCTGCTGCGCGAGCAGGGCACCGGCGTGCGCTGGCACATCGTGATGGCCGGCAACGTCGTGCTCTCGCTGCCGGTGCTGGCGCTCTTCGCGCTCGCCCAGAAGCACCTGGTCCGCGCCGTCAGCGCACGGAGCTAGTCGTCCGGGTGGCCCCAGGGATAGTAGAGCGTCGCGGTGTCGCCGAAGTCGCGGCGCAGGGCGCGGAGGTAGCTCTCGAGCCATTCCATGTGGACGAAGCGCTGATTCGCGTCGCGGTGTTTGCCCATGCAGATGCACTGGTAGACGATGCGCTGCACGCCCCGAATGAGGAGCCGTCGCGCCGCACGGATGCATCGGTCGCCGGACTCGGTCAGTGAGACGTCGTGCTGGCGCCGGTCTTCGCGCGCGCGCCGCCGCACCACCAAGCCGAGCGCCTCGAGGGCCCGGACCATGCGACTCACGACCGACGCGCTCACGCCGAGCGTGCGGCGCAGGATGCTCTGCCGCACGCTGAACGTCACGACATCGTGGCGCCGGCGGTGGTCGCCCAGCAGGGCGCACATCATGTCGAAGCGAGCGGCGGTCAGGCCTACCGACTGGAGCGCCTTGCGCGTGATGCGCAGGAAGCCGTGGAAGGTCCGCTTGCTGCCGAAGGCGATCGCGTTCATGGCGACGGCCCGAAGAGCACAGCGCGTGCCCGGGGCCGATGGGTGCGCGCAATGGGTGCGCCGGCACGGACCGCCCGCTCCGAGGCTCCCACGATGACTCGCTCCCTACCCGGTCGCGGGGCCCCTTCCGCGCCGCGGCCACGACGACAAAAACGGCCTGATCGTGAGCATGGCAACGATCCCCCCCTTCCTGCGGGGTGGCGCGGTCCCGCGGGAAGGGTCGCCGGGCTCGCGTGCCCCTCAGGCCGCGGAGGCCTCGCTCGCGACCGGAGCCACGCCTGTCCCGGACAGGCGCGCGCATGTCCCGGGACACCCCTCGGACGTCAGCTCAGGGCACGAGGCCCTTCAGGCGGTCCTTGGCGTGGAAGTACTTGCGCACGAAGGCGACGAGCTGGCCGTCGGTCGGGTGGTCGACCGTCTCCACGCCGACGATCTTGTCGACCAGCGCGTGGTCGTGCTTGTGGATGTGCTTCACGAGCTCGAGCTTCGCCGTGCTCGGCCCCACGATGAGGATCTCCTCGGCGCCCTCGAGCGCCCTGGCGACGTCGTGCAGGTAGTGCTCTTCGTCGCTCTTGTGCGCGTGCTCCGCGGTGACGGCCGGGTGCCGTCGCACGTGGTGCCGGGCTTCTATGGCCTTCGGGTCGAAGCTGGGATCGTCGACGTGGTAGACCTTCGCCTCGGCGTGGTCGATCCAGACGGCCGCATGTCGGGTGCTCATGGCCCCGACTGTAGTCGACCTACCGGAACTCGACGACCCCCGACTCGAAGAGGTCGCGGACGGTCCGCAGCACGTCGTCTCGTGGCATGGCGGCGATCGAGATCAGCGTCTCCAGATCGATGGTGCCGTCCATCAGCGACAGCAGGAAGCCCGCGCGGTGGTCGAGCGGAAGGCGCCGCAGGCGGTCCCCCGAGAGCGCCACCACCGGCGTGCCGGTCATCGAGCGGGCCCACGCGTCGTTCGTCACCGCCGCGCCCATCTCCCGGCGCGTCATCAGCCGCATCTCGGAGGAGCAAACGACCTCCGCTTCCGCCTGCGGCTCCTCGTCCGGCTCGACGCGCGGGACCGTCGCCATGCGCGCGTCCGAGTCCTTTGCGTACTGCTCCACGTCGAACGACGGCGGAACGGTCGGCCGGTCGCTCTTCCGCGGCATCATTCCCCATCAGTATACGGTGGTGGCGAGGCTTGCGCTTCCGCATGCGCGCGCGCGCTGGCGCAACGCGGCATTCCGTCCGCGTGGTAGGCCCGGAGAGCGGGGTAACAGGATGTCGGGAGTCGCCTACCTCGGCGGCCGGGTCATCTCGAACATCGCCATCGTGGCCGTGTTCTGGACGGGGGACGTCGACATCAACGTCCAGCAGCGCATCGGTCCGTTCTACGGCGCCATCACCGGCAGCAGCTACATCGACTGGCTGTCGGAGTACGACACACGCGGACTCACGGGCGCCGCGGGGCAGCTCGGCTCGAGCCAGCACATCGGCCGCGGCCGCTTCGTGACCGCGGTCACCCTCACGCCGAGCACGTCCAGCCCGGCGCTCGACAACGGGCAGATCGCCGCCGAGCTCGCGGCGCAGATCGCGTCCGGCCAGCTCCCCGCGCCGTCGCTCGACGCCGCCGGCAACGTGAACACGCTCTACATGATCGAGCTGCCCCCCGGGTACTCGGTGAGCCTGCTCGGCGCCCAGAGCTGCACCGGCTTCTGCGCCTACCACTGGACCGTCGCCGTCGGCGGCAGGAGCGTCCCCTACGTGGTGGTCCCCGACATGCGCACGTGCGCCGGCGCTTGCGGCGCGGGCTTCGACGACGTGACCATCCTGCGCTCGCACGAGATGGCCGAGGCCATCACCGACGCCGAGTCGGGCATGGTCGATCTCGCCGACGTCGCCGCCGGCGCCGCGGTGTACCCCATGGCGTGGGCCGGCGAGGGCGGCGCGAAGGGAGAGATCGGCGATCTGTGCTGGCACGACTTCGTCGGCGACCACGACGGCGTCGCCGGCTACGAGGTGCAGAAGCTCTGGTCGAACTTCGCGGGCACGTGCGTCGTCGGCGTCCCCATCTGCGCGGGCGGCGGCAAGCCGCCGAGCTGCCGGCCGTGCACCGCGTACGACGACGGCGCGGCGTGCTCCGGGGCGACGCCGGTGTGCGAGCTCACGACGGGTCGATGCCGCGCGTGCGAAGGAGACGAGTGCGCCGCGGACGCGGGCGCGGGCGCGGACGCAGGCGCGGGCGCGGGCGCGGGCGCGGGCGCGGGCGCGAGCGCGGGCGCGAGCGGGGGCGCGGGATGCGCGACGTCGGGCGCAGGCGCGGGCGTGGGCGCGCTCGACGTGCTCGTCGCCGCGACGGGCCTGTGGCTCGCGCGAAGGCGGCGCTGGCCGTCCGGGCCGTCAACCGGTTGAATAGGCGAGCGTGCGGCCCCGTCATTCCTCGAACGAGGGGCGCAGTCACGCAGGAAAAGGACGGACCATGCGATTTTCGCGCGTCGTTGGGGGGATGGGCTTCGTGGCCCTGACGTGGCTGGGCGCCGACACCGTGGCCCGCGCGGGAGCGCCGCCGCAGCCGGTGCCGCCGTCGGTGCCCGGGCAGACGCCGCGGTCCCTGGCGACGACGGCCCTCAACTTCACGTTCACCTTCGCGCAGGTTCCCGATCTCAACGTCACCGGCAACACCGCCGGGGCCAACACGCTGGAGCTGAACGGGAGCGGGTCGGTGATGCTCGAGGCGGCGTCGCCCCTGAAGATGCCCCTTCACCTCATCTTCAGCGGCGGCACCGGGCTCGCTCCGATCATCACCTCCTGCGTGGCCATGATCGAAGCCGCTCGCTCCGCGGGCCGCGGGATGGTGATCCGGGTGAACGGCATGGGCCAGCCCTTCAAGCTCGACAACGGCCTCGTCGACTTCAACGGGTGGAGCAACCCGTTCAGCATCTCGTGCGCGGCGTCGTCCGCGCCGCACTGACCTCAGAGCGGGACCGGGTCCCCGTTCCGCCTCAATCCCCAGGGCATGGCGCAGACCGACCGATGAGCCGGATCGCCGCGGACGGGGCGACAGTGAACGTCAGCCGACGAGGCACGCTCCGCGCCGGTCATGAAACGCTCCCACCGCGGCAGTACGGACTTGCAGTCGGCGTCGCTACGGCACGCCGGCGCCGCGTAGGCCTTCGAGGACGCCGGCGGGTTGTACGCGCAGAAGCTGTCGAGCTTGGAGTACG
>DATBQU010000233.1:0-6722 GCA_036560665.1 Polyangiaceae bacterium
CCGAGGCGCCGATGATGAAGAACACCTCGCCGTCGCGGACGTCGAAGGACACGCCGTCGAGGACGGGCTTGGGCCCGAAGGCCTTCTTGATCAGCTTGAATTCGATCAAGGCCGCCCGTCGCAGTGTATACGCGTAGAACCGGCAACGCATGTGCGAGCTCCTCGGCATGGAGTGCAACGTTCCCACCGACATCGTCTTCTCCTTCGCGGGGCTGGCGGCGCGCGGGGGTGCGCGCGGCCCGCACGGCGACGGCTGGGGGCTCGCCCTCTACGAGGGGCGTCGCGCGCGCGTCTTCCTCGAGCCGGCGGCGGCGGCGACGTCGGCCCTGGCGCGGCACGTACGCGACAACCCGGTCAAGACGCTGCTGGCGGTGGCGCACGTGCGGAAGAAGACGCGCGGGCACGTGTCGCTGGCCAACACCCACCCCTTCGAGCGCGAGCTGTGGGGGCGCAGCTTCGTCTTCGCGCACAACGGCACGCTGCGCGGCGCGCGGGCGCTGCCGCTCGGGCGCTTCCGTCCGATGGGCGGCACCGACAGCGAGCACGCCTTCTGCGCCATGCTGGGGATGCTCGAGCGCGCCTTCCCCGACGGCTACCCCGCGCGCCGGCGCGAGCTGTGGGAGGCGGTGGCGCGCCTGGGCGCGAAGCTCGGGAAGGGGGGGACCTTCAACTTCCTCCTCGGCGACGGCACGCACCTCTTTGCCCGCTGCGCGACGAGGCTCTGCCACATCGTTCGCCGCGCCCCCTTCGGGGCGGCCACCCTGGCGGACGAGGACGTGCGCGTCGACTTCGCCGCGGTGACGACGCCGCGCGACCGCGTCGCCGTCGTCGCCACCGCGCCGCTGACGCGCGACGAGTCGTGGACGAACGCCGAGCCGGGAACGCTCCGGGTGTTCCGCGGGGGGACGCTGAGGGCGACGCTGGCGTCGCGCTAGTTGGCGATCTCGGCGTGCTTGATGCCGTCGAGCTTGGGGAACTGGGCGTCGAGGTAGGCGTTGCCCTGGCTCTGGATGGCGCCCTGGTTGGGGCCGCTGCCGCCGGGCGCGCCCTCGCCGTAGCCCTTGTAGAGGGAGTCGACCACGTCCATTCCCTGCGTGACCTGGCCGAACGGCGCGAAGTTGCTGGGGTCGAGGCGCGAGTTGTCGCCGTAGTTGATGAACACCTGGGTGGTGCGCGTGTTGGGGCCACGCATGGCGAAGGTGACGAAGCCCTTCTTGTTCGACTGCTTGACGGGGTCGTCGGAGATGCTGGCGTTCATCCACGCCTTGTTGACCGCGGGGTCGCCGCTGAGGCCGAACTGGACCATGAAGCCGTCGACGGCGCGGAAGAAGCGCGTGTCCTCGTAGTAGCCCGCCTTCACGAGGTTGTAGAAGCGGTCGGCCCCGTTGGGCGCCCAGTCGCGGTGCACCTCGACGACGAAGTCGCCCTTGGTCGTCGTGAACCTGGCCTTGTAGACGTCCGGGGCCTTTCCGCTCGCCTTCGACGGATCGAGCAGGTCCGGATGGGCCACGGAGGCCAGGGCGCCTCCCTTGGCAGGGGCGCCGACCACGGCGGACGACGCCGCGGGGGGGGTGTTGGAGGAGGGCTCGGGCTCGTTCTTCGAGCAGGCCACGAGCGCGAGCGTCGCGAGGAGGAGGGGGAGCGAGGCCTTCATGGCGCCGCTCATAACACGACTCGGCGCGCCGGTCGCAAGGGGCGTGTCCAGGCCGGCCCCGGGCAGCGGGCTCACTTCGTCCCGAAGATGAGCAGGGAGGACGTGGAGATGATGGCGTTGAGGACGATGATGGCCAGCGACGAGTTGACCACGGCGCGCGTCGTCGCCCAGCCCACGCCTTCGCTGCCGCCGAAGGTCGACAGGCCGCAGTACCCGCTCACCACCGGGATGGCCGCGCCGTAGGCGATGCACTTGGCGAGGCCGGTCGACAGGTCGCCCCAGTCGACCAGATCCATGTTGCAGAAGGTGCGCAGGGGCACGTCGAAGGCGACGTTGGCGGTCGCCGCGCCCGCCACGAAGGCCACCAGGCCCGCCCACACGATGAGCACCGTCGTCATCACCATGCTGGCCAGGAAGCGCGGCACGAGGAGGAAGTCGATGGGGTCGGCCGCGCTCATCCGCAGGGCGTCGACCTGCTCGGTGACCACCATCGAGCCGATCTCGGCGGCGATGCCGGCGCCCACGCGCGTGGCCAGCATCAACGCGCCCAGCGACGCGGCGAGATCGCGCACCAGGAGCTCGAGGTACGTCGCCCCCAGCTGCGAGAAGTCCGGCACCACGCGCTTGGCCTGGAGGCCCGACTGGTAGAGCAGGATCATCCCGATGAAGCCCATCGTGATCGACACGAAGAAGACCGACCGGTTGCCGATCTCGTACATCTGCCGCCAGACGACGCCCTTCTCGCGCTTTCCGCGCACGACGTAATAGAGCGTGCGGACGAAGACGGAGTAGAGCTCGCGCGCGCCGAGGAACAGATCGATCGACGCGGCGCCGACGTCGTGCACCAGCCCCGGCGGCTCGGGCGGCGTGAGGCCGATGTCGTGGGGGACGTGACCTTCTTCGGCGCTCATGCCTCTTCTACCCGAGGAGGAAGCTGATGACGTAGTCGAGGACGAACACGCCCGCGGCGCTGGCGACCACCGTGGCGTTCACGGCGCGGCCGACGCCGGGGGCGCCGCCCTTGGTGTTCAGGCCGAAGTGGCAGCTGGCCAGCGCGATCACCAGGCCGAAGACCACGCTCTTGACCAGGCCGTCGGCGACGTCGCCTAGGTTGAGCAGCCCCCCGGTGAGGCCGTTGTAGAACGTCTGCGGCTCGACCTGGAGCAGCCCCTTGCCGGTGTACGCCGCGCCGACGAGCGCCAGCGCGTCGGCGTAGAGCGTCATCACGAAGAGGGTGACGACGATGCCGACGAAGCGGGGCACGATGAGGAAGGCGATGGGGTCGATGGCGAGGGTGCGCAGCGCGTCGAGCTGCTCGGTGACCACCATCGTCCCCAGCTCGGCGGTGTTGTTGGCGCCGACGCGACCGGAGATCATCAGCGCGGTGAGCAGCGGCGCCACCTCGCGCAGCGTCCCGAACCCTGCCCCCCACCCGAGCAGCGCCTCCGCCCCCACGCGCTTCACCAGCGGGGCAGCCTGGATGACCATGATGGCGCCGGTGAAGAGCGCGGTGACGATGACGATCGGCAGCGACTTGACCGCCATCTTGTGGAGGTTGCGCTTCAGCTCGGGGTAGTCGAGGCGCGGCGGGAACGAGAAGAGGCGCAGCAGGATCCTCCCCAGCAGGACGGCCATCCCGCCCACCGTCTCCGCGGTGCCGAGGAACGCCGCGCCCACGCCGCCCGCGGCGGCCTCGAAGAACCCCTCGGCGGCCGGGGTGGACGGCTCGGTGGCGGGCGCCGACATCGCGGCTCCGACGTTACACCATGCGGGCCCAGTCGTTGGCGGCCTCGAGCCCCAGCTGGGCGACCGCATCGAGGGCCACGATGACCACCGTCGCCAGCAGGCCGAGGGGCAGGCCGCGAAGCCAGCCCCGGGTGCGGACGCAGTACACCAGCAGGCAGAGCAGCAGGTACAGCGGGTGCAGGAAGAGCCACAGGGCGAAGAGCACCGCGTCGCGCGACTGGCGCGGCCACGAGCGCGCCAGCCTGTCGGGCGGCAGGTGGCGCTCGTCCCAGGCGGTGACGGCGAACACCGAGGGGAGCACGACCCCCCACGAGAGGAGGACCTGGACGAGCTCCAGGTTCCCCGGCGTCACCGCGTCGTCCCCTGGATGACGATGCCGACGCGCATGAGCATGGTCACGCGGTGCGAGCTGTCGCCCGCGGCCTGTCCGGAGACCACCATCGTCGTCGTCCCGTCGAACTTGCTCTGCGGCACGAGGCGCGACAGGTCGAAGCGCGTCTTGGCGTCGCCGGAGGCCAGCATCGATTCCATCCGCGCCTGCGCGCCCTGCGGCATCCCCGGGGCGCGGAGCGCCTGGGGCGGCGCGGTCTGCGCCAGCACGTCGTCGAGCGTGCCCCTGTCGGCTTGCAGGTCCATGACCGTGAACGTCTCGGTCTGCGTGAGGCGCGTGTCCTTGGAATCGAGCTGCGTGAGCTTCTGCCAGCGCGCGCCGCGCCCGACGTCCTCCTCCGGGAGCGGCGCCGCGAGGTCGCGCAGCGTCTGGCGGACCTGCTCGACCATCTGCCCCGTCGCGCCCGCGTCGAGGACGGTGGTGGCGTCGACGGTGACCTCCCTCGACAGGCCCCGCGAGGTGACCAGGGCGCTCCCCGTCAGGTGCTCGACGGCGGCGACCTCGGTGCGCATCCCCTCGGCCACCTGGGCCGGCGACTGCGTGTCGGCGGTGACCGTCGCCCCCGTCACGCGCCAGGCGTAGCGCAGGTCCCCTTCGGGGGAGAGGCTCTGCGGGTCGATGCCGATCGTGATGTGGACGGGGGGCAGCGGGATCTCGGGCTGCTTCGCGCCGCCGACCTCCGTCGACGCCGACGTGCGCAGGTCCATGGCCAGCTGCTCCTTCTGCTCGACGCGCCAGGCGTAGCGCAGCTTTCGCCGCGGGGCCTGGCCCGGATCGAGCAGCTTCATCGTGGCCGTGGGCGAGGGGGCGGCGGCCGGGCGGGCGGCGCTGCTGCCGCTGCTCGAGGGGGCCGGCGCGGGCACGTCGCTCGCGCTCGGCGCCGCCGAGGCCACGGCGGGCGCCGCGGAGGGCGCCGCCGAGCCGGCCGGGGTCGGCTCGCCCGACGGAGGCTCCTTCGAGCAACCCGCCACGACGAGCAGCAGCCCCAGGGTCGCCGGGCGAAGCAGCGCCGCTCTCACAGCGGCCCCTCGGTCAGTCCGTGCACGAACTGTCTCACGCGTGGCTCTTCGCACGTCTGGGCCTCCTTCGTCGTTCCGTCGAAGATGAGCTCCCCGCGGTACATCATCCCCACCCGATCGGTCACGGTGAGCAGCCGGTCGAGGTCGCTCGACACCATCACCACGGTGGCCCCGCTCGCGCGCTGCTCGGCCCGCAGGAGCTCGAAGATCTTCTGCGACGTCACCGGGTCGAGGCCCGCCGCGGGCTCGTCGTAGAAGACGATCGGCGCCCGGGTGACCGTGGCGCGGGCCACGCCGACGCGCTTCTTCTGGCCGCCGCTCAACCCGGCGGGCATGCGCTGCTCGAAGCCGGTGAGCGACACGCACGCCAGGCGCTCCGCGACGCGCTCGCGCACCTCTTCCTCGGGCGGGGCGTAGAGGCGCCGCAGCGGGAAGGCGATGTTGTCGAAGACGGTGAGGTGGTCGAAGAGCGCGTTGTTCTGGAAGAGCATCCCGATGCGCTTGCGTATCTCCTGGAGCTTGAGCTCGGCCGCGTCGGTCACGCTCTCGTCGCCGAGCTGGACGCTGCCACGGTCGGGCTTCATGAGGCCGGTGAGGATCTTGAGCAGCACGCTCTTGCCGCTCGCCCCCGGCCCGATGAGCCCGAAGAGGCAGCCCGAGGGGACGGTGAGCGTCACGTCGCGCAGGATGCTGCGGCGGCCGCCGCCCGCCTGGTGCACGGACTTGGTGACGCCGGAGACGTGGATCATGCCCGACGGGGCTGGGCCGCCTCGCCGCGCGCGCGGGACAGCCGGGCATAGAGGACGAGCGTCGCGCCGGCGAGCAGCGCGACCAGCGCCACCAGGGCCACCAGCGCGGCCTGGAGCGAGCGCACCGAGGCGCGCGCCACGGCGATGGGGCCGACGTGCCCGAGCTCGCCGCCCGCGGGCGACGGCGGCGCCGGCCGCGAGACCATGACCACGGCCACGTCGGTCGGCAGCAGGCCGGCCACGCCCCCGGCCACGAGCCGCTGCACCGAGTCCGCGCTGAGGGGCGGCGTGGAGCCGCGGTGCTCGAGGAGCACGCTGGCGCTGCCGTGCGGCGGGGCGGTGTCGCGCAGATCGCGCAGATCGCGCAGCGGGCTGGCGGCGGGGACGTTGAGGTGCACCCGCGCGCTGAGCACGCCGTCGACCCGCTCGAGCGAGCGCTCGAGGTCGCCGGCGATGCCCGCCACGAGCTGCGCGTGCTCCGCCGCCTCGCTCGGCACGAGCGAGCCCTTGCCCACCGCGTCGAGCACGCCGGGCGGCTCCGGTCGCGGGAGCTCCTCGTCGCGCATCACCGACAGGGCGCGCGGGACGTCGTCGCGCGCGACGCTGACGCGCCACTTGCCCTCCGCGCCGGGGTCGACCTCCTTGGTCGCGTCGACGCTCGCACGATCGAGGGCGACCATGACGCGGTTCGCCTCCGGATCGTCGAGCCCTCCCGCCACGGGCACGCTGCACGCGACCAGGAAGGCCATCGCGGCCGTCGAGACGGCGGCGACGGCGGGCTGCACGCGGGCGCGCATGGTCACTTCTTCTTCGGGGCGGGTTTGGGCGGCGCGGAGGGGGCGGGCGCGGGCGGCTGGGCGTCGGAGAGCGCGTGGCGTCGCTTGACCACCGCGCGGTGCATGTCCTTCATCCAGCGCTCGAGGTCGCTGCCGGGCGCGTGCTGCTGCTGGATGATGGCCTCCATCGGCCACCAGGCCACCGGGCGACCGTTGATGGCGAAGACGATGTCGTAGGGCCCCTCCGATACCGCCATGGGCGGGGGCATGCCTCCGCCGGAGCCCATGCACGACCACGAGTGCTCGGGGCGGACCTCGGGGTGATAGCAGCCCTCGTTGCGCCCCACGACGTGCCCCTTGGGGTCGAGCACGTACGACGAGATGGAG
>DATBQU010000234.1:0-14784 GCA_036560665.1 Polyangiaceae bacterium
GGGAATCGGTCTCGCGCTGCTGCTCCTCGCGTCGTGCGGGTCCGCGCCCGCGCCCGCGCCCGCCTCCGCGCCCGCGCCCGCGACCGCGCCCGCGCCCGCGACCGCGACCGCGACCGCGACCGCGCCCGCGACCGCGACCGCGACCGCGACCGCGTCCGCGTCCGCGACCGCGTCCGCCACCGCGTCCGCGACCCCGACCGCGACCGTGTCCGCGACCGCGTCCGCGCCAGCACGCGGCAGGCCTCCGCCGCGCCCGTCCGCCACGGCCTCTGCGGCCCCGCATCCGCCCGCGACCGGAACGACGCAGCCGGGAAGCGAAGATGACATCAAGTAGCCGCCGCCGCGCCCCGCTCGCGCTCTCGCTGCCCGCGCTCACGCTCACGCTTACGCTCGCGCTCGCGCTCGCGCCCACGCCCGCGCACGCCCAGCCCCACACCCCCACCGCCCAGGAGCTCGAGACGGCGCGCACCCTCTACAAGGAGGGCAAGGAGCTGCGCGCGCAGGGGAACCTGAAAGGCGCGCTCGAGAAGCTCCAGGCGGCGCACGCGCTCGGCAACACGCCCGTCACCGGCATCGAGCTGGCGCGGACGTACGCCATGGTGGGGCAGATCGTCGAGGCGCGCGAGGTGTGCCTGTACATCGCGCGCATGCCCGTCGCCTCCGACGAGACCGAGAAGTCCGTCGAGGCGCGCAGCGACGCGGCCAAGCTCGCCGAGGAGCTGCGGCCGCGCATCCCGGCGCTGGTGGTCAAGGTCAACGGGCTGGCCGAGGGGGACACGGCGCACCTCTCCATCGACGGGGTCACGGTTCCGGACGCGGCGTTCGCGGAGCCGCTCAAGGTCGATCCGGGCAAGCACCTGGTGTCGCTGCGCATCGGCGATGGGGCCGCCGCGCGCGAGGTGCACGGCGAAGCGAACGTGGCGGAAGGGCAGACCGGCGAGCTCACGCTGACGGTGCCGCCCGCGCCCGTGGTCGTTCCGCCTCCACCTCCGCCGCCACCGCCGCCCCAGCCGGCGCCCGCGCAGCCGCAGCCGATGCCGCTGCTGGTGAAGCTCGGCTTCGGGACCGCCATCGCCGGCTCGGCGGTGGGCCTCATCGCGGGGCTGACGGCGCTCAACAAGAAGGGGCAGCTCGACTCGGAGTGCGGCGTCAGCAAGGTGTGCAGCGACGGCAACGGCGGCCTGCCCGATCTCGACACGGCGCAGGCGTGGGCCACGGTCTCGACGGTGGCCTTCGTCGTCGGCGGCGCAGGGCTCGTCGCCGGCATCGTCGGCCTGCTGACGGAGAAGGACGCGGCGCCGGCGCAGCAGGGCAGGGAGCGAGTGTCGCCGTGGCTGGGGCTCGGCGCGGCAGGGGTGCATGGGCGCTTCTAGGCGAGCCGCCGTCGTCGCCGCCGCGGCGCTCGTCTCGACGCTCGTCGCCTGCGACGCGCTGCTCGGGCTGGGCGACTTCGGCAAGTGCCCGGGCGACTGCGCCGACGCCTCCGAGGGGGGCTTCGTCGCCGACGTCCGGAACGAGGGCAACCTCGACTCCACCGCGTTCGAGACCGGCCCCGGCGACGACGGAGGCGACGGCGGTGGCGACGCGGACGGCGGTACGCCCGGCGACGGCGGCTGGGACGGCCCCGGCCCGCACCAGCTCTGGGCACACTGGCCGATGCCCAACCCCGACGCGGCCATCGCCCCCGACTCGGCGACGCCGCTGCCGCACCCGATGACGTACGACGCGGGCGTCGACGGCGGCGCGACCACCGTCAACGACGTGGTGACCGGGCTCACGTGGCAGCGCGTCCCGCTGGCGGCGAGCGACAACGTCCACGCCTGGCAGAAGTGCCTCGCGCTCGCGGGAGGCGGCTGGCGCGTGCCGACGCGCATCGAGCTCGTCTCGCTCGTCGACTTCACCCAGCCAGCCACGCGCCCGACCCTCGATCCGTCGGCGTTCCCGGCGGTGGATGCGGGCGCGGTGTACTGGACGTCCTCCGCCGTCCCGACCGACGGCGCGCCGCCGACGCAGTGGTGGCAGGTGTCGCTCGCCGACGGCACGGTCTCCACGGGCACGAGCGCCTCGTGGGTGCTCTGCGTGAACGGAGGGACGCCGTGAGCGCGCGCCGCTGGCTGCGCGTGACCGTCGCAGCGAGCGGCGTCGTCGGCCTGGCCACGCTCGCGCGCGCGGACGCGCCGTCGGACCAGTACGGGCTCTTCAACATCAGCGACCAGGTGATCACCGACCGGTGGACGACGCTCATCTGGCAGCGCTACGCGCCGGCGGCGCCCGTCACCTTCGACGGCGCCGCGGCCTATTGCGGCGGCCTGTCGCTCTACGTCTATACGACGGGTTGGCGCGTGCCCTCGTACAAGGAGATGCTCACGCTGGTCGACGAGACGCCGCACACCGAATACGAGAACGGGACTCTCGTCGACAAGATGATCGACGGCAACGCCTTCCCCCAGACGGTGATCAACTCCCAGTACTGGACGTCGTCGCCGTATCCACCCCACGCGGGCTGGGCGTACGACGTGAGCTTCCACAACGGCTTCTCGGCGGGCGACGACATGCTCAGCACGCACTACGTGCGTTGCGTGCACGACTGAGCGAGCGGGGTGCCGATCCGCTCGAGCTTCACGACGTGGAGGCGCGATCTCTCGGCCAGTGACTCGAGGATCTCGAGAAGCCATGCGGCTCCCACCGCGAGCAGTGCGGCTCGGTCGAGCAGGAAGCGGGATAGGCGCGCGTGCACACGAGGATCACGCGCGAGACATCCGGCGAGGCGAGCGAGCGCTGGGTGAAGCGCGCGCACGGACTCGCGCCGACGGCGGTGCAAGGCGGCTCGTCGGCCCAGGGAATCGATTCTGTGCGCGAGTGAAGCGGCATCGCCCGCGAGTGAAGTGACTTCGCCGCGCAGTGATCGAGTTCGCAGCCGATCCAATGCGGCCGGGACGTCGAGCAAAGCGGTTTCGCAGGCGAGCGAAGAGGCTTCGCCGGCGTGCGAAGCGGCTTTCTCGTCCGAGAAGGCGGCTCGACGCGCGAGGGAAGCGCTCCGCCGGCCGGACGAAGAGGGTTTGTCGGCGAGCGGAAAGGGTTTGTAGGCCGCCATGTCGCTTCCCACGTGGGCGATGCCGCTTTGCACGTCGGCGATGTCGATCGGCCGGTCGAGAAGAGCGAGTGGCTCGGCGGCGATGACGGCTTGCTCGTCGGCGAAGTCGATCTGTCGGGCAGGAGGGCCGGGTTCGTGGGCGAGCGAAGCGGGTCGGTGGAGCGGAGGAGCGATCTGTCGGGGCGGAAGAGCGGACTGGAGGCCACCGCTCACGGGGCCATCAACGCACCAGCCCGAACCCCACCGGGAACAGCGGGTCGTATCCCGGATCCTCGTAGCTCAGTGGCAGCACGGTCGCGTCGCGCGGCCAGGAGCGCGACAGCCGACCCCGGAACGGCGCGTCGCCGTAGAGCACGTCCGCCACGCCCTGCCCCTCGGAGCCCGGCAGCCACGCCGCCACGACGGCGTCGAACGAGGCGAGGAGCGACTCCATGCGCACCGGGCGCCCCGTCAGCAGGAGCGCCACCAGCGGCACGTGCGCCTGCCGCATCACCGCGACGAGCGGCGCGGCGGTCCCGTCGTAGACGTTGGACGGCGTGCCGCCGTCGAGGCGCGGATCGGGCGTGTCGCCGAGGTACTCCGCGTAGGGAAGCTCGTGCAGCACGACGACGCCCACGTCCGCTCCCGACGCTCCCAGACCGTCGCGCGAGTACGTGACCAGCCCGGGGGACGCTGCCGCGGCGCGCATCGCCGCGAGGATGGTCGTCCCGCCCCCGAGCGCGCCGGAGTCGACGCCGGTGCCCCCTTGCCAGCCGAGCGTCCAGCCGCCGGACTGGATGCCGAGATCGTCGCCTCCGGGGCCCGCCACGTGGACGCGCGCGGTCTTCGGGAGCGGGAGCAGCCCCGCGTCGTTTCGGAGCAGGACGAGCGACTCGCGCACGGCCTGGCGCGCGACGGCGCGGTGCTCCGCGCTCCCAACCTTCGCCGCGGCGCTCGCGTCCGGGGGCGGCGTGTCGAAAAGCCCGGCGCGGACCTTCACGCGGAGGATCCGTCGGACCGCGTCGTCGATCCGACCCGGGGGGACGGCGCCGGACTGGACCAGCGCCACGATGGCCTCGACCACCTGCGGGTACGGCGCGCCGACGTTGACGACGTCGATGCCGGCCGACACGGCGAGGCGGACGTCCTCGTAGATGTCCGGTCCCACCAGCAGCACGCCGCCGCCGTCGGTCATCAGGATGCCGTCGAAGCCGAGCTCACCCTTGATGACGTCGGTCAGCCAGTGATCGCTGACGCACATCCGCGTGCCCTGCCATTCGCTGTACGAGACCATGACGGCCTGCGCTCCCGCCTTCAGGGCGGCCTCGAAGGGCGGCAGGTGCACGCGCCGCATCTCCGCCTCGGACTCCGTGGCGTTCCCGCGGTCGACGCCGCCGCTGACGCCCGTGCCCCACGTCGTTCCGCCGGCACCGAGCAGGTGCTTCGCGCACGCGAGCACCGTGGGCTGCGTGCCCGCGATCGCCGCCGTGCCCATGGTCGAGACCAGCGCCGGGTCCTCGCCGAAGCTCTCGTAGGTCCGGCCCCAGCGCAGATCGCGTCCGACGTCGATGGCCGGCGCCTCGTTCATACCCAGGCCGAGCGCGCCGACCTCCTCGGCCGTGGCCGCGTAGACCTGGCGCACCAGGTCGGGATCGCCGGTGCACCCCAGGCCGATGTTGTGCGGGAAGATGGTGGCCCCGCGGACCTTGCCGTTGCCGTGCACGGCGTCGATGGCAAAGAGCACCGGGATGCCCATGCGCGTCGCCGCGGCCCTGGCGCGCACGGTCGCGGTGATGGCGAGGAAGTCGGAGGCGTCGATGTCGGCCGGCGCGCCGCCCAGCGCGCCCAGGCGGAACGCGGTGATGTCGTCCGGCGATGCCAGCGACGTCCAGCCGCCCATCGTCATCTGGCCGGCCTTCTCGTCGAGCGTCATCTGCCCGAGGAGCCAGGAGACGCGCGCCTCCACGTCGGACGCCGGCCCCGTGTACGCCGTGGGGGGAGGCAGGCCGACGTCGTCGGCGAGGACGACGGTGCCGGACTGGTCGCACGACGCGGCGAGCAGGAGGACCATCAGCGAAGGCAAGGCGAAAGGACGCGCCAAGGCGCCTCTACTCTGGGCCGGGACGCCGCGCGGCGCACGTTGCCCACCGCGAGCGGCGTCGAAGGCGCGCACCGTGTCCGGCCGCGTGACGCGCCCGCGACCGCGCCTACAGCTTCCCCAGCGCCGCCCCCGGGATCCTGCCCGCCTCGATCTCCGCCCGCTGCGCGTCGCTGAAGGGCTGCTCGAGCAGCTCGGCGTCCTTCTGGCGCGAGCGGAACAGGTTCACGATGAAGTTCATCCGGTCGTCGAGCAGGCGCCAGTCGACCGACGCGCTGCCCACGTCGGACGCCCCGCGCGCGCGGTCGTACTGCTTGAGGAGCCCGAGCAGCTCGGTGGGATCCACCACGTTCTGGAGCGCGGCGGGGAGGTAGTCGCGCGCCGCGGCGTCCTTCGGGATGTTGCGCCCCAGGGGCAGCGCCGCGCCGCCCGGAAGCGCGAGGCTCATGAGGAAGCGCGTGGCGATGCGCTCCCACACGTCCTCCACCACGTCGACCAGATGCGCCAGCGGCGCCTCGACCGCCGCCACCAGCCGATCGAAGAGGCCCGCCGCGCCGGTCCGCAGCGACGCGTGCAGGTGCTTCTTGAGGATGTCGTCGATGGGCGCATCCATCGCCTCCTGGATCTGCGGCTGCAACCGCGTCTGCTCGTGCAGCCCGATCATGCAGTTGCCGAGGAGCATCAGGCGCGCCCTCGCCGTCGCGTCGCTGGCGCGGATCGCGGCGACGTACGCCGTGAACGCCTGCCGCAGCGCGAGCTGACCGCCCTCCGCGGCCGGCCTGGGGTCGAGCGGCTCGATCCAGGTCGAGAGCTGCGCGTCCGTCGGGGGGTTGCCGCGGAACGCCTGGACGAAGCGCACGAACTGGGGCGACAGCTCGGCGAAGACCTTCAGGTTGCCGGCGGCGATGCTGGTGCTCACGGTCGTCAGCGTCTCCGCGATCGGCGCCAGCAGGAACGACGGGTGGAACCCGGAGGTGGGGACGACGGCGTGGATGGCCGACTCGATCTTGCCGAGCGGGTGCATCACGTCGTCCCCGGCGTCGCCCACGACCTCGGCGACGAAGGGCGGGACCTCCTCGTTGCGGATGCTCTGCCCCGCCGTCTTGGAAGCCCAGGTGGCGAAGGTGGACCAGTTGACGTCGTCGCCCCCGATCGTCTCCGACAGCGCGAGCGACAGGTCGTGGTAGCGCTGCGTGATGGTGAGGTTCCGCAGAACCCCGTCCTGCATCTGGCCGATCTGCTGGATGTCCGTCGGAAGCGCCACCATCGCTCATCCTCCCCTTTGGCGTATGCTACCGTCTCGCGCGCCGAGATGGATGAAGGCAGTACACGAACGGCACGCTCGGTCCAGACGTCACCGGCGGTATCGAGCGCGGCAAAGTCGCTCCTCCGCGTCGGTGAGATCCTCGCCGGACGGTTCGAGATCGTCGCCCTGGCCGACTGGGGCGGGATGGGCGTCGTCTACCGCGCGCGCGACCGGCACGCCGGCGGCGAGGTGGCGCTCAAGCTCTTGCTCGACGAGTCGAGCGACGAGCGCTTCGCGCGGGAGGCGCGCGTTCTCGCCGAGCTGCGGCACCCGGGGATCGTCCAGTACGTCGCGCACGGCAAGACCGAGCTCGGGTCGCGCTACCTCGCCATGGAGTGGCTCGACGGGGTCGACCTGCGCGGGCGCCTCTCGGCCGGGCAGCTCAGCATCCGCGAGAGCCTGACCGTCGTGCGCGGCGCGGCGCAGGCGCTGGCGGCGGCGCACGCCCGCGGGATCGTCCACCGCGACGTCAACCCGCGGAACCTCTTCCTGGTGGGCGGGGACATCAACGAGGTGAAGGTCCTCGACTTCGGCATCGCCCGGCCGCTGCGCGCGACGTTCGGGATGACCTTGCCCGGCATGTACCTGGGCACGCCGGGGTACATGGCGCCGGAGCAGGCGCGCGGCAACGACGAGGTCGACGCGCGGGCCGACGTCTTCGCGCTGGGTTGCGTCCTCTACGAGTGCCTGACCGGTCGCCCGGCGTTCGCGGCGGACAACCTGATGGCGCTCCTGGGCAAGGTGCTCTTCGAGGAGGCGCCCCGCCTGCGCGGCCGGGGGGACTTCCCCGAGCCGCTCGACGAGCTCGTGGCGCGGACGATGGCCAAGAACCCGGCGGCGCGCCCCGCCGACGCCGCGGCGGTGGCGGTGGAGATCGCCGCGCTGCAGTGGGACGAAAAACAGCGCGACGAGCCGGCCCCCGCCTCGGAGGCGCCGCGCTCGCTGACCCACGTCGAGCAGCGGCTGGTGTGCGTGGTCATGGCGTCGGCCCCGGTCACCGACGTGGCGATCCCACGCGACGGCGGAACGCTGGCGTCCGCCGGCTCGGCCTCGAGCTCGGGGACGTCGCCCATCGCCCGCTTCGGCGCCAAGATCGAGCGTCTCGCCGACGGGTCGCTGGTGGCGACGCTGATCGGCGACGGCGACGCCACCGACCACGCCGCCAACGCCGCGCGCTTCGCCCTCGCGCTTCGCGAGATGCTGCCGGAGGCGCCCATCGTGCTGGCCACGGGGCGCGGGGTGGTGACGGGTCGGTTCCCCGTAGGCGAGGTGCTCGATCGCGCGTCCCGCCTTCTGCTCGAGTCGACCGAGGGGCCGGCGTCCGCCAGTGCGCCGCCGAGGACCGGCCCGGTGCGTCTCGACGAGGTGACGGCAGGGCTGCTCGATCTGCGCTTCGACGTGGTCGAGGAGGGCCAGCACGTCGAGCTGCGCGGCGCGCGCGAGTCGCACGACGTCGCCCGCTCCGTCCTGGGACGGCCGACCTCCTGCGTCGGACGCGACCGGGACCTTCGCACGCTGGAGGCGACCTTCGACGAGTGCGTCGACGAGTCCGCGGCGCGCGCGGTCCTCGTCACCGCGCCGGCCGGCCTGGGCAAGACGCGCCTGCGCCGGGAGTTCCTGCGGCGCATCCGGCGCCGGACCAGTGACCTCGAGGTGCTCGTCGGTCGGGCCGACCCCATGAGCGCCGGGGCGCCGTTCGCGATGATCGCGCAGACCGTGACCGGCGCGGCGGGGATCGCCGACGGGGAGCCGCTCGCGGCCCGCCGGCAGAAGCTCGCGGCCCGCGTGGCCCGACGGGTCCCCGAGGCGGACCGGACGCGGGTCACCGAGTTCCTGGGGGATCTAGTGGGCGCACCGTTCCCCGAAGAGGAGAGCCTGCAGCTTCGCGCGGCGCGACAGGACCCCGTGCTTCGCGGCGACCAGATGCGCCGCGCCTACGAGGACTGGGTGCGCGCCGAGTGCGAGCACCAGCCGGTGGTCATCGTCCTGGAGGACATGCACTGGGGCGACGTTCCCACGGTGAAGATCGTGGACGCGCTGCTGCGCAACCTGCGCGCCTCGCCCCTCATGATCCTGGTGTCGGCGCGGCCGGAGGTGCACGACCTCTTCCCGAGCGCGTGGACGCAGCGCGGGATGGTCGAGCTGCGTCTGGCGGAGCTGACGCCGAAGGCGAGCGAGAAGCTGGTGCGCGAGGTGCTGGGGGAGGGCGTGACCGGCGAGGTCGTGCGTCGGATCGTCGACGCCGCGGGCGGCAACCCGTTCTGTCTCGAGGAGCTGGTCAGGGCCGAGGCCGAGGGCAAGGGCGGCGAGCCGCCGGGCTCCGTGCTTGCGGTGGTGAGCGCCCGCATCGACCGCCTGGAGGCGGGCGCCCGGCGGGTCCTGCGCGCAGCCAGCGTCTTCGGGCAGCTCTTCTGGCGCGGGGCGGTGCTGTCGCTGCTCGGCGCCCAGCGCGCGACCGAGGCGGTGCAGTGGCTCGACTACCTGGCCGAGCGCGAGGTCATCGTGAAGCGCGGCCGCGGCAAGTTCCCCGGTGAGGAGGAGTACTCCTTCCGCCACGCCCTGGTGCGCGAGGCGGCCTACGCCATGATGGTGGGGGAGGATCGCGTCCTCGGTCATCGCCTGGCGGCGGCGTGGCTGGAGGAGTCGGGCGAGCGCGACGCGCTGACCCTGGCCGAGCACTTCGATCGGGGCCAGGCGCCGGAGCGGGCCGTGGTCTGGTACCAGCGCGCGGCCGAGCAGGCGCTGGAGGGCAACGACCTCGACGCCGCGATCCGCCGGAGCGAGCGCGCCGTCGCGCTCGGCGCGGAGGGCCCCGCTCTGGCGGCCTTGCTCCAGATCGAGGCCGAGGCCCACAAGTGGCGCGGCGCGAACGCCGACGCCGGCGCCGTGGCCCGCCGGGCGATGGGCGTGGCGTCGCGCGGCAGCGAGGCGTGGTGCGCGGCGGCGGGAGAGGTGGTCGCCGCGAGCGGGAAGCTGGCCGACCGTGCCGGTCTGGTCGAGGTGGCGGAAGCGCTCCTGGCGCTGCCGGCCGGCACGGGCGGGGCGGCGCAGGTCGTGGCCACCGCGCGGGCGGCCACGCAGCTCGCGCTCAGCGGGCAGGCCGAGATCACCGAGCGCCTCCTGGCGCGGCTCGGCTCGGGTGGCAGCGCGGCGAGCGATCCGGCGGTGGCGGGCTGGGTGCTCGAGGCGCGCGCGGTGTCGGCCGGCTCGGCCGGCGATCCCGGCGCGCGCGTGCGGCTCGCGGACGCGGCGGCCGAGAGCTTCGAGGCGGCGGGAGATCTGCGCAACGCGTGCCTCCAGCGCGTGAGCGTCGGCTACGCGTACAACGAGATCGGCGCGTACGCGGAGGCCGAGCGCGCGCTGCGGGGCGCGCTCGTCGTGGCCGAGCGGATGGCGCTCGACAACGCCGTGGGGACGGCGCGCGCGCAGCTCGGCCGTACGCTGGCGCGCCAGGGCAAGGTCGACGAGGCCGGCGAGGTGCTGCCGAAGGCCATCGAGACGCTGCGCGCGCAGAAGAACGTGCGCCTGGCAGGCGTGGCGACGCGCTACCGGGCCTGGCTGCTCGCGTCGCTCGGCGACCACACGGGGGCCGAGCGCGAGGCCCTGGCGGCGGTGGAGTGCCTCTCCGGCGCCAACGCGATGCTCGGCGACGCCCTGGCGATGCTGTCCGAGGTGCAGCGGGCACGCGGCGGAGCGGCCGAGGCGCTCGAGACGGCAAAGCGGGCGATGGCGGCGCTGGAGACGGCGGGCAAGACGGCCATCGGCGAGGCGGCGATCCGCCTGGCCCACGCCGAGGCGCTCTTCGCCACCGGCGACCGCGACGGTGCGCGGGTCGCCATCGCCATCGCCAAGGAGCGCGTGCTCGCCCGCGCCAGGACGCTCCAGGATCCGGAGCTGCGTCGCGGGTTCCTCGAGGGCGTGGCCGAGAACGTGCGCAGCCTCGCGCTGGCCAGGGACTGGAACGCCTGAGCCCCGTCAGAAGGGCGTGCCGCGGCCGTCGGCCTCGGCGATGTCGCGCAGATCGCCGCAGCCCCTGGGACCGAGGTCGACGTGCTCGCCCGGATCACGCGCCGTGTCGAAGCACTTCCAGCGCGCGTCGTTCTGCGTCGCCAGGAGCTTCCGGGTACCGCGCATGGCCCCCCAGTTCTTGAAGGCGCAGGCGAAGATCCCGCTGCAGTTGGTCAGCACCACCGGGCGGTCGGGCGAGCCGCCACGCAGCAGGCTCTCGCCGGGCATGGCGCTCCGGAACGACGCCATCGCCGGCGCGTCCCACACGCCCATCAGATCGAGGAGCGTGGGCAGGACGTCGAGCTGCGTCAGGGGAACGTCGGCGAGCGCGCGGAGCCGGTCCGTCTCCTCGGCGGTGATGGCGCCCTCGGGCGCGTCGATCCAGAAGGGCACCCGGACCTCCTCGTCGTAGACGCCCCAGGTGTGGCCGATCGCGCCGCGCTCCCGGATCTGCTCGCCGTGGTCGCTGGCGAAGACGATCACCACCTGGTCGCCTCCGGGGACGGCGCGCACGCCGCGGACCAGGCGCGCCACCAGCGCGTCCTGCCGGCGAATGGCGTCGTCGTAGCGGTTGTGGACCTTGGCGGCGTCGCCGGCGCCGAAGGCGTGTCCCTGCGGCTGGAACGGCGCGTCGCTCTCGTCGACGACGTAGGGGAAGTGCGTGTTCGACAGGTGCACCACCCCCACGAAGGGCGCGCGCATGCCGGGCAGGTCGCGCAGCGCCACGTCGATGAGCTTCGCGTCGTCGGCGCCCACCTCGTAGGTCGGGTCGGGATCGAGATCGGTCGCGCTCACCCAGCGCGACAGCGGCAGCCCCTCCAGCCAGGTCCCGGAGTTGGCGAAGAACATGTTCTGCGACGTCCAGTACGCGGTGTCGAAGCCCGCCGCGTGCGCGTACTCCCAGAGCAGCGGCGCGGTGTGCAGCGCCTCGCGCGACGCCGTCGGCGACAGGCCGCTCCAGAGCACGGCCAGCGACACAGCCGTCGTCGAGTCGAGCGCGCGCATCTGGGAGAAGGCGAAGCGGCCCGGCAGCAGCTCGTTGGTGTAGGGCGTGGTCTCGCAGTCGGGGGAGGGCCCGTTGCAGGTGTCGGCGGCGCGCACGCTCTCGGTGAGGACGAAGAGGACGCTGCGTCGCTCGCTCCGCGCCGCGGGCGAGGCGCCCGGCGCGATGGGCGGGACGGGCGCGGGCGTGCGCGGCCCCGGGTGGGCGCGGACGACGGCGTCGTCGTGCTCCCAGCGCGCGTAGGCCAGGCGCCCCATCGACGCCAGGTACAGCACGTCGGGGGAGGCCGCCTGCTCGCCCCCGCCCGTCGCCTCCACCCCGAACGCCGCCAGGAGCAGCGCCATCACGCCCACGTCGAGCGCGAGCCACGCGTGCCTTCGCTTCAGCCGCGCGGTGCGCCGGCGGGCGAAGGGCAGCAGCAGCGCCAGGGCGATGGGGGGCAGCAGCGCGCGCAGGAAGCTCGCGCGATCACTCCAGAGCTGTTGCCCGATGCTCGGCATCATCGAGGTGCCCACCAGCACCGCGCGCGGGTTCATGTACGCGTGGTAGCGGCCGAAGAAGTAGAGCTGCGCGCCGACCGCCATGGTGGCCCCGGCCACGAGCACCGCGCGCGCCCCCCAGGCGCGTCGCGCCGACGCGGCCGCCACCAGCGCCCCCCAGAGCACCGCCCCGAGCACCAGCGTCGCCGCGTACACCGCGACCGTTCCCAGAGGCCAGGCCGCGATCTGGTCGCGCCGCGCCAGCCAGTCGAGGGTGGCCAGGCCGAGCCCGGGCAGGACGAGCACTCCGCGCGCGAGCCATCGCCTCGCCGCCACGCGCCGCCAGCGCGCCGACGTGGTCGCCGGCGGCCGCAGCGCGACCGCGTCGTGGCTCGCCCGTGACACCATCGTCACCCGAAGTAACCCCCGGAAGCGGCGTGGCGCAAGGGGCCCTTCAGGTCTGGTGCAGGTGGCAGCTCCCCTCGCACGCCTCGGCCTTGCCGAAGAGCCGGTAGCGGTTGCGGGCCACCAGCCGGTAGGCGAGCTCCGCCAGCTGCCTCGACCCCGGCACGTAGTAGAGGAAAGCCAGCCACCCCACGAAGGGCACGCTGGCGACCACCCGGGCGAACGCCTCCGCGCCGGCGAACACGCGCCCGTCGGCGAGGACGACGTGCATCTTCGTCATCGCCGCCTCGCGGGTCACCGCCGGGTAGCGCGCCAGCGTGAGGGGGTCCTGGAAGTTCTCCGCCGCGACGCGCGTCCTGCCGAAGAGGCGCTGCAGCGCCCGCGCCGAGCGCGTGCAGAAGCGGCAGTCGCCGTCGAAGAGCACGGTCACGGCGGGTGGGGCCACGCGGCGATGGTAGGGCGCAGGGCCCACGAGACAAGGCGTTCCGGCCTGGAAAACGCCGCTACTTGCGTTCATGCGTATGAATGAATATATAGACCGTGGATGGCCGAGGTCGACTTCTCCTCCTCCCAGCGATGGGAGCTCTACCGGGTGCTCTCCGAGCCGGCGCGTCTGCGCCTGCTCGCCCTCGCCGCCGACGAGGAGCTGAGCATCGGGGAGCTCGCCGAGCTCCTGCAGGAGAGCCAGCCCAACGTCTCGCGCCACGCGGCCGCGCTTCGGCAGGCGGGGCTGCTGCGGGATCGACGGGAGGGGACGCGGACGCTGGTGCGCCTGGCCCCCGAGGCCGCGCCCGACGCGGTGGTGGCCGACGCGCTGGCGAGCGGGCGAGCGCTGTGCGAGCGCGACGGGAGCCTGGGGCGCGTGGCGCAGGTGCTGCGGGCGCGGGAGGCCGCGGCGCACGAGTTCTTCGCCCGCCCGGCGAAGACGAAGGTCGACGCGGTGCCGGCCGAGATGGGGGCGTACCTGGCCGCCATCGCGCCGCTCTTGCCCCGTCGCGCCCTCGCGCTCGACGCGGGGACGGGCGACGGTCGCCTGCTCGAGGTGCTGGCCCCCGTCTACGAGCGGGTCGTCGCCGTCGACCGCTCCGACGCGCAGCTCGCGCTCGCCCGAGAGCGCGTCGCCGCCCGCGGCTTCGCCAACGTCACGCTCGTGCAGGGGGAGCTCGAGGGCAAGGAGCTGCGCAAGGCCGTCGGCGCGGGCGCCGACGCGGTGTTCGCCTCGCGCGTGCTGCACCACGCCCCGCAACCGTCGCGCGTCGTCGCCCAGCTGGCGTCGCTATGCGCCCCCGGCGGCGCGCTCGTGGTCGTCGACTACGCGCGCCACGACGACGAGACCATGCGCGACCAGGCCGACGCCTGGCTCGGCTTCGAGCCGGCGGAGCTGCGCCGCTTCGCCCGCGCGGCGGGGCTGGAAGACACCCGCATCACCAAGATCCCGGGGCCGCTCTGCGGCGACGGGCCGGACAGGCACCTGCCGTGGCAGGTGATGACAGCGAAGAAGAAAGGGCACTGAGATGGACAACTACAAGGTGAAGGACATCGGCCTGGCAGACTGGGGCCGCAAGGAGATCGGCATCGCGGAGAGCGAGATGCCCGGGCTCATGGCGCTCCGCAAGGAGTACGGCGCGGCCAAGCCGCTGAAGGGCGCGCGCGTCGCCGGCTGCCTGCACATGACCATCCAGACCGCGGTGCTCATCGAGACGCTGCGCGAGCTCGGCGCCGAGGTCACCTGGACCAGCTGCAACATCTTCTCGACGCAGGACCACGCCGCCGCCGCCATCGCCAAGACCGGCGTCCCCGTCTTCGCCTGGAAGGGCGAGACGGAGAAGGAGTACACCGACTGCATCGAGGCGCAGCTCTTCGCCTTCCCGGGCGGCAAGGGCCCCAACATGATCCTCGACGACGGGGGCGACCTCACGCAGATCATCCACGACAAGCACCCCGAGCTCTTCGAGGGGCCCGAGGCCATCCGCGGCCTCTCCGAGGAGACGACCACCGGGGTGCACCGCCTCTACGACATGGCCAAGAAGGGGACGCTGAAGGTCCCGGCCATGAACGTGAACGACAGCGTCACCAAGTCCAAGTTCGACAACCTGTACGGCTGCCGCGAGTCGCTCGGCGACGGCCTCAAGCGCGCGACGGGCGTCATGTTCGCGGGCAAGGTCGCCGTCGTGGCCGGCTACGGGGACGTGGGCAAGGGCTGCGCGCAGTCGCTGCGCGGCCTCGGCGCGCGCGTCATCGTCACCGAGATCGACCCCATCTGCGCGCTCCAGGCGGCGATGGAGGGCTACGAGGTGACGACCCTCGAGGACGCCGCCCCGATGGGCGACATCTTCGTCACGGCGACCGGCTGCAGCCACGTCGTGCGCCAAGAGCACATGCGGGTCATGAAAGACCAGTCGATCCTCTGCA